>NZ_CAMLJP010000011.1 GCF_946480385.1 uncultured Azospirillum sp.
ACCAGGGTGGCGACCGCCGGGTCACGCTGCCACGCGTCCCCCAGCCCGTCGATCGACGGACCGTCCCAGACGGACGCTGGCGACAGAGTCGGGACCAGGATCTGCTGACAGGGCCAATCGGGATTCTTCGGGTCCTGCGCCCAGCCGGCGGCAGGCAACCCGACGATCACGGCCGTGGCGAGAACCGCGGCGAGGGCGGTTCCGAGGGGAGAGGAACATCGTTGCATGGCGAGAATGATGGCCTCGCCAACGATTGGACGCAATCGGAACCGGTGCGCAAAAGGGGATGCCCGATGGATCATGTGGGGAGGTGGAACGGAGCCGCTATCATCGCACTGATGGCACTGGTTCTGGCGGCATTCGCGGCGGCGGCCCCCGCATCGGCACGGACGCTGGTCCTGGACCTTGAGCTGGAGGACAGCAGCGGCGAGCCCCCGGCCGCGGATCATGCAGAGCGGCTGAAGCGGGTCAGCGCGGAGTTGCGCCATGCGTTGAACGCCAAGGGCTACGATGTGATCGACGATACCGCCACGGCACAGCTGACGGCAAAGCTGGTGCCGACGGGGACGGCGATCCGGTCGTGCAACGGCTGCGAACTGGACATCGCTCGCGCCGCCGGTGCCGATCTGGTCGTCTACGGCATCGTCCGCAAGATCAGCAGCCTGATCCTGTGGATCGGGCTGGTTGTCGAGGATGTCGCCACCGGGCGTGTGGTGACGACGGCACGCGGCGACATCCGCGGTGACAACGAGACCTCATGGTCGCGCGGCGTCGGCTGGCTGGTCGACCATCGGCTGGCGGAGCATGCGCCGGGAAGACGCTGAGCGGGCGGCGGGGAGGAGCGAGAGATGCCGGATGAGTCCCAGAGCGGCTACAGCAGCATCATGAATGTCCTGCGGCCACCGCCGCCGCGCACCGCCGCGGTGATGCGCCGGTACGATCTGGTGCTGCGCGACTATGTCGGCGAGTTCCGCATCGGCGTCTGGGATCACGAGAAGACCCGGACCCAGCGCGTGCGCGTCAGCCTGACTGTCACCGTCGAGGTGCCGAACCGGCCCTTCGTCGACGACCTCGACGCCGTCGTCTCCTACGAATACCTGATCCAGGGGGTCGAGGCCTTCACGCAAAGCCCCCACATCCAGCTTCTGGAGGTTCTGGCCGAAAAGCTGCTGGCGCTGTGCCTGTCGCCGCCGCAGGCGGTCTTCGCCCGGGTGCAGGTGGAAAAGCTGGAAATCGTCCCCCAGGCGGCCGGTGTCGGGGTGGTGCTGACCGGCGCGCGGGAACCGGAGGCTGCATGGCACGGCACATCCTGTTCCTGACCGGCTCGCTGGCGGAAAACCGGCTGCGGCAAGTGTTGGATTCGCTGGGTCCCCTGCCCTTCGAGGCGACCATCGTCAACCTCGGCGTCAAGGTCGCGGCCCTTGCCACCACGGAGATCGTCCTGCGGCGGCTGGAATCCACGCAGGGGGCCGACCTGATCCTGCTGCCGGGCCGCTTCCGCGGCGACCTCGACGCTCTCGCCGCGCATTTCGGCACGGCGGTCGAGCGCGGCCCCGACGAGCTTGAGGATCTGCCGCAATTCTTCCAGCGGCAGGCCCGCCCCCTCGATCTCAGCCGCCACGACACCCGGATCTTTGCAGAGATCGTGGATGCGCCGTCGCGCGACACTGCCGCCATTCTTGCCAAGGCGTCAGAGCTTCGGCGCGACGGTGCCGACGTCATCGACCTCGGCTGCCTGCCCGACACCCCGTTCCCCCATCTGGAGGAGACTGTCGGCGCGCTGCACGGCGCCGGCTTCGCCGTCAGCGTCGATTCCCTGAATGCGGACGAATTGCGCCGCGCCACCCGGGCCGGCGCCGATTTTCTGCTCAGCCTGACCGAGGAGACGGTCCATCTCGTCGACGAGGGGGATGCCGTACCGGTGCTGATCCCCACCACGCCGCAGGATCTCGACAGCTTGGCGCGCGCCATCGACGCCATGAGCAGCCGCGGGCGGCGTTTCCTGGTCGATCCAATCCTGGAGCCGATCCACCACGGCTTCACCGACTCCCTACTGCGCTACCGCACTGTGCGCGAGCGCTGGCCGGACGCCGAGATCCTGATGGGCATCGGCAATGTGACCGAGCTGACCGACGCCGATATGCCAGGCGTCACAGCCGTGCTCATGGGCGTGGTGTCGGAACTGCGCATCGGCAACGTGCTGGCGGTGCAGGTCAGCCCGCATTGTCGGCGTGCCATTCGTGAGTTCGACGTGGCACGGCGCCAGTTCTTCGCCGCCCGTGCGGCGCACAGCATGCCGCGCGGCTTCGGTACCGGCCTGCTATGCCTGCGCGACCGCCGGCCCTTCGTCCGCAGCGCCGAACAAATCGCGGAGACCGCAGCGCAGATCCGCGATCCCAATTACCGCGTGGAGGTCAGCGCCGAGGGCATCCATCTCTACAATCGCGACGGCCACCATCGCGCCACCGATCCCTTCGACCTGTTCCCTCGCCTCGATCCGGGCATCGACGCCGGTCATGCCTTTTACCTTGGGGTTGAGATGGCGCGGGCGCAGATCGCTTGGCAACTCGGCAAACGCTATGCGCAAGACAGCGAATTGCGCTGGGGCGTGGCAACCGATGAGCCGCAGGACGATCCCACCGGCTTCCACGCCATCGGCCCGACCAAGCGAAGCGGCTGAGCCATGCCCCTGATCCGCGAGACCATCATCACTACCACCGACGAAGACGGGCAGCCCCATGTGGCGCCGATGGGGGTGACGGTGGAGCCGGACGGCGAGCGCGAGCGCTTCATCCTGGCCCCATTCCGGCCGTCGCGGACGCTGGACAATCTGCTGGCCCGGCGCTGTGCCGTCGTCAACCACACCGACGATGTGCGGGTCTTCGCCGGCTGCATCAGCGGGCGCCGCCGCGACTGGCCGACCGTTCCGGCGGAGCGGATCGACGCGCCACGTCTGGCCGGCTGCCTGTCGCACGAGGAAATCACCGTCGAGGAAGTGGAGGACGATCCGGTTCGCCCGCGCTTCCATTGCCGCGCCATCCATGCTGCCACGCATGCCCGCTTCCGCGGCTTCAACCGGGCGCAGGCGGCCGTGATCGAGGCGGCGATCCTGGTCAGCCGGCTGCACATGCTTCCCATGGACAAGATCGCGCGGGAGTCCGACTATCTGTCCATCGCCATCGGCAAGACCGCCGGCCCGCATGAGCTGGAAGCCTGGGATTGGCTGATGGCCCGCATCGCCGCTCACCGCGCGGGGGAGGACACATGACCGGATGGCTGGCCAGCGTCGCGGACGCGGCGGAAATCTCCCTGGTCCTGCCGGCGGGACCCGACATCCTGGACCTGAAGGATCCCGCCGCAGGAGCGCTCGGCGCCTGGGATCCGAAGGATATCGCCCTGGTGGTCGGGGACATGGCAAATATTCCAGGGCGGCCAAGGCTGAGCGCCACCATCGGCGACCAGCCGATGCGGCCCGACGCCGTGGTGCCGGCGGCGCGCCGGATTGCCGAAGCCGGCGTGGATTTCGTCAAGATCGGCTTCGCACCCGATGGCGCGCCCGACCGCTGCATCGACGCGCTGGCACCGCTGGCGGCGGAGGGGGCCAAGCTGATCGCCGTGCTCTTCGCCGACCTGTGGCCCAGCGACCCCTGCTGTCTGCCGATCGACAGGCTGGCCGCCGCCGGATTTCGCGGGGCGATGCTCGACACCGCCGGCAAGCGCCATGGCCTGCGCCACCACTGGCAGGATGACCAGTTGGGCTCCTTCGTGTGCTGCGCGCGGGCACACCGGCTACTGACAGGGCTGGCCGGGTCGCTGCGGGTCGCAGACATCCCGGCCCTGAAGGCCCTGTCGCCCGACTATCTCGGCTTCCGCGGCGCACTGTGCGGCGGGGAGCGGACCGCCGGCATCGACCCGCAGGCGGTCTCAAAAGTCGCCGCCTGCATGGCCGGGTTGCCGATGGCTACTCCGCCGCCTCGGCAACCTGAGCCCGTTCGATCTTGATCGCGCAGTATTTGAACTCCGGGATCTTACCGAACGGGTCGAGCTGCGGGTTGGTCAGCACGTTCGCCGCGGCTTCCGCGTAGGCGAAGGGGATGAAGACCAGCCCCACCGGCATGCGGTCGTCGATGCGCGCCTTCAGACGGATCGTGCCGCGGCGGCTCGACACCAGCATATAGTCGCCGCTCCTCATCCCGGCGCGGGTGAGGTCGTGCGGAGAGACATAGGCGACCGCCTCCGGTTCCACCGCATCCAGCACGCTCGACCGCCGGGTCATCGACCCGGTGTGCCAATGCTCCAGCTGACGGCCGGTGGTGAGCACCAGCGGGTAGTCGAGATCCGGCGTCTCCGCCGGGTTGATCGGCCGCGCCGGCACGAAGCGCCCGCGCCCGGTCTTGGTCGGGAAGCCGTTGCCGAAGACGATATCGTGGCCTGGCTGGTCGGGACTATCGACCGGATAGGTGACGGAGCCCTCGCGCTCCACCCGCTCCCAGGTGATGTTGGCGAGCGACGGCATGGCGCCGACCATCTCCGCGAACACCTCCGACACATGAGTGTAGTTCCAGTTCAGGCCCAGCCCGCGCGCCATGTCCTGGATGATCCACAGATCCTGACGTGCTTCGCCCGGCATCGGCACCGCCGCGCGGCCCATCTGGACCTGACGGTTGGTGTTGATGACCGTGCCGTCCTTCTCAGGCCAGGCGGAGGCAGGCAGCACCACGTCGGCGTATTTCGCCGTCTCGGTCAGGAAGATGTCCTGCACCACCAGATGATCGAGCATGGCCAGCGCCTCGCGGGCGTGGGTCACGTCCGGATCGGACATCGCCGGGTTCTCGCCCTCGATATAGAGGCCCTTGATCCGGCCGTCATGGATGGCATCCATGATCTCGACCACGGTCAGGCCGCGCTTGCCGTCCAGCTTGGTGCCCCAGTAGTTCTCGTAGAAGGACTGGACCTCCGGATCCTCCACCGACTTGTAGTCGGGGTAGAACATCGGGATCAGGCCGGCGTCGGACGCGCCCTGAACGTTGTTCTGGCCGCGCAGCGGGTGCAGGCCGGTGCCGGGGCGGCCGATCTGGCCAGTGACCAGCGACAGCGCGATCAGGCAGCGGCTGTTGTCGGTGCCGTGGATGTGCTGCGACACGCCCATGCCCCAGAAGATGATCGACGCCTTGGACCGGGCGAACAGACGCGCAACCGTGCGCAGGGTGGTGGCCGGGATGCCGCAGACCTTCTCCATCTCCTCCGGCGGGTAATCCTTGACCGTCTCGGCCAGCGCCTCGAAGTCCTCGGTGTTGGCCTGGACATACTGGCGGTCGTACAGCCCCTCCGCGATGATGGTGTGGAGGATGGCGTTCAGCATCGCCACGTCGCGACCCGGCGTGAACTGCAGCATGTGCGTGGCATGGCGCGCCATCGCCAGCCCGCGCGGATCCATGACGATCAGCTTCGCTCCGCGTTCCGCCGCGTTCTTGAAGAAGGTCGCGGCGACGGGATGGTTCTCCGTCGGGTTGGCGCCGATGATGACGATGACCTCGGCATCCTCCGCCGCCATGAAGGGGGCAGACACCGCCCCCGACCCGACGCCCTCGATCAGCGCCGCCACCGACGAGGCGTGGCAGAGCCGCGTGCAGTGGTCGACGTTGTTGGTGCCGAAACCGGTGCGGACCAGCTTCTGGAACAGGTAGGCCTCTTCGTTCGACCCCTTGGCCGACCCGAAGCCGGCCAGCGCATTGCCACCGCGCTCGTCGCGGATCTTGCGCAGGCCCCCGGCCGCCACCGCCAGCGCCTCATCCCAGGTCGCTTCGCGGAAATGGGTGAAGGGGTTCATCGGGTCGATGTCGACGTCGTGCTTGGACACGCCCTCCTTGCGGATCAGCGGCACGGTCAGCCGGTCGCCGTGATGGGCGTAATCGAAGCCGAAGCGGCCCTTGACGCAGAGCCGGTTCTGGTTCGACGGGCCGTCGCGGCCGTCGACGGCGACGATCTTGTTGTCCTTGATCTTGTAGGTCAGCTGGCAGCCGACGCCGCAATAGGGGCAGACCGAGTCGACCTCGCGGTCGGGGGCGTTGGTGTAGACGCCCTGCTGGTCCACCAGGGTCGCCGGCATCAGCGCGCCGGTCGGGCAGGCCTGCACGCATTCGCCGCAGGCCACGCAGGTGGACTGGCCCATCGGGTCATCGAAGTCGAAGACGATCTTTTCCAGATGCCCGCGCGCCGCCATGCCGATGACGTCGTTGACCTGGACCTCGCGGCAGGCGCGGACGCACAGGTTGCAGTGGATGCAGGCGTCGAGCTGGACCGCCATCGCCGGATGCGACATGTCGTCGGTCTTAGTCGGCCGGTCCACGGTGGGGAAGCGGCTGCCGGCGATCTCGACCTTGTCGGTCCATTTCCAGAAGGTGGAGTTGGGGTCGTGGGCGGTCTCCCGCTCCGGCTGGTCAGCCAGAAGCAGTTCGAAGACCAGCTTGCGCGACGCCTTGGCCCGTTCCGACGCGGTGCGCACCGTCATGCCGGGCTTGGGCTTGCGGATACAGGAGGCGGCGAGCACACGCTCGCCCTCGATCTCCACCATGCATGCGCGGCAATTGCCGTCCGGGCGGTACCCCGGTTCCGGCCGGTGGCAGAGATGCGGGATCTCAGTGCCCACACGGGTGGCGACCTGCCAGATCGTCTCGCCGTTCCGTGCCGTGACCTCGGAACCGTCCAGGGTGAAAGTGATGCCGTTGGACATGTCGGTCTCCTTACCCCTGCGACCCGGTTGCGCCCTGGGCAGTGCCCTGGCGCGACACGAAGTCCTCACGGAAATGCTTCATCACCAGCTTGATCGGATTCATCGCCGCCTGCCCCAGGCCGCAGATCGAGGCATCGCCCATGACGGTGGCGAGCGCCGTCAACAGTTCCTCGTCCCATTCCGGCTCGCTGATCAGGCGCACGGCCTTCTCGGTGCCGACGCGGCAGGGGGTGCATTGGCCGCAGCTCTCGTCCTCGAAGAATTTCAGCAGGTTGAGTGCCACGTCGCGCATGTTGTCCTTGTCAGACAGCACGACGACGGCGGCCGAGCCGATGAAGGAGCCGTGCGGTTCCAGCGTGCCGAAATCGAGCGGGATGTTTGCCATCGATGCCGGCAGGATGCCGCCGGATGGGCCGCCGGGCAGATAGCCCTTCAGCGTGTGGCCGTCGGCCATGCCGCCGCAATACTGGTCGATCAGTTCCAGCAGGGTGATGCCGGCAGGAGCCAGCTTGACCCCCGGTTCCTTCACCCGGCCGGAGACCGAGAAGGTGCGCAGTCCCTTGCGCCCGTTCGCTCCGTGGCTGGCGAACCAGGACCCGCCCTTCTCCAGGATTTCGCGGACCCAGAACACCGTCTCGATGTTGTTGATCAGGGTCGGGCGACCGAACAGGCCGACCACCGACGGGAAGGGCGGCTTGTGGCGCGGCAGGCCGCGCTTGCCCTCGATGCTTTCCAGCATCGCCGATTCCTCGCCGCAGATGTAGGCGCCGGCACCGCGCCGCAGATGGATGCGGGTGTGGCGAGCGAGACCGGCGGCCTCGACCTTCGGGATCTCGCGCAGCAGGATTTCCCGGCATTGCGGGTATTCATCGCGCAGGTAGATGTAGACGTCCGTCGCCTCGACCGTCCAGGCGCCGATCAGCATCCCTTCCAGGAAGCGGTGCGGGTCGCGCTCCAGATGGAAGCGGTCCTTGAAGGTGCCGGGCTCGCCCTCGTCGCCGTTGATCGCCATCATGCGCGGCCCCGGCTCCGCCCGGACGTAGCGCCATTTCAGGCCGGTGGGGAAGCCGGCGCCGCCCAGGCCGCGGATGCTGGAATCCTCCAGCATCTTCAGCACGGCATCGACGTCGCGCGCACCATCCAGGCATTCGGCCAGCATCTTGTAGCCGCCGCCGCGGATATACTCGTCGAAGCCTAGATAGTCGGGGATATCGGGGTGAACATGGCCGTGGGCGACGGCGTCGAGCACGCTGTCGACCGTTGCGTTCTCGTGCGGGGCGTGGCCGATCGCCACGACGGGCGCGTTGTTGCAGCCGCCCATGCAGGGCGCGCGCACCACGCGGACCTCGCTCTCGTCGACGCCCGCCTTCAGCGCATCGTGGAGCTGCTCGGCCCCGGCGAGCGCGCAGCTCAGCGAGTCGCAGACACGGATGGTAAGCTTCGGCGGTGCCGGCTCGCCGTCCATCACGATGTCGAAGTGGGCGTAGAAGGACGCGACCTCGAACACCTCGACCAGCGCCAGCCGCATCTCCCTCGCCAGTGCGGCGAGGTGACGGGCATGCAGGCAGCCGTAATGGTCCTGCAGTAGGTGGAGATGTTCGATCAGCAGGTCGGCCTGACGGGAGCGGTCGCCGAGAAGCGCCCGCACCTCCTCAAGGCTGACGGGATCGACCTGGCGGCCCTTCTGCTGGTCGCGCGTCTTGCGGCGGCCGGAGCCGGGATGGATGCTGCGGGCAGGAACGCCGCCGGGCGGCGTCGCGCTGATGATCGGTGGGAATGCGGTCACGGCGGTTCTGGCCTCTGCTGGATGGTCCGCGCTTCTGGTTGTCGCGATCCCAAGTTCCTGGTGTCTCGTATACCAGATGCCACGATAACGCATCTGCTGCTGAAAGTCAGCATTCTAAATCATGTTCGGCAGAGACCGGATGGGAATGTCGGATGGGGTGGCGGGAGATTGGGGCGGACGGCCTCCAGCGCGTCCGGAAGGTCGGTGAAATGGTGGATCAGGCGGTCGGCGGAGAGGTCCGCCGGGTTACCGCGGGCGTAACCGTAGGAAACGAGAATGGAGGCGACCCCGGCGGCGCGGGCGGCGGCCACGTCGTTGGGACCGTCTCCCACCATCACAGCAGCAGAGGTCGAAGCACCCAGCGCAGCCAGCACCGCCAGCAGGGGTTCCGGGGCCGGTTTGCGCTGGGGCAGGCTGTCGCCGCCAACGATGGCGCCGAAGAGCGGCAGAAGCCCCAGATCGGCCAGCAGACTGCGGGCGATCGCCTGGGGTTTGTTGGTGCACAGGCCGACGGGGTGGCCGGCGTCGGCCAGCCGCGCCAGAGTCTGAGGCACGCCGGGATAGATGCTGCCAGGATCAGCGGGAAGTGCTTCGTAGAGGTCGAGGAAGCGGGCCAAGGCCGGACCGACCTCCGCCGCCGGCAGCGCCCGGCCGGTGGCGGCGAAGCCGCGCTCCACCAGCGGCCGGGGACCGTCGCCGATGAAGCTGCGCAGCATCGCGTCGCTCACCGCCGGCCGGCCCCGTTCGGCAAGCAGGCGGTTGAGAGCGTGGCCCAGATGCGGCGCACTGTCGATCAGCGTCCCATCGAGGTCGAAGATCACCGGTGCCGGCTTGCTCAACGTCCCCTCCGTCACCCGGAGGCCATCAACGCCGGGGATCGCCGCTCCATCGCCGCAAACTCCAGTGCAGCGGCGCGGGCGGCCATGCGTTCCAGAGGAAGCGGGACGATCTGCTCCGCCTGCCCGGCAGCCCCGAAGGCCTCGAACCGCTCGCGGCAGAGGGCGCGGGCGGCCTTGGTTGCCTCGGCCAGGAACTTGCGCGGGTCGAACTCCTCGGGCCGCGTCATCATCGCGCGACGCAGGCTGCCGCTCATGGCGAGGCGGATGTCGGTGTCGATGTTGACCTTGCGCACGCCGTTGCGGATGCCCTCGCGAATCTCCTCGACCGGAACGCCGTAGGTTTCGCGGATGCTGCCGCCATGGGCGCGGATGATCTCCAGCCACTCCTGCGGCACGCTGGATGATCCGTGCATTACCAGATGGGTGTCGGGGATGCGGTCGTGGATGGCGCGGATGCGGTCGATCGCCAGCACCTCGCCGTCCGGGCGGCGGCTGAACTTGTAGGCGCCGTGGCTGGTGCCGATGGCGATGGCGAGCGCGTCCACCCCCGTCCGCGCCACGAAGTCCGCCGCCTGCTCCGGATCGGTCAGCAACTGGTCGCGCGACAGCGTCCCGACAGCGCCGGAACCATCCTCCTCCCCCGCTTGGCCGGTCTCCAGCGAGCCGAGGCAACCCAGTTCGCCCTCCACCGAAACGCCGACGGCGTGCGCCTGCTCCACCACCTGCCGGGTGACGCGGATGTTGTAGTCGTAGCTTGCCGGCGTCTTCATGTCGTCCAGCAGCGAGCCGTCCATCATCACGCTGGTGAAGCCGGAGCGGATCGCCTGCTGGCAGACGGCCGGGCTGGCGCCATGGTCCTGGTGCAGGCAGACGGGGATGTGCGGCCACATCTCCACCGCCGCCTGCACCATATGGCGCAGGAACGGCTCGCCGGCATATTTGCGCGCGCCAGCGGACGCCTGCAGGATCACCGGGCTGGCGCAGTCGTCCGCCGCCTGCATGATCGCCTGGATCTGTTCCATGTTGTTGATGTTGAAGGCCGGCACGCCATAGCCGTGCTCGGCCGCATGGTCGAGGAGCTGTCGGAGGGAGATCAGGGCCATCGCAGGAAGTCTCCGGTTCAGAACTTGGGGGAGCAGAGGCGTTGGGCGCGGTCGGCGACCGCCTCCGCAGTGATGCCGAAGTGGCGGTAGAGGTCGCCGGCGGGGGCGGATTCGCCGTAGCGATCGAGGCCAATCACGTCGCCGTGCAGCCCAACGGTGGCGCGCCACAGCCCGGTCGCCCCGGCCTCCACCGCCAGCCGGGGAACGCCGGCCGGGAGCACGCTGCCGCGCCATGCTTCGCCCTGCCGGTCGAAGACCTCGCAGCAGGGCATGGAGACGACGCGGGCGGCGATGCCGCGGCCGGCGAGCAGACGACGCGCCTCCATCACGACGGGCACCTCCGATCCGGTGGCAATCAACACCACATCGGGCCGTCCGTCGTCGGCCAGAACATAACCGCCACGGGCCGCGTCACGGGTCCGGTCCATACCCGATTGGCCTGTTCCTTGAGCCGGGAGGGTCTGGCGCGACAGCAGCAGGGCGGTCGGCCCGTCCGCCCGCTCGACCGCTGCCCTCCAGGCGACGGCGGTCTCCAACGCGTCGCAGGGGCGCCAGACGTCGAGATTCGGCATCAGGCGCAGGCTGGCGGCATGCTCGACCGGCTGGTGGGTGGGGCCGTCCTCGCCCAGGCCGATGCCGTCATGGGTGAAGACGTAGACAACGCGCAGGCCCATCAGCGCCGACAGGCGCAGGCCGTTGCGGGCATAGTCGGAGAAGACCAGGAAGGTGCCGCCGAAGGGAATGACGCCGCCATGCAGCGCCATGCCGTTCATCACCGCGGCCATGCCGAACTCCCGCACGCCGTAATGGAGGTGACGCCCGCCGCTTCCCGGCCAATCGGTGAGATTGGAACCGGTCAGATCCGCCGATCCGCCCAGCAGCTCGGGTAGAAGGCCCGCCAGCGCCTGGATAGACTGCTGGGACGCCTTGCGCGTCGCCATCGGCTCCGCCCGCTCCGCAACCGCGGCAATCCAGGCGTCGACCGCCTTGGCGAAGTTCCCCGGCAACTCGCCGCGCATGCGCCGCAGGAACTCGGCCGCAGCCTGCGGGTGGGCCTCGGCATAGGCGTCGAAGCGGGATTGCCAGTCGGCTTGCGTCGCCGCACCGCGCCGCCGGGCATCCCAGCCGGCGCGCACCTCATCCGGCAGTTCGAAGGGCGGGCAAGTCCATCCCAACGCCGCCCTGGTCGCCGCGACCTCCGCGGTACCCAGCGGTACGCCATGCACCTCCGCCGAGCCGGCGCGGTTGGGCGAACCGCGGCCGATCTCTGTCCGACAGCAGATCAGCGTCGGCTTGCCGCAGGGGGTCAGCGCCTCGTCGATGGCGGCGTCGAGTGCGTAGGCATCATGGCCGTCCACCTCGCGGATCACGCGCCAGCCATAGGCCTCGAACCGCCGCGGCGTGTCGTCGGCAAACCAGCCGGTGACGGCACCGTCGATGGAGATGCCGTTGTCGTCATAGAAAACCACCAGCTTTTCCAGCCCCAGCGTGCCAGCCAGTGAGCAGGCTTCATGGCTGATCCCCTCCATCAGGCAACCGTCGCCGACGAAGCAGAAGGTCCGGTGATCGACGATGCGGTGCCCCGGCCGGTTGAACTCCGCCCCGAGCAGCCGTTCGGCCAAGGCCATGCCGACGGCGTTGGCGACGCCCTGCCCCAGTGGCCCGGTGGTCGTCTCCACCCCCGGCGTCACGCCATATTCCGGATGGCCCGGCGTGCGCGAGCCAAGCTGCCGGAAGCGCCGCAGCTCTTCCACCGGCAGATCGTAGCCGGTCAGGTGAAGCAGTGCGTAGAGCAGCATGGAGCCGTGCCCGTTCGACAGCACGAAGCGGTCGCGGTCGGGCCAGTTCGGGTCGGCCGGATTGTGGCGCAGATGACGCCGCCACAGTGACTCGGCAATGTCGGCCATCCCCATCGGCATGCCGGGATGGCCGGAGTTCGCTGCCTCCACCGCGTCGATGGCAAGAATGCGCAGCGCATTCGCCAGCAGGCGGCGGCCGGAGCCGTGGTTGGGCGTGTCGTTGGGACTATCGGCCGGCGGCATGGCAAGCCGGTCCTGTTCGCGGACCTCTTGGTCCACGGTCATCGACGCAGTCATGGCTGGTGTCCTCCCCGGTATTGGCTTTCCGGCACTGCTCAGAACGCCTTCTTCTTGCGGTCGGCGAGTTGCCAGATCATCGGCGTGAAGATCAGCTGCATCGCCAGCGCCATCTTGTCGCCCGGACAGACGATGGTGTTGGGCCGGGTCATGAAGCTGTCCTTCAGCATCGACAGCAGATAGGGAAAGTCGATGCCCTTCGGCCGGGTGAAGCGGATGACCAACATGCTCTCGTCCGACGTCGGAATGTCACGGGCGATGAAGGGATTGCTGGTGTCCACCGTGGGAACACGCTGGAAATTCACGTCGGTGCAGCTGAACTGCGGACAGATGTATTTCACGTAGTCGGGCATGCGCCGCAGGATGGTGTCGACGATGGCCTCTTCGGAATAGCCGCGCATGTTGCGGTCGCGGTGGATCTTCTGGATCCATTCGAGGTTGACGATCGGAACCACACCGATCTTCAGGTCGGCATGGCGGGCGAGGTCGACGCGATCAGTGCGGACGCAGCCGTGCAGCCCCTCGTAGAACAGCAGGTCGGTGCCCGGTTCGATCTCCTCCCACGGCGTGAAGGTGCCGGGTTCCTGGCCGTAGGGTTCGGCCTCCTTCTCGTCATGCAGGTACTTGCGGGTCCGGCCGCCGCCGGTCTCGCCATAGCTGCGGAACAGGTCGTCCAAGTCCTCGAACAGGTTGGCGTCGGGGCCGAAATGGCTGAAGGTCGAATGGGGCTCCTCCTGCGCTTCGGCGACCTTGGCGCGCATCTCCCGCCGGTCGTAGCGGTGGAAGCTGTCGCCTTCGACGATGGCGGCGGAAACGCCCTCCCGGCGGAAGATCTGCTGGAAGGTGCGGGTGACGGTGGTGGTCCCAGCGCCGGAGGAGCCGGTGACGACGATGATCGGGTGACGGACCGACATGGTGTGTTCCTCCCTCAGCCGAGCGCCGCGGATTCAGAAGCCAGGAAAAGCGACCGGCTGCCGAACAGCGGTGCGTGGAAGGACAGCTCCTCCCCCCGATCGTAGGCGGCGTGGTAGGCAACCAGCCTTTCCACCTCCGCCTTCGATCCCAGGATCACCGGCACGCGCTGGTGCAGGGCCATCGGCTTGATGTCGAGGATGCGCTGCCGCCCGGTGCTGGCCGCTCCGCCCGCCTGTTCCACCAGCATGGCGATGGGATTCGCTTCGTAGAGAAGGCGCAGCCGTCCCGGCTTGTGGGTGGGGCGGGCGTCGCGCGGATAGAGGAAGACGCCGCCGCGGATCAGGATACGGTAGACCTCCGCCACCAGAGACGCGATCCAGCGCATGTTGAAATCGGCTTCGCGCGGACCGGAACTGCCCTTGATGCATTCCTCGACATACTGGCGCACCGGCGGCTCCCAGAAACGGGCGTTGGAGCTGTTGATGGCGAATTCGCAGACATTGTCGGGAATGCGCATGTCGGGATGGGTCAGGGTGTAGGCGCCGATCTCCCGGTCCAGTGTGAAGCCGTGCACGCCCTCGCCGAAGGTGGCGATGATCATGTCGGCCGGGCCGTAGAGGGCGAAGCCCGCCGCCACCTGCTGGGTGCCGGGCTGGAGGAAATGCTCCACCTCCGGTTCCTCCACGCCATCGGGCGCCTTGAGGATGGAGAAGATGGTGCCGACCGTCAGGTTGACGTCCACGTTCGACGAGCCGTCCAGCGGATCGAAGGCCAGCAGATAGCGGCCGCGCGGATATTCGCGGGGGATGCGGTAGGGCTCCTCCATCTCTTCAGACGCCATGCCGCAGAGCTTGCCGCCATATTCGCAGGTGCGCAGCATGATCTCGTTGGCGATCAGGTCCAGCGGCTTCTGCGTCTCGCCATGGACGTTGACGCCGGGTTCGGGAGCCGGGGCGGACGGCTGGCCGGCGGACGGCGCAAGCGACCCGCGAGCGGCGGCGCTGGCGATGAACTTGCACGCGGTCTGCACATCGTTGAGCAGCGCGGTCAGGTCGGTGTCGGCCCCGCCGCGGCGGCGCTGGTCCTCGATGATGAATTTGCTGAAGGTCGTGTGACGGTGCGGCATCAGTTCCCCCTCTCTCGGTGTTTTGTGTGGCCGGCTTTTTGCCGGCCTATTGTGTGAAGACGCGGCTTTGGCGGATGTCCTCCTCGGCGATGGTCAGCAGGTCGGTGGCGCCGATGGCGGTGCCGCGCGCCTCGAACAGGCGGTTGGCCTGACGCAGACGGGCGCGGTCGAGCGCGTTGCGGATGGAGCGGGCATTGGCGAAGCGCGGTTGGGCCATGCGGCGGCGGATGTAGTCGCCCATCGCCCGTTCCGCCTCCGGCGCGAAGCGGTACTGCATGCCGGCCGTCATCAGCCGGGCGATCTCCAGCAGCTCATCCGCTTCATAGTCGGGGAAATCGACATGATGGGCGATGCGCGACGCCATGCCGGGGTTGGAGCGGAAGAAAGTGTCCATGCGGTCGCGGTAGCCGGCGAGGATCACCACGAGGTCGTCGCGGTTGTCCTCCATCACCTGCAGCAGGATTTCGATGGCCTCCTGTCCGTAATCGCGCTCATTCTCCGGCCGGTAGAGGTAATAGGCCTCGTCGATGAACAGCACGCCGCCCATCGCGCGCTTCAGCACCTCCTTCGTCTTGGGTGCGGTGTGGCCGATATACTGGCCGACCAGATCATCGCGGGTGACGCTGACGACATGGTCGCGCCGGATATAGCCCAGCCCATGGAGAAGCCTGGCCATGCGCCGCGCCACTGTCGTCTTGCCGGTGCCGGGATTGCCGGTGAAGCACATGTGCAGCGACGGCGGCTCCGCCCGAAGGCCGATGCTGCGGCGAGCGCGTTCCACCAGCAGCAGGGCGGCGATTTCGCGGATTCGGGTCTTCACCGGCGTCAGCCCGACCAGGTCGCGGTCCATCCCCGCCAGCATCTCGCCGATGCCGGAGTCACGGTACAGCGCGTCGAGATCGACGGATGGGGCATCGGCCAGGCGGTCACAGGTTTGGGGGACGAGAAGGTCGGCCGCGTCGCTCACGCCGCCCTCCATTCCGGTTCGGCCACCAGGGCAGCCCGCATGCGGCCGACCACGCCGCGATAGCCGCCGTCGGCGTCCGCCGCGCCGAAGATGGCGGAGCCGGCAACGAAAACATCGGCCCCGGCATCGGCGACAGCACGGATGTTGTCGGGCTTGATGCCGCCATCCACCTCCAGCCGGATGTCGCGGCCGGTGCGCTCGCGGTGGCGGTCGATGCGGCGGCGGATCTCGGCGATCTTCTCGAAGGCGGAGGGGATGAAGGACTGGCCGCCGAAGCCGGGATTGACCGACATGACGACGATCAGATCCAGCCGGTCCATCACATGATCGAGATGCGCCAGCGGTGTCGCCGGGTTCAGCGCCAGTCCGGCGCGGCAGCCCTGCTCGCGGATCAGCGCCAGGGTGCGGTCGGGATGGTCGGACGCCTCGGGGTGGAAGCTGATGATGTCGGCGCCGGCCTTGGCGAACAGCGGCACCAGCGCATCGACCGGACGCACCATCAAATGGACATCGATGATCGCCCTGGTGCGCGGACGGATGGCGGCGCAGACCAGCGGACCGATGGTCAGGTTGGGGACATAATGGTTGTCCATCACGTCGACATGGACGACCTCGCAGCCGGCCTCCGCCACCCGCTCCACCTCCTCGCCCAGCCGGGCGAAGTCGGCGGACAGGATTGAGGGGGCGAGAAGGTATCTATGTCCCAGCTCACGCTCCCCCGGTTCACGTTCCATGACGGGTCTCCCCGCCATAGCGCTCACCGGGCGGGCGGCCGGTGGCATAGCTGCGCACCGTGTAGCCGATGCGCCGTCCCGGCCCTTCCGCGCGCAGCAATTCGAAGCCGGGCTCCGCCGCCGGACGGTTGACGAGGTAGGACATGCGCACCGTCTCGAAACCGTGCGAGCTGTCGAAGGCGAGCACCTTCACATACTGGTCGGGATGGGCGGTGCGGCAGGTGTCGATCTCCATCATCACGCCCTTGGCATCGCGCAGGTCGAACATGGGGTTGCCCCACATCGTCCAATAGCTGTTGCGCGGGTGCGGATCGTCGGTGAACTCCACCGCCACGGCCCAGCCCTGGTCGAGGGCGTATTGCACCTGTTTCGTGATCTCCTCGTCCGTCAGGTCCGGCAGGAAGGAGAACTGACCCTGGGTAAGACGCATGGGAATCGCTCCTTCACATCGCCGCGGTGGGGGTGGGGACGTAATCGACGCTGTCGGTGGAGGCGTAGTCGAAGGTGACGTCCTTCCAGGTATCGAGCGCCGCACGCAACGGGGCGCACCAGCGGGCGGCGTCGCGCAGGATTTCCGGACCCTCGTTCCAGATGTCGCGCCCCTCGTTGCGGGCCTTGACCATCGTCTCCAGCGCAACGCGGTTGGCGGTGGCGCCGGCCTGGATGCCGTCGGGATGGCCGATGGTGCCGCCGCCGAACTGCAGGATCACGTCCTCGCCCAGATATGTCAGCAGCTGGTGCATCTGCCCGGCATGGATGCCGCCGGACGCCACCGGCATCATCCGCTTCAGCCCGGCCCAGGGTTGGTCGAAGAAGATGCCGTGCTGCAGGTTCTGCGGGACGTGGGTCTCGCGGCAGGTGTCGTAGATGCCGCGGATGACGTTGGGATCGCCCTCCAGCTTGCCGACGACGGTGCCGGCATGGATATGGTCGACGCCGGCCATGCGCATCCACTTGGCGATCACGCGGAAGGACACGCCGTGGCTCTTCTGCCGGGTGTAGGTGGAATGGCCGGCCCGGTGCAGGTGCAGGATCATGTCGTTGCGCCGTGCCCACTTCGCCATCGACTGGATGGCGGTGTAGCCGATCACCAGGTCGATCATGATGATGACGCTGCCCAGTTCCTTGGCGAACTCGGCCCGCTCGTACATGTCCTCCATGGTGGCGGCGGTGACGTTCAGGTAGGTGCCCTTGATCTCCCCGGTCTCGGCGGTGGCGCGGTTCACCCCCTCCATGCAGTAGAGGAAGCGGTCGCGCCAGTGCATGAAGGGCTGCGAGTTGATGTTCTCGTCGTCCTTGGTGAAGTCGAGCCCGCCCTTCAGCGCCTCGTACACCACGCGCCCATAGTTGCGACCCGACAGGCCCAGTTTCGGCTTCATGGTGGCGCCCAGCAGCGGCCGGCCGAAATTGTTCAGCCTTTCGCGCTCCACCACGATGCCGGTGGCCGGCCCCTGGAAGGTCTTCAGATAGGCGACGGGGATCCGCATGTCCTCCAACCGCAGCCCCTTCAGCGGCTTGAAGCCGAAGACGTTTCCGATGATCGACGCCGTCAGGTTGGCGATCGACCCTTCCTCGAACAGGTCGAGTTCATAGGCGATGTAGGCGAAATACTGGCCGGGCGTACCGGGCACCGGATCGACGCGGAAGGCCTTGGCGCGGTAGCGCTCGCAGTCGGTCAGACGGTCGGTCCAGACCACGGTCCAGGTGGCGGTGGAGCTTTCGCCGGCGACCGCCGCCGCCGCCTCCTCCGGATCGACGCCGTCCTGCGGCGTGATGCGGAAAACGGCGAGGACGTCGGTGTCCTTCGGCTCGTAGTCGGGCTCCCAATAGCCCATCTGACGGTATTTCAGCACGCCGGGCCGATAGCGGGCCTTGGGGTCGCTGACCACGCCGTTGCTGGCGTCCTGGCTGCTGGGGAGCGTCGTCGATACGTAGTTCATCGTCTTCACCTCGCCGGTGGCGTTCGGTTCGTTCGATGAAAATGTTAGCGGCACGTACTGTTGAGGAAAATTCAAATATACAGCACAGTATGGCTAGGGATTCCTAATGAGTGGAGCGGCCGATGACCATCCAGCACGCCACCCTGCGCCAGCTTCAGATCTTCACCGCTGCCGCCCGCAGCCTGTCCTTCGCCCGAGTGGCGGAGCAGTTCGGCCTGACTCCCGGCGCGGTCTCCTTTCAGATCAAGCAGGTGGAGGGCCATTGCGGCTTTCCACTGTTCGAGCGGGTGGGTAGGCGCGTCGTCCTGACAGAGGCCGGGCGCGACCTGCTGGAACATGCGTCGCTGATTCTCCAGGCGCTGGAGAACGCCGACCGGCGGATGCAGGCGCTGAAGGGGGTGACCGGCGGCAACGTCACCATCGGGCTGGTCAGCACCGCCAAATACATTGCCCCGCACATGGTCTCCCGCTTCCAGGCGGAGCGGCCGGGCGTGTCCATCCATCTCCAGGACGGCAACCGGCGGGAGGTGAACGCGATGGTCGCCAAGGGCGAGGTCGACCTTGCCATCATGGGTCGCCCGCTGGACGGGGAGGAGTTGCTGGCCGAGCCCTTCGCCCGCCATCCCAGCATCATCATCTGTGCACCGACTCATCCGCTGGCCGACGCCCCTTCCCTGCGCCTGCCCGAACTAGCCGACAGCGGCTTTATCGCGCGGGAGGAAGGGGCCGGCACGCGGGCACTGACCGACGCCTACTTCACTGGCCGCGGCTTCATCCCCCGCATCGTCATGACCTCCAGCAGCAACGAGACGATCAAGCAGGCGGTCATGGCCGGCATCGGCGTCGCCCTGCTGTCCCGCCACACCGTGGACCTCGAACTTGCGCTGGGCATGCTGCGGGAATTGAAAGTGGAAGGGTTGCCCTTGATGCGGTCCTGGTACATCGCACACCGCCGCAGCCTGCCGCTGCTGCCGGTGCATGCGCAATTGCGCAGCTATCTGCTGGAACGCGGGCAGGCGATTATCGACAGCATCCAGGCCGGCCACCGGGTGCTCGCCCTCGGCGCCTTCCGCTGACCGGTCCGGCACACCATCCGTTACGTCCTGCTCTCGACGTCCTCCAGCAGCGTCCGCAACTGGTCGCGAGTCGACTCCACCCGCTTGCGGCGGATGCCGACGAGGGGGAACTCCGCGCCATAGGTGACGCTCAGCGCGGTATTGACATGCCCCAGCGCCGCCGCCACGCCGGTCTCTCCGGAGCGCTGGCGGGCGATCAGGCCGTCGCGCAGCTTCACCAGACAGCGCGACGCCTCCACCAGCGTGTTGTAGACCTGATCGGGAGGCAAATCCTCCGCCGGCCGGGCCAGCAGGCCGTCGAGCACCGACAGAGCGTCAGCGCAATGGTTGCCGGAGGGGCGGGGTTCGCCGGCAGTGCTCATGGCAGAGCCCTCCGCGCCTGCCCGTTTGGCAATGGAGCGCGCTTGCGTTCGTTGAGGGTGCTGGGTGGCTTCTGGGCAAAGCGGAAATAGTCGGTCGGACGTTCGGCGGAGCGGTTGCCGGCCCGCAGGATGGCAGTGCGCAGGGCCATGCCGCCAGCCAGGATCGCCAGCGATCCCAAAACCGACAGCGCCGCCGACGGCCGCCGACGGCCGGCATTGACGGCGTGGCAAACCAGCGGGATCGCGGCACCGACGGCGATGGCGCCGATCTTGTCCACCACGCCCAGCGTGCCGTGCTCGATCGGTTCAGCGACGTGGTGGGCTTCATACTCGCGATTGGAGGCGAGCGAGGCGGCAAGGTCGACGGCGCTCGCCACCATGGCGACGCGGTCCAGCCGCTCGGCATTGCCCGGCCGGCCGTCGAAGCGCTCGCCCAGCGACAGGGCCGCCGCCCCGCAGGCCATGGCCGAACTGCCGAATCGCACCGCCAAGAGCCGTGGCGCCGCCGCCCACAGTGGTGTGCTGGTGGAGGACAGCAGGGCCGCGGTGTAGACGCTCATCCCCGCACCGGCCAGCGCCGCCGGCACTTGCGTCAGCCGCGCGGTACGCTTCATGCCCATCCAGTCGGCGGCGGCGGTCACCGCGCTGAAGGCACCGAAGCTGGACAGGATGTAGCTGCCGATCGACATCGGCGAGGTTCGCCGGAAGATGCGCAGCATGTTGTACCAGCGGCTGGGCGTGTGCAGGTCGCCGATCAACAGCATCGGCCCCACTGTCGCCCCGATCATCGCGACGTGGCGGGCGTTGCGCGCGGTCTTCTCCATCCCCGGCCCGCCGAACAGATCGGCCATGGTGCCGAGTATCTGGGCGGATCCGGACATGCCGGCCAGGAAGATATAGCCGCTGGTCTTCCAGCCGAAGGGGCTGGCCTTCAGCGCCGGCCGGCCGTAATAGCTGGTTCCCTGGTAGGGCCGGTCGGCCGCACCGTGCTTGCGCGTCTGCAGGTCCTGCTGCATGGGCCTCCTCCCCTACGATCGGCGGTTGACGGCGAACAGGGCGACGGCGGCCAGCGTCAGCCCGGCCATGGTGGCGAGCCCGGTACCCAGCGCCGGCGCCACCCGGTTGGAGGCCCGGGTGGGTGCGGAGGGCAGGCCGTAGGTTTCCGGCCGATCGGTCAGCAGGAAGAAGGCGTTCAGATGCCCGAGATCGCCGGTCGCGCCCGGTTCGCCAGGTGCGCCGTAGAGATAAGCGTCGGTGGCGCCGCGCTCATGCAGGCTCTCCACCCGCTCCCTCGCCCGCTCCACCAGATCGGGCAGTTCGCCGAACTGGATGCTATCGGTCGGACAGGATTTGGCGCAGGCCGGCTCCAGCCCGCCCTTCAGCCGATCGTAGCACAGCGTGCATTTGTGCGCCTTGCCGTCGGCGACGTTCAGGTCGACCACGCCGAACGGACAGGCCGGCACGCAATAGCCGCAGCCGTTGCAGATGTCCTGCTGGACGACGACGGTGTCGAACTCCGTCCGGAACAGCGAGCCGGTCGGGCAGGCCTCCAGGCAGGGAGCGTTGTGACAGTGCTTGCACACGTCGCTCATCATCAGCCAGTTGCTCTGGAAGGGCGGCATGCCGGTGGTGTTCCGCTCTCCGCAGCCCCCGCCACCGTCATCCAGGTCGCCGCCGATCTTCTCGACGAAGGCGACATGGCGCCAGGTGCTGGCCGACAGCCCGCCGGTGTTGTCGTAACTGGTGCCCTTCAGTCCGACATCGTCGGCCGGCAGGGCATTCCACTCCTTGCACGCTACCTCGCAGGCCTTGCAGCCGATGCACAAGGTGGTGTCGGTGAAGAAGCCGTAGCTTCGGCCCGGAACGATGGTTACCCCGGCGGTCAGCTCCGATTCATCCGGGATCATCCCCGGCAGGATCGGTTCGGCATAGTCGAGTGCCCGTTTCGGCACCGCGCGCGCGGGTGCGTCCTTCACTGCCCCCATCGTCAATCCCCCTCCTGCCGGTCGTCCCGCATGCGTCCCCGCGGCTCATCGGGAGCAAGACGGCCCGGACGCAAACCGCAGGTCAGCGCCTTGTTCTCATGCATGCCGGTGTTGGGATCACCGATGGCCGCGGTCAGCACATTGGCGATGTCGCCGGTGGCGAAGCCCTTCCAGCCGAAATGCCAGGGCATCCCGATCTGGTAGATCCGCCGGCCGTCGATCACGAAGGGACGCAGCCGTTCGGTCACCATCGCCTTGGTCTCGATCTGGCCGCGCGGGGTGGACAGAACCACCCAATCCAGCGTCCGAATGCCCAGTTCGGCCGCCAGTTCCGGCGGAATTTCGCAGAATCCCTCCGGCTGCAGTTCGGCGGTGGAGGCGACCGAGCGGGTCGGCGTGCCGCCCGAGTGATGCTCCGTCAGGCGGTAGGTGGTCAGCGCATAGGGATAGCGCGGGTCGCCCAGCGAATGGATCGGGTTGTCGGGCCGGTCCCAGATCTTGGCGGTCGGGTTCTGCTGCTGGGCGTAGAGCGGGTTCTTCACCGGCGATTCCACCGGTTCGTAATGGGTCGGCAGCGGTCCGTCCTTCAACCCCGACGGTACGAACAGCGCGCCTCGGCCATCCGCGATCATGATGAAGGGATCGGTGCCGCACAGCGCGTCCATTCCCGACGGCTCCGTCGACCAGTCCGGCGAATAGTCGGGCCGCTTACTCTTGGAGAAGTCCACCTTGTCGGTGCCGTCCCACTCGCCCTTCTCCTCGTCCCACCAGACCAGCTTCTTACGTTCCGACCAGGGCTTGCCGGACGGATCGGCGGCGGCGCGGTTGACCAGGGTCCGTCGGTTCGACGGCCAGGCGAAGGCCCAGTTCAGATGCGTGCCCGGACCGTCCGGACCATCGGCCTTGCGCGACCGGGCATGGTTGAAGTCGTTCTTCGGGAACACGCCGGTGTAGATCCAGCAGCCGCAAGCGGTCGATCCGTCGTCCTTCAGCTCCTTGAAGTCGGGGAGTTGCTGTCGCTGTGCCGGGTCGGGCGACCATGTGTAGCCGTTGATCTCCTTCAGCACGGCTTCGGCGTCCGGCTCCCCCTTCTCGTCGGCCTCGGGATAGTCCCAGGTCAGATAGCGGATGGCCTGGTCCTTCACCGCGGCGCTGTTGGAGTACAGATCCTTCAGTCGGCGGCCGAGCTGGTAGATGAACCACAGGTCGGATCGGCTGTCGCCGGGGCCGTCCACCACCTTGTCATGCCATTGGATCAGGCGATGGGTGTTGGTGAAGGTCCCGGCCTTCTCGCCGGCCAGCGAGGTCGGCAGCAAGAACACTTCCGTCCCGATGTCCTGCGGTGCCAGTTCGCCGCTACGCACCGCATGCCCTTCATACCAGAAGGAAGCGCTTTCGGTTTCCGTGAAGTCGGTGATGACCAGCCAGTCCAGCTTGCCCAATGCGCTCTGCACCAGCCGGGCGTTGCTGCCGCCGACCGCCGGGTTCTGCCCCATCAGGAACATGCCCTTGATAAGGCCGTCCTGCATGGCGAGCGTCATCGGCAGCTGGGAATGGTCGCCGAGAATCTTGGGCAGATTCTCGAAACACCAGCCATTCTCCTTCATCGCCGCCTCGCCGTACCAGGCGCGCAGCAGGCTGACGATGTATTTGGGGAAGTTGTGCCACCAGCCGGTCGGCGTCGCTTCATGGTCGATGTAGTCCTGCAGCGTGCCGTGCGGCTTGTGGGCATGCGGCTGTGGCATGTATCCCGGCAGCATGTTGTACAGCGTCGGGATGTCGGTTGATCCCTGGATGCTGGAATGGCCGCGCAGAGCCAGGATGCCGCCACCCGGCCTGCCGACATTGCCCAGCAACAGCTGGATGATCGCGGCGGCCCGGATGATCTGGACACCCGTCGAATGGTGGGTCCAGCCGACGGCGTAGCAGATCGCCCCGGTGCGCTCCGGCCCGGAGGCGCGGCAGAAGCCGTCCGCCACCGCCAGGAAGGTCTCCTTCGGGCAGCCGGTCACGCGCTCCACCATCTCCGGCGTGTAGGCGGAGAAGTGGCGTTTCAGGATCTGGTAGACGCAGCGGGGATCCTGCAGAGTCTCGTCCTTCGGCGTCGGACCCTGCTTCATGCGCTTCGTCATGTCGGAGAAGGATTCCGTCGTGTTGACGAAATGCTCCGCCAGCGAGGAGGGTACGAACTCTCCCTTGTATTGCCAGCTCTCGTACTCGTAAGACTTCTTCTTATCGCTCCAGCCGGAGAACTTGCCGTCGTTCTGGCTGGCGTCCAGGAAATCGTCCTCAATGATGGTGGAGATGTTGGTGTAGTTCAGGGCGTATTCCTTGAACCACAGGTCGTTCTCCAGGATATGGCGGATGATGCCGCCCAGGAACGCGATGTCGGTCCCGGCACGCACCGGGGCATAGGTGTCGACCAGCGCCGAGGTCCGGGTGAAACGGGGATCCGCATGGAACAGCGCGGCCCCCTTCTCCTTCGCCTGCAGGGCGAAGCGGAAGGCGATCGGGTGGTTTTCCGCCATGTTCGACCCCATCACCAGGATGGCGTCGGAATTGGCGAGATCCCACTGGGGCATGGTGGCCGCCCCACGGCCGAAGGAGGCGCCCAAACTGGGCACCGAGGAGGAGTGTCAGACTCTTGCCTGGTTTTCGACCCAGACCATCCCCAACCCGCCGGAAAACAGCTTCTTGATGAGGTAGTTTTCCTCATTGTCCAGCGTCGCCCCACCCAGCGAGGCGATGCCCAGCGTGTGGTTGACGGTGGTGCCGTCGGGGAGCTTTTCGACGAAAGTCTCGTCTCGGGTTTGCTTGGTCAGCTGCGCGATGCGGTCCATTGCCCAGTCGAGCGGCCGCTCCTCCCACCGGTCGGAATGGGGTGCGCGGTAGAGCACCGAACTCATCCGCAGCTCGCTGGTCAGCCAGCCGAAGGTCGCCGCGCCCTTCGGGCAGAGCGTGCCCTGATTGATCGGGCTGCGTGGATCGCCCTCCACATGGATGACCCGGCCCTCCTTGGCGTAAATCAGTTGGGCGCAGCCGACGGCGCAGTAAGGGCAGATGTTGGTGCCGACGGTGTCCGCCTCTTCCAGACGCGGGCGCAGAGTATCAGACATCCGGCTTTTGGCCGCATCGGAGAAGGGGCTTTCCCCACGCAACTGACGCGGCAACGACCATTCGGCCAGGAAATCGCGGACGCGGTCGGCGATCGTGCGGCGCAGGACAGGCTTGTTCGGTCCCGGCTGGCGGCTCGGCTGGCGCGGCTTCATCGGCGGCTCTCCCCTGCGGCTTCGGCGGCATAGCGGATGTCGTGGACCACGGCGGCGATCAGGTCGGGCGGTTCGTCATAGGTGACGGTGACCCGCGCCCGGGAGCCGACCAGCGCCGGCAAGTCCTGCGGCTCGATCGGTGCGCTGTGCGCGAGCATGAACAGCTTCGCGATTCCCTGGTCGCTGACCAGTTGGAAGCGGCCTTCCTGTGCCAGGGTGATGATTCCGTCGACCGTTCGCATCCGCGTCGCCGTCGCATGGCTTTCGTTGACGGAATAACTCGCCAGCCGCGGATTGGTTCGCCACCGGTCTCGAATTTTTTCGGCGAGCCGGCCCCGAGGGGGGGTCAGGCCTGAACGATCCGCACTCCGGCGGCAGACAGCCGCTCCGCCCGCACAGCGTCGAGACTGCGGTCGCAGCACAGGACGTCGAAGCCGCTGAGCTTGGCGAAGAAGGCCGGCTTGACCTGATCGAACTTGCTGCCGTCGATCACCAGCGCCTTGGTCACGGCGTTGGCGATGGCAGTCTGCTTGATCTCGACCTCATGGAAGTTAGAGCAGCTGATCCCCAGGGACTCGTGCACCCCGCCGGCCGAGATGAAGGCGGTGTTGATGCCGATGCCGCGCAACATCTCCAGCGACTCCGGACTGGAAAAGGAGGCGGAGGAGGCGTGATAGAGTCCGCCCAGCATGACCACGCGCACGCCCGGCTTCTTGCAAACGATCTCTGCAATGTTCATCGCGTAGCAGACCACGGTGATCTGGCTGTCGGCCGGGATGCGGCTGGCCAGATGGGTGGTGGTGGTGCCGCAGTCGATGAACACCGTCTCGCCCGGCTTCAGCAGGGTTGCCGCCGCTTCGCAGGCCGCCCGCTTCATCTCGATATGGGCGTCCCGCTCGCGGTCCAGGATGTAGCCCATGCCACCGGTGCTCTCCAGTCCGCCAGCGATGTAGCCGCCCAGATAGGCGAACCGGCCGCCGCAGGACGCGATGTCACGTCGCACCGTCATTTCGGAAACGCCCAGCAGTTGGGCCGCATCTTTAAGCCGGAGATAGCCGCCGGCATCCAGCGCGGATTGCAACCGGTTCAGACGCTCGGCCCTTCTCATCGACATGTCCGCATCCCGCACCGTTTCCGCCCATCCTGCGCGCGGCCGCACCATACAATCCAGACGGGTTAATCCCAATGGCGCAAACCAATAATCGGGATGGCCGTGGCCAGGATCACAAGGGCATGCATTGATCTTGACACAGTGCGCGACCACGTGAAACTATCCTTTCAGAAAATGTTAGGATGTTAACATCGCGACGACCTCCGAAGCGGTGTCGGCAATCCGGCGACAAGGTGGAAAGGCCCCAAGAGACAAGGGGCTCCCCGGGAGGACCAAGATGCCAATGCCCAGCGTTCCGACCGATCCGGCCGGTCTGGCTCCGTTCATCGACCACACCATTTTGCGCCCGGATGCGCAGCCGGCGGATGTCGAGCGGCTGTGCGACGAAGCGCGCGCGCACGCCTTCAAGGCGGTCTGCGTCAATCCCGTCTTCATTCCGCTGGTGAGCGAACGGCTGGCCGGATCGCCGGTTGCGCCCTGCGCCGTCATCTGCTTTCCCTTCGGCGCCGATCCAACGGCGATCAAGGCGGACGAGGCGGAGTGGGTGGTGCGCCACGGCGCCCGCGAGGTCGACATGGTGATCCCCATCGGCCTGCTGAAAGCCGGACGGACGGCGGAGGTCCGCGACGACATCGCCGCGGTCAAACGGGCCTGCGGCGACGCCCTGCTGAAGGTCATCATCGAGACCTGCCTGCTCAGCGATGAGGAGAAGGTGCTGGCCTGCCGCCTGTCGCAGGAGACCGGTGCCGATTTCGTCAAGACCTCCACCGGTTTCGCCGGCGGCGGCGCCACCGTCGAGGATGTGGCGCTGATGCGCCGGACCGTCGGCGACGGCATGGGCGTCAAGGCGTCGGGCGGCGTGCGGACCACCGAGGATGCCCGCCGCATGATCGCGGCGGGCGCATCGCGCATCGGCGCCAGCGCCAGCGTGACCATCGTCGGCGGCTGACCCCGCCGGCGGCGCACACGCCGCACAACGTACCGGTCGGGCGGGAGTTCCGTCCGCCCCACCCGGCACGGCATCACGAAAAACGGAACGCGGAAGGGGTGGCAAACACCCCGGCGCCGACGGTGGGTTGCGGAGTCCCGCCTCCGCCGCGCTGCGCGAATCGCCTCTCATGGGAGTCACGCCAACATGAAGAAGTTGCTGTCTTCGCTCATCGTCGCCGCATCGCTGGTCGCCGGACCGGCGATGGCTGCCGATCCGGTCCCGACTCCGGATGCCGTCAAGACGCTGAAGTCCGACGTCACCAAGAAGAAATACACCATCGCCACCGTGGTGAAGGTCGACGGCATCGCCTGGTTCGATCGCATGCGCGAAGGCGTGAAGCAGTTCGCCGCCGACACCGGACATGACACCTGGATGGTCGGGCCGAGCCAGGCCGACGCCGCGGCGCAGGTCCAGCTGGTCGAGAACCTGATCGCCCAGGGCGTGGACGCCATCACCATCGTCCCCTTCTCCGTCGAGGCGGTGGAACCGGTGCTGAAGAAGGCGCGCGACCGCGGCATCGTGGTGATCGCCCATGAGGCGTCGAACATCCAGAACGCCGACTATGTGCTGGAAGCGTTCGACAACTTCGCCTACGGCGCCAAGCTGATGGAAGTGCTGGGCAAGGCGATGGGCGGCGAGGGCAAATATGTCTGCACGGTCGGCAGCCTGACGTCGAAGTCGCAGAACGAGTGGATCGACGGCGCCATCGCCTATCAGAAGGAACATTTCCCGAAGATGCAGCTGGCGACCAACCGTCTGGAGACCTATGACGACGCCAACACCGACTACAACAAGCTGAAGGAAGTCCTGACCACCTATCCGGACCTGAAGGGCATCATTGGCGGTCCGATGCCGACCTCGGCCGGCGCCGGCCGTCTGATCGCCGAGCGCGGGCTGAAGGGCAAGCTGTCCTTCTCCGGCACGGGTCTGGTGTCGGTGGCCGGCCAATATCTGGCCCAGGGCGACATCCAGTACATCCAGTTCTGGGATCCGGCCGTCGCCGGCTATGCCATGAACATGCTGGCGGTGATGGCGCTGGACGGCAAGAAGGACCAGATCAAGGCCGGCCTGAACCTCGGCCTGCCCGGCTACACCGACCTGACGACCCCGAAGGGCGCGAAGCCGAACCTTCTCTACGGCCAAGGCTGGGTCGGCGTCACCAAGGAAAACATGGACGACTACAACTTCTGATGTCCCCAGGGGCGGGCGCCGATGGCCGGTAACGGCAGTCGGCGCCCGCGTCTTCATCCTTTCCTCGAACCGCCGGGCGGAAGACATGTCAGACGGTTTCATCGAACTCCGGAACATCCGGAAGGTGTTTTCCGGCGTCGTCGCTCTGGACGCCATGTCGCTGGTCATCAGGCCGGGCGAAATCCATTGCCTTGCCGGAGAGAACGGGTCGGGCAAATCCACCGTCATCAAGATCATGTCCGGCGTCTACCAGCCGGACGGCGGTGAATTCCTGATCGACGGCAAGCCGGTGACGGGCATGACGCCGATCGACGCCATCGCCCGCGGCGTCCAGGTCATCTACCAGGACTTCTCGCTGTTCGGGAATTTGACGGTCGCCGAGAATCTGGCGATGAACGTCCATCTGGGCGAGAAGCGGCGCCTGATGAACTGGCGGCGCACCCGCGCCATCGCCCGCGAGGCGGTCGACCGGCTGGGCGTCGAGCTGGACCTGGATGCGGAGGTCGCCTCGCTGCCCACCGCCGGCAAGCAGCTGGTCGCCATCGCCCGCGCGCTGATGTCCGACGCCCGCCTGATCATCATGGACGAACCGACCACGGCCTTGACCCGCAAGGAGGTCGAGACGCTGTTCCGCATCGTCCGCGACATCCAGGCACGCGGCATCGCCATCCTGTTCGTCAGCCATAAGATGCGCGAGATGCTGGAAATCAGCGAGCGCATCACCGTCATCCGCAACGGCCGCAAGGTGGCGGACGGGCCGACCGGCGACTTCGACGAGGCGCTGATCACCCGCCACATGACAGGCGGCGATATCCTCAATGAACCTTATGTCTGGACTCCGCCCGCCGGCACGCAGGTGCCGCCACGGCTGGAAATCCGCGACCTGACCGTCCCCGGCAAATGCGAAGGGCTGAACCTCGCCATCCGGCCGGGTGAGATCGTCGGGCTGTCGGGCCTGCTGGGGTCCGGGCGCACCGAACTGGCGCTGGCGCTGTTCGGCATGGTCCCGAACCACCGTGGCGAGATCCTGATCGACGGGAAGCCGGCGCGGCTGCGCACGACCCAGGAAGCCATCGCCGCCGGCATCGCCTATGTGCCGGAAGACCGGCTGACCGAAGGTCTGTTCCTGCCGCAGAGCATCAAGCGCAACATGCTCGCCACCTCCTACGAACGGCTGGCACCAAAGCTGGTGATCGACCGCGACCGGGCGGAGGAGATGACGCAGGGCATGGTGCATGCCATGCAGATCGCCACCCCCACCGCCGAGAAGCCGGTGATGCAGCTGTCGGGCGGCAACCAGCAGCGCGTGGTTCTGGCCCGCTGGCTGCTGACCGACGCCCGCGTCCTGATCCTCAATGGCCCGACTGTGGGCGTCGATGTCGGATCGAAGGCGGAAATCCACGCCAAGATCCGGGAGCTGGCGCAGCATCACGGCCTCGCCGTCCTGATGATCTCCGACGACGTGCTGGAGCTGGTGCAGAACTGCAACCGCATCGTGCTGATGCATCGCGGGCGCTTCATCGACGATCTGCCCGCCGCCGACGTCACCGAAGAGACGGTCAGCGACCGGCTCAAGACCTTTACCTGAGGGGAGGAACCGATGGCCCTGCTCCGCCGGTCGGAAACGGTCATCGCGGGCATCCTGCTGCTCGCCATGGTCCTCATCGGCACGATCAATCCTGCCTTCTGGCAACTCGACAACCTGTTCAGCCTGATGCGCAGCAACGTCATCATCGGCATCATGGCGATGGGCGTGCTGCTGGTGCTGATCTCCGGCGGCATCGACGTGTCGTTCCCGGCCTTCGCCGTCGCCGCCATGTATCTGACGATCAAGGGCATGCTGGCGCTGGGATACAACGGCGTCGTGCTGCCTCTGCTGGCGGCCACCGTCATGGGGCTGCTGTTCGGCGCGGTGAACGGCTTCTTCGTCTATAAATTCCGCATGATCCCGCTGATCGTGACGCTGGGCACCAGCGCCATGGTGCGTGGCTTCCTGCTGGGCGTCGTCGGCACCAGCATGATCAACATCAACAAGATGCCGACCGCGCTGATCGATTTCGCCCGCACCGAGGTGGTCAGCGTGACCAAGGCCGACGGCACCACCTATGGACTGACGGCGATGGTGCTGATCTATCTGGGGCTGGCGATCCTGATCCATCTGGTGCTGCGCTACACCATGATCGGCCGCAGCGCCTACGCGCTGGGGGGCGATCCGGAAGCGGCGCGGCGGGCCGGCTTTGACCTGCGCAAGACCATCTTCTTCATCTATTGCGTCGCCGGCGCGCTGGCCGGCTTCGCCGGTCTTCTGCACAGCGGCATGATCTGGCTGGCCAACCCGCGCGATTTCGTCGGGCTGGAGCTGGACGTGATCGCCGCGGTGGTGCTGGGCGGAGCGTCGATCTTCGGCGGCCGGGGCAGCGTTCTCGGCACCATGCTCGGCGTCTTCATGCTGGTGATGGTCAAGAACAGCCTGATCATCATGCGCGTGGACACCACCTGGCAGCTCGTCGTCGTGGGTCTGATCGTCATCGTCGCGACCGCCCTGTCGGCTTGGCGCGACCGTCGCCGGACGGCGTGAGGAGGCGGGAGCATGAAAGCACAAATGAACATCCGCAGCCTGGTCAACCGTGACAACAACATCGTCCAGCTGCTGGTGATGACGGTGCTGATCTTCGTCGTGATGACGGCGCTCAGCCCCGACAAGTTCCTGCGCTACTACAACTTCGAATCCCTCACCTACATCTTCCCCGAGCTTGGACTGCTCTCCATCGCGATGATGATCGCCATGCTGACCGGCGGGATCGACCTGTCGGTGGTGGGGGTGGCCAACCTGTCGGGCATCCTGGCCGGCGTGCTGTTCCACAAGATGGCGGGCGCCGCCGGAATCGCCGACACCGGCATCATGACCGTTCTGCTGGGCGTGGTCATCGCGCTTGGGACCGGGCTGGTGGCGGGAACCGTCAACGGACTGCTGATCACCCGGCTGGGCATCACGCCGATCCTGGCGACGCTGGGCACGGGACAGGTCTTCACCGGGCTTGCCATCGTGCTGACCGGCGGGCCGGCCATCGTCGGCTTCCCCACCGCCTGGGCCTTCGTCGGCAACGGCAAGATCCTGGGGCTGGCGACGCCCTTCGTGCTGTTCGCGGTGATCGCGGTCCTGATCGCCTTCCTGCTGACCCGCACCGCGCTCGGCATCAACCTGATGCTGATCGGCACCAACCCGAAGGCGGCGCTGTTCGCCGGGCTGAAGCGGGAGCGGATGGTTCTGTACAGCTACATGCTGACCGGCGTTCTGGCGTCGGTCGCCGGCATCATCCTGTCGGGACGGACCAACGCGGCGAAGTCGGATTACGGAACCTCCTACCTGCTGCAGGCGGTGCTGATCGCGGTGTTGGGCGGCACCAATCCGGCCGGAGGCCGGGGCACGGTGCTGGGCATCACCATCGCGGTGGTGGCGCTGATGCTGCTGTCGAGCGGCTTCCAGATCCTGCGTTTCTCCAACCACCTGATCGACTTCATCTGGGGCGCGTTCCTGCTTCTGGTCATCGCCATCAACGCCTACAAGAACCGCACCCGCTAGACGACCTTCCAGGCCGGCTTCAGATAGTGAGGACATCACATGAGCGTCCGAACCGCCATCCATTTCCGCAAAAGCTTCTTCGGCGAAGCGGAGCGCCCGGTCGCCGAGGCGCACGGCATGACCGCAAGCCTGTTCCGCTACGACAGCGGGATCGAGGCGGTGCGGCTGTCCAACCGGCGCGGGCATCTCGTGGTGCTGCCCTATTACGGCCAGATGGTGTGGGATGCCGTGTTCGACGGCGTCGACCTGACCATGGCGAACATGTTCGACATGCCGCGCCCCGCCACGGAGATCGTCGGCACCTATGGCTGCTTCGCCTTCCATTCCGGACTGCTGCGCAATGGCTGCCCCGGCCCGCAGGACAGCCATCTTCTGCATGGCGAGATGCCCTGCGCCCCGATGGATGCCGCCGGGCTGGAGGTCGGGGAGGACGACGAAGGCCCTTACATGGCGGTGACCGGCTGGCGTGAGTATGTGATGGGTTTCGGCGCCCATTATGCCGCCCGCCCGCGCGTGGTGCTGCGCCCCGGCTCCGCCCTGTTCGACATCCGGATGGAGGTGGAGAACCTGTCGGGCGCGGCGATGGACCTGATGTACATGTGCCATGTCAACTTCGCCTTTGCCGAGGGCGCCCGCATCGTTCAGCCGGCCCCCTTTACGCCGGAGGCGACGGCGGTGCGCACGGTCGTGCCGGCCCATGTGCCGCGCAGCCCGGCCTATGACGCGCTGCTGTCCGACCTTGCCCGCGATCCCGCGGTGATGGAGGTGCTGGACGAGCCCGAGCGCTACGACCCGGAGCAGGTCTTCTACATCCGCGGCCTGCGCACCGACGAGGATGGCGGCACCGCGGTGATGATGCGGCGGCGTGAGGGCGACGCCTTCCACATCGCCTACAGCACGCGCGAGTTCCCCAAGACGGTGCGCTGGGTGCTGGTCAACAGCGACCAGAAGGTCTGCGCCTTCGCCCTTCCCTCCACCTGCGAGCCGGAGGGGTATAGTGCGGAAGCGATGAAGGGCAATGTCCAGACGCTGGCGGGCGGGGAGACCCGGCGCTTTTCCGTGCGGCTGGGCTATTTGACCGCCGACGAGGCCGAAGCCGAGGAGTGCGCCATTCGGGCGCTGTGAGAGGAGATACCGAAGATGGGCAAGATCGCCGTGGTCGGCAGCAACATGGTCGACCTGATCACCTACACCGCCCGCATGCCCGGCCCCGGCGAGACCATCGAGGCGCCGCGCTTCGAGATGGGCTGCGGCGGCAAGGGCGCCAACCAGGCCATCGCCGCCGCCCGGCTGGGAGCGGAAGTGATGATGGTCACCAAGGTCGGCGATGACGTCTTCGCCGACAACACCATCCGCAACTTCGAGGAGTCGGGCATCGACACCCGTTATGTCGAGCGGGTGCCCGGCACCTCCAGCGGCGTGGCACCCATCTTCGTCGAGCCGTCGGGCGAGAACAGCATCCTGATCATCAAGGGCGCCAACGCCCTGCTGTCGCCGGCCGACGTCGACCGCGCCGCCGAGGATCTGAAAGGCTGCGACCTGATCGTCATGCAGTTGGAAGTCCCGCTGGAGACGATCTACCACACCATCGAGTTCGGTGCCCGCCACGGCATCGAGACCCTGCTGAACCCGGCGCCCGCGCCCGCCGACCTCGACCCCAAGCGGATCGGGCAGGTCACCTTCCTGGTGCCGAACCAGACGGAGCTGGCGACCATCTCCGGACTGCCGGTGACGTCGGAGGCGGAGGCCGAGACGGCGGCGAAGTCGCTGATTGAGCGCGGCATCCGCACCGTCATCGTCACGCTGGGCGCGCGTGGGGCGCTGCTGGTGACCAAAGGCGAGGCGACGCGGCGGATCGAACCGGTGCGGGTCACGCCGGTCGACACCACCGGGGCTGGCGACGCCTTCATCGGCAGCTTCGCGCGGTACTATGTCGAGAACCGCGACCTGGACGCGGCTCTGCACATGGCGGTGCGCTATGCCGCCGACAGCATCACCCGGCCGGGCACCCAGAAATCCTATGCCAGCCGCGAGGCGTTCGAGGCCTTCTGCGCCAGCCTGTAACCGTGGGACGGAGGACATGCCATGACGCGCGCCGTGATCGGGGTGGATGTGGGGACCGGCAGCGCCCGCGCCGGCATCTTCGACCTTGCCGGGCGCCGGCTGGCCGCCGCCTCCCGCCCGATCCGGATGTGGAAGCCCGATCCGGAATGGGCTGAGCAGTCCTCCGACGACATCTGGACCGCCGTCTGCGCCGCGGTGCAGGAGGCGCTGGCCGCTTGCGCCGAAAGGCCGGAGGTGGTCGGCATCGGCTTCGACGCCACCTGTTCGCTGGTGGTGCTGGACGCCGCCGGGCGGCCGGTGACGGTCGATCCGGAGGGCGACGATTCCCGCAACGTCATCGTCTGGATGGACCACCGCGCCATCGAGCAGACCGACCGCATCAATGCCGGCGGGCACGAGGTGCTGCGCTATGTCGGCGGGCGGCTGTCGCCGGAGATGCAGACGCCGAAGCTGCTGTGGCTGAAGGAGAATCTTCCGCAAAGCTGGAGCCGTGCCGCCCACTTCTTCGACCTGCCGGACTTCCTGACCTGGCGGGCGACCGCGGCGACGCGGCGGTCGCTGTGCTCCCTGGTGTGCAAGTGGACCTATCTGGGGCATGAGGGACGGTGGGACGACGGCTATCTCCGCGCCATCGGGTTGGGCGATCTGGTCGATGAGGGGCATGCCCGCATCGGCACCGATGTCGGCGAGGTCGGCAGCGCCATCGCCGGCGGGCTGACGGCGGAGGCGGCGCGCGAGCTTGGCCTGACGCCGGGCATCGCGGTCGGCACCTCGCTGATCGACGCCCATGCCGGCGGGATCGGGATGATCGGGGTGCCGCTGGAGGCAACGGGTACAGTTGATTTCGACCGGCGGCTGGCGCTGATCGGCGGCACGTCGAGCTGCCATATGGTGATGAGCCCCGGTGCGCCGCGGTTCATCCCCGGCATCTGGGGCCCCTATCATTCGGCCATGCTGCCGGGGCTTTGGCTGAACGAGGGCGGGCAGTCGGCGACGGGCGCGCTGATCGACCATGTGGTGCAGGGCCATCCCCGCCATGGCGAGCTTGCCCTTGAGGCGCAGCGGCGCGGGACCACGGTCTACCAGCTGCTGAACGACGAACTGGCCGCGCTGGCGGAGCGCAGCGGCGGGCCGGTGGCGATGCTGACCCGCGACCTGCATGTGCTGCCCGACTTCCACGGCAACCGCTCGCCGCGGGCGGATGCCAGCCTGAGGGGCGCCATCAGCGGGCTTCGGCTGTCGGACGGGCTGGAGGATCTGGCGCTGCTCTATCTGGCGACGGTGCAGGCGGTGGCATACGGCACCCGGCACATCGTGGCGGCGATGAACGGGCGGGGTTATGCCATCGACACCATCCTGGCCTGCGGCGGCGGCACCAAGAATCCGGTGTTCCTGGAGGCCCATGCCGACGCCACCGGCTGCACCCTGGTCCTGCCGGAGGAACCGGAGGCGGTGCTGCTGGGCGCCGCCGTGCTGGGCGCGGTGGCGGCGGGAGCCTTCACGGACATCGCCGCCGGCATGGCCGGGATGAGCCGCGCCGGCCGCAGCATCCGGCCGGCCGAGGGGCGGATGCGGGACTATCACGACGCCAAATACGCCGTGTTCCTGCGGATGCACGAGGACCAGATGGCTTACCGGGCGCTGATGGAGAGTGCCCGGTAGACCTCACATCACGCACTCGCAGGCGCCTTCCCGCTCCATCACCGGCGCCTTCTGTTTTTCGCACAGGTCGCCCGGCAGCTCCTCGCCCTGGAGAAGCGGGCAGCGTTCGAACAGCTCGGCCAGCCAGTCGACGAAGACCCGCACCTTCGGCGACAAATGCCGGTTGTGCGGGTAGACGGCGGAGATCGGGATGCGCGGCGGCCGCCAGTCACGCAGGATCTCGCGCAGGGCGCCGCTGCGCAGGTGCGGCAGAACCATGAAGCGGGCGGGCTGCAGGATGCCCTGCCCTTCCAACCCACAGGTGACATAGGCGTCGGCGTCGTTGACGGAGACGACGCCCTTCATGGCGACCTCCTCCACCTTGCCGTTGCGCTGGAAGCAGAGCTCCATGTTCCGCCCGGTGCGGTTGCTGAAATAATTCACCGCGATGTGGCGGTCCAACTCCTCAATGGTCTTCGGCTCGCCATGCTCGGCGAGATAGGCCGGGGTGGCGCAGGTGATCTGCTGCATGGCGCCGATGCGCCGGGCCAGCAGGCTGGAATCCGCCAGTTCGCCGATGCGGACGACGCAGTCGACCCCCTCCTGCACCAGATCGATGGGACGGTCGCCCAGACCCAGCATCAGCTCGATGTCGGGGTATTTGGCGTGGAACTCGTGGATCGAGGGGATGATGACCAGCCGGCCGATGGAGCCCGGCATGTCCACCCGCAGCCGGCCGCGCGGCGTCTTGCGCGCGGTGGTGAAGGTGGATTCGATCTCGTCGATCTCCGACAGGATGCGGGTCGCGCCCTCCAGATAGGCGGCGCCGTCCATCGTCAGGCTGAGCTTTCGCGTGGTGCGCTGGAGCAGGCGCACGCCCAGCGCCGCCTCCAGATTCTGCACCGTCGTCGTCACCGAGGCGCGCGGCAGCCCCAGCGTTTCCGCCGCCTTGGTGAAGCTGTTCGCTTCGACCACCCGGATGAAGACGCGCATCGCATGCAGCTTGTCCATACGGATCCCGTCCTTTTCAACCACGGCCACCGCCGAGAGTGTCCGCCGATGATAGGCGAATAGCAATCGGACGGGCGTGGTTCAAGGGGGGTGGGATGGAACGGCGTGGAACACTTTCCGGCGGGTGTTCCATCTACCGGCAGTCGGAGAAGGCGCCGGCACCGCGGCGGCTTACCGGGCCGGGGTTGAGGTTGGGGTATTCTTCGTACTGGTTGACGGTCCAGGGGAAGACGCCTTTCGGCCCCTCCGCCTCCGGTTGGGCCAGGACGGCGGCGACCATGGCGGGATTGGGCGGCATGCGCTCGCGCAATTCACCGGGAAGGTCGTCGTCCAGTTCGGGGACGGTGACGGCGGGCGGGTCCTCGGGGCGGGGGGCGGGCTTGTCGGCGGTTTTGCCGGCCGCGGCATCCAGACCGGCGAACAGGCCGAGCCGTTCGGCCAGCCAGCGCACGGTGGTGGGATCGCCGGAGGTCACCAGCCGCTCGATCTGTTCGGCCACCAGAATGCGCAGCGAGGAGAGGCGCAACTCGGCCTCGCGGTTCAGCGCCTGACGCTCCCACCAGACCCTGTGACGGAAGTCCTTGGAGCCGTAATAGGCCCGCCACAGCGTCGTCCGGCTGCAGCCCATGGCGCGGGAGACCTGGAGGAAGCTGTTGCCGCGGGCCAGCATGCCGGCGGCCATGATCCACTGTTCCTCGTGGAACTGCGATCCGGGGACCAGCGAGCCTTCGGACGGCGTCGGCGGCTCCTCCGCCCAGCGGGGGAAATGGTCGTTGGTGAAGCTGCGGGGATCGAGAGGCATGGCAGGGCTCCGCAAGGTGATGAAACAAGTGCGGAGAGAGTATGGGACTTTAGTCCTTGACTGGAGAGTTTTTATAAAATGCCGGCGGCGGACGGGTGCGCCGCCGCCGGCAGTGCCGGGACGGCGGCGGCGCAGGATGGTCCGGCGTCAGTGCAGCGTGGTGGCCGCCGGCTGGGAGGCGGTGCGGGCGGTCTCGCGCGCACGGCCGATGCCGAGCAGCTGATAGAGGCCGATCGCCGCGATGGTCGCGGTGCCGATGCCGCCGATGGAGAAGCCGCCGGTGGAAATGGTGAAGTTGCCGGCGCCGAGCACCAGCGTGACGCCGACGGTGATGAGGTTGCGCGGGTCGGAGAAATCGACGCGGTTGTCGACCCACAGCCGCACCATCGCCGCGGCGATCAGGCCGAAGACGACGGTCGCCAGCCCGCCCAGCACCGGCGCCGGGATCGTCCGCAGCAGGGCGCCGAACTTCGGCGAGAAGCCCAGCAGGATGGCGGCGATGGCGGCGACGACGAAGATCAGGGTGGAGAAGACGCGGGTGACCGCCATCACGCCCATGTTCTCGACATAGGTGGTGACGCCGGTGCCGCCGCCGCTGCCCGAGACGATGGTGGCGATGCCATCACCGATGAAGCCGCGGCCGATGAAGCGGTCGAGGTTGCGCCCGGTCATGGCGCCGATGGCCTTGATGTGGCCGAGATTCTCGGCGACCAGGATAAAGGCGATAGGGGCGACCAGCGCCATGGCGCCGGCATCGAAGGTCGGCGAGCGGAAGGCCGGCATGCCGAACCACGGGGCGGTGGCCAGCTCCGCGAAGCTGACCGGCGGCAGCAGGCCGAAGCCGTTGGCGAGGATGAGATAGAAGACATAGCCGGCGGCGATGCCGGCGAGGATCGAGAGCCGCCGGATGGCGAGCGGGGCATAGACCGCGATGACGGCGGTGGCGACCAGCGTGAGCAGGGCGACGAGGGTGTGGGGACCGCTGCCCTCGATGCCCTTGACGGCGACCGGGGACAGGTTGAGGCCGATCGCCGCACCGACGGCGCCGGTCACCGCCGGCGGCATCAGCCGCTCGATCCAGCCGGTGCCGGTGCTGCTCACCAGCAGGCCGATCAGGACATAGAGCACGCCGGCCGCGATGATGCCGCCCAGTGCCGGCCCGATGTTCGGGTTGAGACCCTGGCCGGTGTAGCCGGTGACGGCGATCACCACGGCGATGAAGGAAAAGGAGGAGCCGAGATAGCTCGGCACCCGTCCGGCGGTGAGCACGAGGAACAGCAGCGTGCCGATGCCGGAAAACAGCACCGCGAGGTTCGGATCGAACCCCATCAGCAGCGGCCCGAGGATGGTCGAGCCGGACATGGCGACGAGATGCTGGATGCCGAGCGTCAGCGTCGAGCCCCAGGGAAGGCGCTCGTCCGGCTGGACGACGGGGCCGGTCGCAAGCGACCAACGCGGGAAGTAATCTGCCATGAAGGTTTGGTCCGAAGAGGGGTGGAACGGCGCTGTTGCCGGGGGGTGATCGTCGCCCGCTTTTTGGCGTTTGCGGCGGCGTTGCGCCACATTTTTGTGCGGAGCGGCTCGGGAGCGGCAAAGATGTTCAGGCTGACGGGAGCGCTACGGCTGCCAGTATCTGACGACAAACACCCTCTGCCGGTGCGGGAATCGGCTGGATTAACATCCCAGCGGTAAGACTTGCGTGTTACCGGGTGTGCGCCCTCACCGACATACTGCCCCGTGGCCAAGCAGTTCGACGAGGTGGTCGCGTCCATCCAGCCCCTTAGAACCACAGCCAGCGGCCGGTCATTTGCATCTGGCCATCTGCAAGCCAGTAAACCAGCAGCAGCTTAGGAGCCCTTCCTATTCAGACTGGCGCAGGGCCGAGATGCCAATCGGCAGGGCCCTGGATGAAGTTCCGGATCTTGGGGTCGGTGACGTCAATGTCGATGGCCGAGAACCGAGCGGCGTGAAGTCCGTGGTTGGCACCATGACCTTCCCATGCCACTAACTCATCGGTGGTCACCGCTTGCTTTATCGAAACGAAGCCATACCAACGATGGCGCCCATGCAGGTCAGGCACCTTGCCTCGATCCTCCATGCACAGTTTGGTGCGCTCGAACAGCCGGGCGGCACGACGGACACCATATCCGTGAAACCAACATCGAACCATGCACGAAAACGATAGTTGGCTCTGGGCTTAAAGTGATTTATACAGCCCATGCTTGCAATCCTTTAGCGGAAGAGGATACTTCGCAACTATGCTGCGGCTTCTGATATCTCTTTTTGGCTCTGCGACTGCGATCACAGTTATTACTACAGGTGTTATTTACTTCTTTCAAACAGACGTGCCTACGTGGCTCCCCGCGCATCCTATTGAATCAAGCAACGATGCGAGAGAAATTGCCGAGGCATTATCAACTCCTCCGACTCATCTAATGAACATTATGCGCTTTAGTCTTTACCATTGGCAAACATTGATAGCAGGGCTGCTTGCATTCTTCGGTGGGCTTGGCGCTCTTGCCGCAGCATACATCGGCGCTCAGGCGCTCAAGGAGCAGACAGCCTCTAGTCAGAAATTGGCTCATAGTGAGGTGATAAGGCAGGAAAAAATTAGAACAGGTGACAAAATCAGGCAAGAACGTCAAGTTGCTGCTGCCCTATACTGCGAAATTCGTAACTTAGTTGGTCATATCAATATCGCCCATCAAAATAGTTTGCACGTACACAAAGAGGGAGACGATGACGATCACAGAGAATATATGAATAGTATCATGTCCTACGATGACATTCACCTGTTATTTGATGCCATGAGAGGACAAATTGGCCTACTTCCTGTAGATATAGGAGCAAAAATTATAGATTTTTACTATCAAGAAAGATGGATATCTCGCAGCATACTAGAGTATAAGAATGAAATGCTTAATTCAATGATTGATTCAAAAATAATAAGAGTATTTGTTGGGGATATTGCCTTTAAGGCGAACGAACTGATCGAAGCTGGCAATGATGCTCTTAAAGCGCTTGATGAACAATTTAATCTAACCAAAGAAACCGCTATCAGAGAATTCGAAGTGAACGATTCAGCAATATAGGATCTCATTTTTATGCCGCTTTCCTCTCCAGTCAGCCAGTCGCGGCGACGGGAAGCCTTGCAGCCAAGGATAGCAGTTCGCACATGATGCTCTGAAATTCCTTTACCGCCCCGCCCCCTCTGGCGCTCGATCGCGACCTCACATAGACAATTAGAACCGCCGGATAGCCGATATGTCTAGCGCCCGCCATGCCGTGTGATGGTAAGTCGGAGCGGGCGCATCGTCTCAGTCGCTAATTCATCGCGGTGGCGATGGACAGCTATGGCCGGCATGAGGCGCCGGGTGGACATCGAACTATCGGATGCCAGATCCGCGCTAGCTAAAGGAAGGGATATGCAGTCACGAACCGCGGCGGAGTGCCGTCTGCATCATCGATCCAGATGGTCCGAATGCAAGGATTTCGTCCATCCGGGGTCGTCAGGGTGCACTCGACGGCATATTTCACACCCAACGGCGACTTGGTGGTTTTCGCGATCACGTTCCTGACCGGGTGCGCCAACAACGCGGCCTCGAAGGCGGGGACGTTGTCATGGCTGAAGCCGCAAGCCGTGAAGAATTTGGCCTTCGGGCCTCCTTCGGAGTGATCGGGTACCAGCAGGTAATGGGTGATCTTCCTAAGGTTTAGCGTCGCCTTGTCGGCGTCAGGCACGTGCATTGCGAATGGCGTCCGGCATAACGGTGGCGACGGTGTGGAAGGGCTTCGCGAACTCGACCTCGTAGGCGGCGCCACCCCGGTACACGCCGACGACGGTCCCCATCGCCCCGGCAGGCAGCACGCCGTCCTCGGACTCAACCGGCTTGGATAGCTCCACCCGCGTGAGTTCCTCGATCGGCTTGTGCGTTCCGGTGTCGGCCGAGCGCTTGTACGGATTCCATGTGAATCGCTCCATGGGCTCGGACATCACAACCTCCCCTGCCGATAGCGGCCCTTGTGTGACTTTGGAACGTCGCCAAAGAGCTTGATGAGCGGGCATGGTCAACGTCCCCGCCGAAGGCTCCTTCGGCCGCTTCCAGATACGCTTTGTGCCCGTCCGTGGCGATCTGCACCCGGTTGTTCAGCCGGATGCGCAGGTCGTCCATGAGCAGGATGGCGGACTGCCTAGGGGCCCTTTGGGCATGGCTCAATTCTCTTCCCGACCGCCGTCGGACAACGGCTCTTTGACAACGTCTCCCGTCTCGATATCAATGATCTGCACTTCGTTATAGGTGCCTTGTTGGCGGAGTTCGTTGGCCTTCTTAAGCGCACCTTCGAGGGTGTCCCGCTTCAGGCCCATAACACCGACTTGAGAACTCCCAGTGATGTGATAGCGCATTCCCGCTTCCTCCTCCGTTATGCTTTCCGTTGAGCATATAGGATCGTGCAGCCGGATGCGAACGCCCTACGCGCGAGGATGGCACCCCACCCGAATAGTCCATCCCCCGCGAACGGCCACCCCCACCCCTCCCCGATTGTTCGCCCCGGCTGAATTCTGTTCCCAGCCGCAGCGGCTTTATCCCACCCGGACGCTTGCACATTATTGCTCTTGCCGCATTGCAGGAGGGGCGCCAGGGCGCCGGATCGGGATGGAACGTTCACGCACGTCGCTGAAAGTGGAGGGTCGCGAGGTTCCGCTGTGCCTGTATCGGCCGGCGCTTTCCGGAGCGCTGCCGGGCGTGCTGTATTTCCACGGCGGCGGATTCACCTCCGGGTCGGTCGAGGATGTCGAGGTGCCGGCAATGGCGCTGGCGGAGAGCATTCCGGCGCTGGTGGTGGCGGTCGGCTATGCGCTGGCCCCCGCCCATCCCTTTCCCGCCGCCATCGAGGATGCCCATGCCGCAGCCCTCTGGCTGGCGGAGCGGGCCGGGCCGCTGGGCGTCGCCGGGCATGATGCCGGCGGGCATGTCGCGGTGTCGCTCACCCTGCTCGCCCGCGACCGCGGCGGGCCGGAGATCGCGGCGCAGGCGCTGCTCGGGCCGATGCTCGACCCCAGCCTGACGCGCGTCGGCGACGGAGAGGGCAGCGTGACGGACTGTGCGCGCTGTTACCGCGCCTATCTGCCGGAGGCGGCGCTGCGGCTGCATCCCTATGCCGCTCCCCTGGAATCGCGCCGGCTCGGCCGGCTGCCGCCGATCATGATCGCCACAGCGCAGAACGACGTGCTGCGGCCGGAGGCGGAAAGCTATGCCGCCCGGCTGATCGACGCCGGGGTGCCGACCGAGGTCACCCGCTTCACCGGCGTCACCCATGCCGGGCTCGCCCAACACGCGCCGGCGCTGGCCGCCGCCGCCGACTTCTTCCGGCGCCGCCTGACCGGCGCCCATCCCGACACTTCGAGCCACAGGTAAGCCCATGTCCCGCAAAACACTTTCCCTATTGATCGCGGCCGGCGTTTCCGTGGCGGCACTGACCGGCGCCGTCACCTTGCGCAGCCCGGCCGAGGCACAAACCGCCTCCGAATCCCCCGCCCCGCCGCCGGCCGAGGTGGATGTCGCCACCGTGCTGGCCCGACCGGTGACGGATTGGCAGTCCTATTCCGGCCGGCTGGAGGCGGTGGACCGCGTCGATATCCGGCCGCAGGTCCCCGGCACCATCGTCGCCGTGCATTTCCGCAACGGCGCTCTGGTGAAGAAGGGCGACGTGCTGTTCACCATCGACCCCCGCCCCTATGAGGCGGAGGTGGCGCGGGCCGAGGCGCAGGTCGCCGCGGCGCAGGCGCGGGTGCGGCTGACCGCGGCCGACCTCGACCGCGCGCAGAAGCTGGTGCGCGACGACACCATCTCGCGCAGCACCATGGACCAGAAGGACAATGCCGCCCGCGAGGCGACCGCCAATTTGAAGGCGGCGCAGGCGGCGCTGGAGATCGCGCGGCTCAATCTCGGCTACACGCGGGTGACGGCGCCGGTGTCGGGCCGGGTGTCGCGGGCGGAACGGACGGTCGGCAACGTGGTCGCCGCCGGTGCCGCCGCGGAGCCGCTGACCACGCTGGTGTCGGAATCGCCGATCTACGCCTCCTTCGACGTCGATGAGCAGACCTATCTGCGCCACATCGCGCCGATGCGCGATTCCGGGACGATCCCGGTCCGGCTCGGCCTTGCCAACGAGGAGGATTACTCGCGCGACGGCATGGTGGAGTATGTCGACAACCGGCTGGACAGCGTGTCCGGCACCATCCGCGTGCGCGCCCGCTTCGACAATGACGACGGCGTGCTGGTGCCGGGGCTCTATGCGCGGGTGAAGGTGGGGGGCACCAAGCCCTATGACGCGCTGCTGGTCGATGACCGCGCCATCGGCACCGACCAGGACAAGAAGTTCGTCCTGGTGGTGACGCAGGAGAACAAGGTGGAGTACCGGCCGGTGAAGCTCGGCGCGCTGCAGAACGGGCTGCGCGTGGTGACCGACGGGCTGGCGGCCGGCGAGCGCGTGGTCGTCAACGGCACCCAGCACGCCCGGCCGGGCATGGCGGTCACGCCGAAGATGGTCGCCATGGGGACCGAGAAGACCCAGACGGCGGCACGGTAAGACACGAACCCAGGAAAGACGAACAAGGGCATGCGCGTTGGCTGGCCCTCCTCGCCCGGCATTCCTTGCTGGACGCGGGGAGGGATGGGGAGCGTGCAGCCTGGGAGACCCCAGATGAACATCTCGAAATTCTTCATCGACAGGCCGATCTTTGCTGCGGTGCTGTCGGTGGCGCTGTTCCTGGCGGGGGCCATCGCGCTGTTCCGCCTGCCGATTTCCGAATATCCGGAGGTGGTGCCGCCGTCCGTCGTGGTGCGCGCGCAGTTCCCCGGCGCCAACCCCAAGGTGATCGCCGAGACCGTCGCCTCCCCGCTGGAGGAGCAGATCAACGGCGTCGAAGGCATGCTCTATATGCAGTCGCAGGCGAACAGCGACGGCAACATGGCGCTGACCGTGACCTTCAGGCTGGGCACCGATCCGGACAAGGCGCAGCAGCTGGTGCAGAACCGCGTGGCCCAGGCGATGCCGCGGCTGCCGGCCGACGTGCAGCGGCTGGGCGTCACCACGGTGAAAAGCTCGCCGACGCTGACCATGGTCGTGCATCTGCTGTCGCCCAACGACCGCTATGACATGACCTACCTGCGCAACTACGCGGTGCTGAACGTCAAGGACCGGCTGAGCCGCATCCAGGGCGTCGGCGAGGTGCAGGTGTGGGGCGCCGGCGACTATGCCATGCGGGTGTGGCTCGATCCGGGGAAGGTGGCGCAGCGCGGGCTGACCGCCACCGACGTGGTGAATGCCATCCGCGAACAGAATGTCCAGGTGGCGGCCGGCGTGATCGGCGCGTCGCCCTCGCTGCCCGACGTGCCGCTGCAGCTGTCGATCAACGCGCGCGGCCGGCTGAAGACCGCCGACGAGTTCGGCGACATCGTGCTGAAGACCGGCGAGGACGGCGGCGTCACCCGCCTGCGCGACGTGGCGCGGGTGGAGCTGGCGGCGGCGCAGTATGGTCTGCGCTCGCTGCTCGACAACAAGCCGGCGGTGGCGATGGCAATCACCCAGACGCCGGACGCCAACGCGCTCGCCATCTCCGACGAGGTGCGCAGCGTGATGGCGGAGTTGAAGGCCGACATGCCGGAAGGCGTCGATTACTCCATCGTCTACGACCCGACGCAGTTCGTCCGCTCCTCCATCGAGGCGGTGGTGCACACGCTGCTGGAGGCGGTGGCGCTGGTGGTGCTGGTGGTGATCGTCTTCCTGCAGACCTGGCGGGCGTCGATCATTCCGCTGCTGGCGGTGCCGATCTCCATCGTCGGCACCTTCTCGCTGCTGCTGGCCTTCGGCTTCTCGATCAACGCGCTGTCGCTGTTCGGCATGGTGCTGGCCATCGGCATCGTCGTCGACGACGCCATCGTCGTGGTCGAGAATGTTGAGCGCAACATCGAGTCCGGCCTGTCCGCCCGCGACGCCACCATCCGCGCCATGCAGGAGGTCAGCGGGCCGATCATCGCCATCGCGCTGACCCTGGTCGCCGTCTTCGTGCCGCTGGCGGCGATGACCGGCCTCAGCGGCGAGTTCTACAAGCAGTTCGCGATGACCATTGCGATCTCCACGGTGATTTCCGCCTTCAACTCGCTGACCCTGTCGCCGGCCTTGTCGGCGGTGCTGCTGCGCGGCCATGACCAGCCGCAGGACTGGCTGACCCGCGCGATGAACCGGGTGTTCGGCGGCTTCTTCCGGCTGTTCAACCGGGTGTTCCACAAGGCGTCGGACGGTTATGGCCGCGGCGTGGGCGGGGTGGTGCGGCGCAAGGGCGTGATGCTGGCGGTCTATGCGCTGCTGATCGGCGCCACGGTGCTGCTCGGCCGCACGGTGCCGTCGGGCTTCGTGCCGATGCAGGACAAGGAGTATCTGATCAGCTTCGCCCAGCTTCCCAACGGCGCCTCGCTCGACCGGACGGAGGCGGTGATCCGCGAGATGACCGATATCGCGCTGAAGCGCCCCGGCGTGCAGAGCGCGGTGGCCTTCCCGGGCCTGTCGGTCAACGGCTTCACCAACTCGTCCAGCGCCGGCATCGTCTTCGTCACGCTGAAGCCGTTTGCCGAACGCCATGACCCGTCGCTGTCGGCCGGCGCCATCGCCAAGGATCTGCAGCAGCGCTATGCCGGGCTGAAGGAAGCCTTCGTCGCCATCTTCCCGCCGCCGCCGGTGATGGGTCTGGGGCAGCTCGGCGGCTTCAAGATGCAGCTGGAGGATCGCGGGAATCTTGGCTACGAGGCGCTGAGCAATGCGGTGAACGCCTTCGTCAAGCGGGCGGCGCAGACGCCGGAGCTGGGGCCGACCTTCTCGTCCTACCAGATCAACGTGCCGCAGCTGGACGTCGATCTCGACCGGGTGAAGGCCAAGCAGCTGGGCGTCAATGTCGCCGACGTGTTCGACACCATGCAGATCTATCTGGGGTCACTCTACGTCAACGACTTCAACGCCTTTGGCCGTGTCTATCAGGTGCGGGTGCAGGCCGACGCGCCGTTCCGCGACCATGCCGACGACATCGGGCTGTTGAAGACCCGCAACGCGGCGGGGACCATGGTGCCGCTGTCGTCGCTGGTGACGGTGCAGCCCAGCTATGGGCCGGAAATGGTGGTGCGCTACAACGGCTTCACCGCCGCCGACGTCAATGGCGGGCCGGCGCCGGGCTATTCGTCGGGACAGGCGGAAGCAGCGGCGGAGCGCATCGCGGCGGAGGTGCTGCCGCGCGGCGTCAAGCTGGAATGGACCGACCTGACCTATCAGAAGATCCTGGTCGGCAATGCGGGCTTGTGGGTCTTCCCGATCAGCGTGCTGCTGGTGTTCCTGGTGCTGGCCGCGCAGTACGAGAGCCTGACGCTGCCGCTCGCCATCCTGCTGATCGTGCCGATGAGCGTGCTGTCGGCGCTGTTCGGGGTGTGGCTGACGGGGGGCGACAACAACATCTTCACGCAGATCGGCTTCATGGTGCTGGTCGGTCTGTCGGCGAAGAACGCCATCCTGATCGTCGAGTTCGCCCGCGAACTGGAGCAGGAGGGGCGCAGCGTGGTGCAGGCGGCGATCGAGGCGAGCCGGTTGCGGCTGCGGCCGATCCTGATGACCTCCATCGCCTTCATCATGGGCGTGGTGCCGCTGGTCACCTCCACCGGCGCCGGTGCCGAGATGCGGCACGCCATGGGTGTGGCGGTGTTCGCCGGCATGATCGGCGTGACGCTGTTCGGTCTGGTGCTGACCCCGGTGTTCTACGTGCTGCTGCGCAAGCTGGCCGGGGCGGAGCGTCGGGTGGAAGCGCCGGCGGAAGGCGGGGTGCCGCCGGCGGAGTGGAAGATGGGGTGAATGACGAGGGTTGAATGATAAGGGCGGCGCGGCCTCAACAGGGCGGCGCCGCCCTTTTTCATTCATCAGGCAGCATGTTTTTCGGCAGGTTTTCGCGGAAGATCACTTCCGCTCTCGGGCTTTCCACGCCCTGCATGGGCGGCCGGCCGGCGCGGAGATTGGTGAAGATGCCGACGCAGGCCGACAGGGTGTTGCGCGGATCCTGGGTGATGACCGCATCCAGCGTGCCGTCGATCAGCAGGCCGCGCGTCTCGTTGGTCAGGCCGTGGCCGATGAAGACCATTTCACGCTCGCGTCGCGTCTCCTTCAGGGCGCGGGCGACGCCCTCCGCACCGCCGCCGATGTTGTAGACGCCGGCAAGGTCGGGGTGCAGGCCCAGCAGCATGCGGGTCTGCCGATAGCTTTTCCCCTCGTCGTCATGGCCTTCGCGCAGGCCGACCACCTCGATGTCGGGGGCGGTTTCCTTCAGGACGTTGAAGAAACCCATCTCGCGGTCCTCATGCGCGCGGTAGCTGAGGCTGCCGGCGATCATCGCCACCTTGGCCGGGCGATGCTTCAGGAAACGCGCGATCAGATAGCCGGCGGTGCGGCCGGCCGCGCGGTTGTCCAGCCCGACATAGCCGGCGCGCCGGCAGTTCAGGATGTCGGAGATCAGCGTCACGCTCGGCACATTGCGGTCGGCCAGCGCGTCCACCGCCTCGCGCACCGCCGGATGCTCCAGCGCCATGAAGGCGACGCCGTCGGCGCGGCGGCCATGCTGGAACAGGCTGCGCGCCAGAAGTTCCGGATTGAAGCTCTTGATGAACTCCACCTGCGCCTTGACGCCGTGCGGGGCGAGGGTGGCATCGGCGCGCCGGATCATCTCCCCCAGCCCGGTCAGGAAGCGGTTGTTGCCGGCGGGCAGCAGGAAGGACAGCCGCATCGGCTTCTGCCCCGCCGCGGCATAAAGCTCGGCGTCCGGCAGATAGTCGAGGTCCGCCGCCGCCTTCAGCACGCGCTGCACGGTGGCGGCGCGCACCCCCGGCCGGTGGTTCAGCACGCGGTCGACCGTGGCGGTGGACACGCCGGCGGCCTGCGCGATGTCGGCCACCCGCGGCAGGCCGCGCGCACCCGTGCCGGTTTCCGGATCATCCTTCAGTGAAACCATCAAAAACCATCAATTTCGGCGTTTGACACCTGTCGGTGCTGGACATACCGTCCATCCAACAATCATCAATTGACATCAGATCACATCAGAAACGCAAGGCCGAAAACAGCAACGTCGGCCGGTAATCCATGGGAGGTTTGAAATGACCAGTCTGACCCGCCGCACGATGCTGAAGGCCATCGCCACCGCGCCCGCCATCGGGGCCGCCGGTGCCGTCATCGGCATGCCGCACATCGCCCGCGCCGCCGAGTATGAGCTGAAATACGGCAACAACCTGCCGCTGACCCATCCGCTGAACATCCGCGCCCATGAGGCGGCGGAGCGCATCGCCAAGGAGTCCAACGGCAAGATCGAGGTCAAGATCTTCCCGAACAACCAGCTGGGCGGCGACACCGACATGCTGTCCCAGGTGCGCAGCGGCGGCCTGACCTTCTTCACGCCGTCGGCGCTGGTGATCGCCACACTGGTTCCGGTCGCCGCCATCAACGCGGTCGGCTTCGCCTTCTCCGACTACGATCAGGTGTGGAAGGCGATGGACGGCAAGCTGGGGGCCCATGTCCGCAACGCCATCTCCAAGGTCGGGCTCTACGCCTTCGACAAGATGTGGGACAACGGCTTCCGCCAGATGACCAGCGGCGACAAGCCGATCAATTCCGCCGCCGACATGGACGGCCTGAAAATCCGCGTGCCGGTCAGCCCGCTCAGCATCGCCATGTTCAAGGGCCTGGGCGCGTCGCCGACCAGCCTGCAGTTCAGCGAGGTCTATTCGTCGCTGCAGACCCGGATCGTCGATGCGCAGGAAAACCCGCTGCCGATCATCCAGGTCGCCAAGCTGTTCGAGGTGCAGAAATACTGCTCGCTGTCGAACCACATCTGGGACGGCTTCTGGTTCATCGCCAACGGCCGCGCCTGGAAGGGCCTGCCGCCGGACATGCAGACCATCGTCGCCAACGCCATCAACGACGCCGGCATGGCACAGCGCGGCGACATCAAGGCGCTGAACCAGTCGGTTCGGGCCGATCTGGAATCGAAGGGTCTGACCTTCAACCAGCCGGCTCCCGACAGCTTCCGCGCCAAGCTGCGCGATAGCGGTTTCTACGGCGAATGGAAGGGCCGTTTCGGCGACGAGGCCTGGGGCCTGCTGGAGGAGGCGGTCGGCAAGCTAGCCTGATCGCCGACCCTTTCAAAACAGGTCCTGTCCGATGAAGGAACCCCCCGCCATGTCCCACATGTCCGAACCGGTCCACGGTTACGTGGACACTCCCGGCGGCGTTGCCGCCGGAGGTGCGGCTTCGCTGCTGCGCAGGATCGACCGCGGCCTGTCCGTCGGGGTCGAGACCGTGGCGGGCCTTCTGGTGCTGATCGAGATCGTCGTGCTGCTGGCCGGCGTCACCGCCCGCTATCTGTTCCACACGCCGCTGGTGTGGTCGGACGAGCTGGCCTCCATCCTGTTCCTCTGGCTGTCGATGCTGGGCGCGGTGGTGGCGCTGCGCCGGGGCGAGCATATGCGGATGACCGGTCTGGTCAGCCGCGTCGGCCCGCAGGCGCGCAGCCTGCTGGAATGCATCGCCATCACCGCCCCCATCGCCTTCCTGGCGCTGGTGCTGTACCACGCCGTCGATTACGCGATGGAGGAACAGTTCATCACCACCCCGGCGATGGAGGTTTCCAACGCCTGGCGCGCCGCGGCGCTGCCGGTCGGGCTGGGGCTGATGCTGGTGGCGGCGCTGTTCCGGCTGCTGCGGGTCGCCCGGCCGCTGACCGCGCTGGCGGCGGTGCTGGTGACCGGCGCCATCGTCGCCGGTTTCTGGGTCGCCGGGCCAGTGTTCAAGCCGCTGGGACAGTTGAACCTCGTCATCTTCTTCGTCGGGCTGGTGGCGGCCAACGTCTTCGCCGGGGTGCCCATCGCCTTTTCCTTCGCGCTCGCCACCTTCGCCTATCTGGCGCTGACCACCTCCACGCCGCTGCTGGTGATGGTCGGCCGGCTGGACGAGGGGATGAGCCACCTGATCCTGCTGGCGGTGCCGCTGTTCGTCTTCCTCGGTCTGCTGATCGAGATGACCGGCATGGCCCGCGCGATGATCCAGTTCCTGGCCAGCCTGCTGGGCCATGTGCGCGGCGGCCTGTCCTATGTGCTGATCGGCGCGATGTATCTGGTCTCCGGCATCTCCGGCTCGAAGATCGCCGACATGGCGGCCATCGCCCCGGTGCTGTTCCCGGAGATGAAGAAGCGTGGCGCCCCTCCCGGCGATCTGGTGGCGCTGCTGTCGGCGACCGGGGCGCAGACCGAGACCATTCCGCCCAGCATCGTCCTTATCACCATCGGCTCGGTCACCGGCGTGTCGATCGCAGCGCTGTTCACCGGCGGCATGCTGCCGGGCGTGGTTCTGGGCGCCTGCCTGTGCTTCGTCGTCTGGCGGCGCTACCGCCGTGAGGATCTGAGCCATGTCGAGCGCACCCCGCGGCGCGAGATCGCCCGGCTTGCCATGGTGGCGCTGCCCGCCATCCTGCTGCCCTTCGTCATCCGCGCCGCGGTGGTCGAGGGCATCGCGACGGCGACCGAGGTTTCGACAATCGGCATCGCTTACTCCACCGTGGTCGGGCTGCTGATCTACCGCCAGTTCGACTGGCGCCGGCTGAAGCCGATGCTGATCGAGACGGCGTCGCTGACCGGGGCGATCATCTTCATCGTCGGCTGCGCCACCTCGATGGCCTGGGGTCTGACCCAGTCCGGCTTCTCGTCCGATCTGGCCCGCTTCATGGCCGGCATCCCCGGCGGCGCATATGGCTTCCTCGCCATCTCCATCGTCGCCTTCATCATCCTGGGCAGCGTGTTGGAGGGCATCCCCGCCATCGTGCTGTTCGGCCCGCTGCTGTTCCCCATCGCCCGCGCCGCCGGGGTGCACGAGGTGCACTATGCGATGGTCGTCATCTTCGCCATGGGCATCGGCCTGTTCGCCCCGCCCTTCGGCGTCGGCTATTACGGCGCCTGCGCCATCAGCAAGGTCAATCCCGACGATGGCCTGAAGCATATCTGGGGCTATGTCGGCGCGCTGCTGGTCGGGCTGGTGATCGTCGCCGCCATTCCCTGGATTTCGACCGGCTTTCTGGCGCGCTGACGCCAACCGTTTTCCCTCTTATCCGGAGTTCCTTCAATGAGCCGATTCTTCGGCCAGATCCGTCAGGCTGGCTACGTCGTGCGCGACATCGAGGCCGCCATGGACTATTGGAGCCGCACGCTCGGCATCGGTCCCTGGTTCTACAACGAGCGGGTTCCGATCCGGAACTACACCTACCGCGGCGAATCCTACGAGGTTCACAATTCGGTGGCGCTGGCGAACTCCGGGCCGTTGCAGATGGAGCTGATCCAGACCCGCAACGACGCGCCGTCGATGTATCGCGACTTTCTGCAGGCGGGGAACACCGGGTTGCAGCATGTCGCCTATTGGACCGAGGATTACGACGCCGACCTGGAACGGCTGCTGGGCCAGGGCTTCAAGCCGGTGATGAGCGGCGAGGTCGGCGAGAAGGGGCGGTTCATCTATTTCGACACCGAATACCATCCAGGCACTGTGATCGAGCTGTCGGAGGTCGCCGGGCCGAAGGGCAAGATGTTCGACCTGATCCGCGAGGCGTCGATGGGGTGGGACGGGTCCGATCCGGTGCGGCCGTTTCCGGATTTGAGCAAGCTGTAAGGGGCGGCCACCATGCACGCCGACCGCATCGAAGCAACCTATCTGATCGAAACCCCCCTCGCCCCGGCCAAGGTGGCGGAGGTGATGGCGGGGGAGCAGTCCTGCGGCACCTTCACCCGCGTCCATGGCGAAACCGACGATCTGCGCGCCCGCGCCCGCGCCATCGTCGAATCCGTCGAGAAGCTGGACGTCGCCGACACCCCTGCCCTGCCGAACACATGGCTGGAGCGCCAGCGCAATCCAGGGCCCTGGCAGCGGGCGCGCGTCACCATCTCCTTCCCCACCGCCAACATCGGGGCGAACCTGCCGACGCTGGCCGCAACGGTGGCGGGCAACCTGTATGATCTGGGCGAGGTGACAGGGCTGCGGCTGGAGTCTTTGCGCATTCCGCAGGCCTACCGCACGCAGTTCGACCTGCCGCGCCACGGCGTCGCCGGCACGCGGCGGCTGACCGGGGTGGCGGACGGGCCGCTGGTCGGCTCCATCATCAAGCCGAATGTCGGGCTGTCGGCGGAGGAGACCGGCGAGCTGGTCGGCACGCTGTGCGCCGCCGGGCTGGACTTCATCAAGGACGACGAGATCTGCGCCGACCCGGCCCATGCGCCGCTGGCCCAGCGCATCCCCGCCGTGATGGACCGGGTGCGCCGCCACCAGGACCGCACCGGCAAGCCTGTGATGGTCGCCTTCAACATCACCGACGAGACCGACGCCATGCGCCGCCACGCCGATCTGGTGGAGCGCGAGGGCGGGTCCTGCATCATGGTCAGCCTGAACTGGTGCGGCCATTCGGCGGTGCAGACCCTGCGCCGGCACAGCGGGCTGGTGCTGCACGGCCACCGAAACGGCTTCGGCGCGCTGTCGCGCCATCCGCTGCTGGGCATCGGCTTCGACGCTTATCAGGCGCTGTGGCGGCTGGCGGGGGTGGACCACATGCATGTGCACGGGTTGAACGGCAAGTTCGCCCAGCCGGACGAGGAGGTGATCGAGGGGGCACGGGCCTGTCTGGCGCCGCTGGCGGCGGATGCGGCGGACGGTGCCGACGCCGTGATGCCCGCCTTCTCGTCGGGCCAGTGGGCCGGCACGGTGCCGGTCACCTGGGAGGCGGTGGGGACGGCGGACCTGATGTTCATGTCCGGCGGCGGCATCATGGCCCATCCCGACGGCCCGGCGGCCGGCGTGTTGAGCATCCGGCAGGCCTGGGATGCCGTGCGGGCCGGGCGCACGCTCGACGATGCGGCGAGGGAGCTGCCGGAGCTGCGGCGGTCGCTGGACTTCTTCGGGAAGAAGGGCTGAGGATCATGGCTCGTCCGAGGCTCGGCTGGTACGGCGACGACTTCACCGGGGCGACCGACACGCTGGCCGCCCTGGCGAAGGCCGGGCAGCGGGCACTGCTGTTCCTCGACGTGCCGGACGTCGCCCGGTTGGGGCTAGCCGGGCTGCTCGACGCCGTCGGCATCGCCGGGGCGGCGCGCAGCATGGCGCCGGACGCGATGCGGGCGGAGCTGGAACCGGTCGGCCGCTTCTTCGCCGGGCTGGGCGTGCCGGTGATGCACTATAAGTGCTGCTCCACCTTCGACAGCGCGCCCCAAGTCGGCAGCATCGGCGAGGCGGTGCGGACTCTGGCGCCGCATTTCCCCAACCGCTTCCGGCCGGTGGTGGGCGGGCAGCCGAACATCGGGCGCTATTGCCTGTTCAGCACGCTGTTCGCCGCAGCGGGCACCGGCGGCACGGTGCATCGCATCGACCGCCACCCGACGATGAGCGTCCATCCCGTCACCCCGATGGCGGAGGCCGACCTGCGCCGCCACCTCGCGGCGCAGGGGATGGAGGGGATGGCGGCGCTGCATTTTCCGGATTATGCGCTGGACGACGACGCGCTGGACTGCCGGATGGACCGGCTGCTGGCGGAGGGAGCGGCGGCGGTGCTGCTGGACGTGTCGCGCGACGAGGATCTGGCGACCGTCGGGCGGCTGATCTGGGAGCGGGCGGAGCGCGAGCCGTTGTTGGCGGTAGGGCCGAGCAGCGTGGCGCAGGCGCTGGTCGCGCATTGGAGCGTCGGCTCCGGGGCTCTGACGGAAGAGGTGCCGCTGGGTGCGGCGGACACGCCGGTGTTCGTGATGGCAGGCAGCCTGTCTCCGGTGACTCGGCGGCAGGTCGAGGCGGCGAGGTCCTACACGCGCATCCAAGCCGATGCGGCGGCGCTGTGCGCGGATGCCGGCTATGCGGAAACGCTGTTGGGAGAGGTGGCGGCGTCGCTGCGCGCCGGGCGCCACACGCTGGTCTGGACCGCGCCGGCGGACGCGGGAAAAGCGGACACCGCCCAGGCCGGGCGGGTCGCGGCGGCGACGGCGGACTTCGTCGCGGCGGTGCTGCGGAGCTTGCGGGTGCGCCGGGTCGGGATCGCGGGTGGGGATACGTCCAGCCTCGCGGTGCGGGCGCTGGGGTGCTGGGGGTTGTCCTACCGCTGCACGCTGGCGCCGGGCGTCACCGTCAGCCGCACCCATGCCGACGATCCGGCGGTCGACGGGCTGGAGCTGATGCTGAAGGGCGGGCAGATGGGCGGCGACGATCTGTTCGAGCGGTTGCTGGGGTAGGCCCCCTCCCCTTGGGGAGAGGGCGTTCCACCGTCGCGATCACACGGCCGCAGTGACGACCACTTCGATCTTGATCTCCGGGGCGCCGAGGTCGGCGACGCCGATGGTGGCGCGGGCGGGGAGGTCGTTGCCGTCCAGCCAGGACAGCCAGGCGTCGTTCATTTCGTTCTTCAGGCTCATGTCGGTGATGAACAGCTGGGCGGACAGCAGCTTGGTCTTGTCGCTGCCGGCCATCGCCAGCACCTGGTCGAGCTTGCCGCAGATCTGCGTGACCTGGCCGCCCATGCCGACGCTGACGTCGTCGGCGATGATGCCGCCGAGATAGGCCGTGCCGTTGTTGACGACGACGCGGTGCATGATCTTGGTCTTCTCGATGCGCTTGATCACGGGGAACTGCTCCTTGGTTTTTAAAAAGGAACTCAGGGGGTGATGGAGAAATCGACGTAGCGGGCGCCGATGCGGGCCAGCGTGCCGTCCTGCACGACCGCGCGGATCGCTTCGTCGAAGGACTGCTTCAGCGCGGTGTCCTCCTTGCGCAGGCCGACGCCGATGCCGGGGCCGAACACCTCGGCGTCGATCACCGGCTGGCCGACCAGCTTGACCGACTTGCCGCCGTCACCCTTCACCCAGTCCGATGCGGTGGCGCCGGTGGTGATGGCGGCGTCGAGCCGCCCGGCCTTCAGGTCGGCCAGCAGGTTGGACGCGGTGTCGTAGGTCTTCAGCGTCGCCTCGCTGCCGAGATGCTTCTCGACATAGCGGGAATGGGTGGTGGAGACCTGGGCGCCAATGGTCTTGCCGCGGAGGCTGGCCGGCGAGCCGTCGATGGCGGAGTTGGCCGGCGCGACGAAATAGGCCGGCACCACCATGTAGGGGACGGAGAAGCCGATGGCCTTCGCCCGCTCCGGCGTGATGTTCATCGTCGCCATGATGGCGTCGTACTTCTTCGCCAGCAGCCCCGGAATGATGCCGTCCCATTCCTGCGCCACGACGGTGCAGGGACGCTTCATCCGCTCACACAGCGCATTGGCGAGGTCGACCTCCAGCCCCGCCACCTTGCCGTCGGGCTGGGTGAAGTTGAAGGGCGGGTAGGCGCCCTCGGTGGCGATGCGGACGGGCTCCTGCGCTGCGGCGACGCCGCCGGACGCAAGCAAGAGGAGGGCGGCAACGCCCAAGGTGAGGCGCTTCATGGCAGGCTCCGGCAGGTGGGAAGGGGTCAGCGCGCGGCGACGACGACGATCTCGACCAGGATCGACGGGTCGGCCAAGCGGGCCTCCACCGTCGCGCAGGCCGGCGGGTTGACCTTGTCGACCCAGGCGTCCCAGGCGGCGTTCATCTCCGGGAAGGTGGCGATGTCGGCCAGATAGACGGTCGCGGTCAGGATGCCGCTCTTCGACGTGCCGGCCTCGGCCAGCAGGGCGTCGATCTGGCGCAGCACGTCGCGGGTCTGCGCCTCCACCGTGGTGGAACCATCGTCGACGATCTGGCCGGCGAGATAGACGGTGTCCTTGTGAATCACCATGTCGCAGAGGCGCGGGGTCGGGTGGAAGCGCTGGATCGTCACGGGATGATTCTCCAAAGGTCAGGCGGCGAAGCGGCCGATGCGGAAGGGGGCGATGGGCAGGTCGGTGGACCCGGCGGTGATGAGGTCGGCGGTGATGCGCCCGACGATGGGGCCGAGCTGGAAGCCGTGCGCCGAGAAGCCGAAGGAATGGTAGAGGTCCGGTTCGGTGCCGCTGGGGCCGATCACCGGGATCTGGTCCGGCATCCGCGCCTCGATCCCCGCCCAGGAGCGGACGATGGTGGCGCCGCGCATGCACGGGAACAGGTCCCACACCGTACGGGCATTGACCGATACCTGCGAGAAATCCAGCTCCGTCCGGTTCTCGTCGCGCACCGCCCGGCCGAGCAGGCCGCCGCCGATCAGCACGGTGCCGTTGGGGAACTGCTTGAAGGACAGGGTGCGTCCGGTGGCGCCCACCACCGGCTTGATGAAGGGGGCGACGCGGGCGGTGATCATCAGCATCGGCGCGATGACCTCCAAGGGCACCGGCTCCCCCACTTGGGCTGCGATGCGGTCGGCCCAGGCGCCGGCGGCGTTGACCACGATCGGCGCCTCGAAGCGGTTGCCGTCGGCGGTCTCGACGGTCCACAGGCCGCCCCGGCGGGCCAGCCGGGTGACGGCGCCGCCTTCCTGAAAGCGGGCGCCGAGCGCGATGGCCTTGCGGCGGAAGGCGAAGGTGGTGCGGAAGGGGATCGCCGCGCCGTCGCCGCGCGACACCAGGGCGCCGACGCAATGGTCGGCGATGGCCGGCACCAGCGAGCGCAGTTCCTCCTGCCCGATCACCTCCTCGTGGGTGAAGCCGAGCGCATTGAGTTCGGCGACGCGGGCGCGCACCGTCTCAAGCTCCGCCTCCGTCTCCGCCACCTTGATCTGGCCGTGGCTTTCGAAGCCGCAATCGTCGTCCACCAGATCGCGGATGCCGTGCCATAGCGCCATCGAGGCGACGGACAGCGGCACCTCCGCGACATGACGACCGAGCTGGCGCACGCCGCCCGCATTGACGCCGGAGGCGTGGCGGGCGACATGGTCCTTTTCCAGAACCAGCACGCGCACGCCGCGCATCGACAGGTGCAGCGCGGCCGAGCAGCCGTGCAGGCCGCCGCCGATGACGATGACATCCGAACGTGGAGAGGCGCTTGCGGTCATCGGGCGCCTCCGGTCAGTGCTTGAACACGGCGTCGATGTCGGCGTCGGTCTTCGGCAGGGCCGCCAACTCGGCCAGCGTGATCGGCTTCACCGGCGGGCGCAGGCGGTAGTAGCCGACCTCCGCCGGGGAGACGTTGCGCTCCGCCGCGATGACCTCGGTCACCGTCGGGCCGCAGAGCCGGCCCTGGCACGGCCCCATGCCGCAGCGCAGGAAGCTCTTGGCCTGATTGGGGCCGGAGCAGCCGAGCCGCACCGCCTCGCGCACCGCGCCGGCGGTGATCTCCTCGCAACGGCAGACGATGGTGTCGTCGGCCGGCACGCGGAAGGCTTCCGCCGGTGTGTAGAACGTGTCGAGGAAGGCGCGGCCGGTCAGCGCGCGGTCCAGCGCGGCGCGGAACGGGGCGGCGGACTGGTCGCGCTGCTCCCGCCCGATGCGGCCGAGCCGGTACAGCGCGTCAAGCGCGGTCAGACGGCCGGCCTCTTCCGCCGCGCGGGCGCCGCCGATGCCGGCGCCGTCGCCAGCCAGCGACACGCCCTCGACCGAGGTGGCGCCCCACGCGTCGGTGGTCGGGCGCCAGCAGCGCTGCTGCTCGTCCCAGCGCTGGGCGCAGCCGGTGGCGTTGGCGAGGTTCAGGTTGGGGATGACGCCGTGATGCAGCAGGAGCGTGTCGGCGGGCAGCCGGTGTTCGGTGCCGTTGCGGGTGTAGACGACGCTCTTCAGCGCGCCGTCACTGCCGATGGCGCTCTCGGCGCGCAACGCGGTGACGTTGCCGATGACGGTCAGCTTGCGCCGCACATCGAGCATCAGCTTCATGCCCTTGCCGAGATAGGGCGAGCGCAGGAAGCCCGGCAGCAGCGGCAGGGCGGCGCGCCAGTTCTCACGAGGCGTGGTGTCGAGGATGGCGTCGATGCGGGCGCCGGCTTGCAGATACTGCCAGGCGAGCAGCCAGAGCAGCGGGCCGCTGCCCGCCATCACCGTGGCGCCCGACGGCACGAGGCCGGAGGTCTTCAGCAGCACCTGCGCGGCACCGGCGCCCAGCACGCCCGGCAGGGTCCAGCCGGGGATCGGGAAGGGACGCTCCAAGGCACCGGTCGCCAGGATGACGTGGCGCACGGTCAGCATGGAGGCGGCGCCGTTGCGCGACAGCCCGATCTGGATGGGACGGGAGCCGTCGGCGGCGTCCTCGCGCGGGCGGGCGACGCTCCAGACGGTGGTGCCCGGCCAGTGGGTGGCGCCGCTGTCGCGCAGCGGACCCAGCAGTTCGGCGCCGTGCCAGTAGTCGGGACCGAGCACCTTGCGGTCGCGCACCGGGGTTTCGGTGACGGCGCGGTAGATCTGGCCGCCCGGCTCCGCCTGTTCGTCGAGCAGGACGACCGACGCGCCCTTGGACGCCGCGAGCGCAGCGGCGGCGAGGCCGGCCGGGCCGGAACCGACGACGGCGATGTCGAAGTCGAATTTGCTCATCGCTCCACCTCCCGCTTGCCGTTCTGGGTCTCCACGGCCATGCCGGGAGCCACACGCACCTGACAGCCCTGGCGGTTGCCGGTGCCGTCGATGGTGACGAGGCAGTCGAAGCAGACGCCCATCATGCAGTAGGGACCGCGCGCCGCACCGCTGACCGGCGTGTTGCGGCAGGCGGTGATGCCGTTCGCCAGCAGGGCGGCGGCGACGCTGTCGCCGGCCCGCGCGCTGGCCGGGCGGCCGTCGATGGTGAAGGAAACCGTCTGGGAAGCGGTCTCGATCTCAGGCAGCCTGCGGAACATGGAACCTCCGGGCGCTGAAGGGCTTGAAGCGGTCGCCGAGGCCGCCGGCCGCGATTAGCGGCGCCAGCGTCAGCGCATGGTTGGCGGCGAGGGTGACGCCGCTGTGGCAGGTGGCGACGAAGGCGCCGGGCGCGGTCGTCGATTCCTCGTAGATCGGGAAGCCGTCCGGCGTCAGCACGCGCAGCGCCGCCCAGCTGCGCACCACGTTCAGCTTGCCCAGCAGCGGGAAGAAGCGGATGGCGCGCTGGGCGATGGCCGACGACACGCCGGGCTGCAGCGTGGTGTCGAAGCCGGCCTCCTCGAAGCTGTCGCCGATCATCACCCCGCCCTCGTCGGTCTGGCGGACATAGACGGTGGGGTGGTGCAGGAAGGGCGTCGTCTTCTCGGTGACGATGACATGGCCGCGCTGGGGACGCACGGGAGCCGACAGCCCGACCATCGGCGCCAGCCGGGCGCTGTCGTGGCCGGCGGCCAGCACGATTTTGCCGGCGCGCACCTCGCCGTTCGCCGTGGTCATGCGGAAGCCGCCGTCGCGATGCTCGATGCTCTCCACCCGGTGGTTGGGGCGGTAATCGACGCCGAGCAGGCCGATGCCCTTGTGCAGGGTGCGCAGCAGCCGCAGCGAATTGCAGTGGCCGTCAAGCGGGCAATAGGTGCCGCCGACCACGTCGGGACCGATGAAAGGCAGCTCCTTGCGCAGGGTCTCGCGGTCCATCACCTCGTAGGGGTATGGGATCATGTCGGGCTGGTTGTGCAGCCGCATCATGGTGTTGGCGCGGGCCTGCAGATCCTCTTCCGACAGCATCGGCATGAAGCCGCCGGGGCGCCGGTAGGCGACGTCGAGACCGGTCTGCTGGTACAGCAGGTCGGCGAAGCCGCCCCAGTCGTCGGAGGACTGCTTGGTCCAGCCGGCATATTCCGCCATGCCGAGACCCTTGCCCTGCACCCAGACCAGGGCGAAGTTGCCGCGCGACGGGCGGACGGCGATGTCGCCCTCGTCCAGCATCGCAACCTTCTGGCCCGACCGGGCGAGGCCCCAGGCCAGCGCCGATCCGACCAGCCCGCCGCCGATCACGGCGACGTCGTACTCTCCGCCCCGACTGGGCTGCGTCATCGTCTCCACTCCCGCCGCCGGCGCCACACCATTTTTCGTGCGCACCGGCCGCCGCCGTTATCGTTTGGCGCGCATCTTAGAATTTGGCACATCCAATCGGTGCCGAATACTTATGAATGTCGCGCATATCATTTCAGGCACGCCGGATCCGCCGGCGTTACACATGGATGGATTGCGAAGTGCAGGGTTTTCTTTGGCGGAGCGCCGCGGGATGCTGCCCGGCGACGCTCCGCCGCTCCTCGATCCTTGCGACAGCATCGGCAGCCAACCTATAACTGTCAAATCAGATCGAAGGGGTGTTTCATGACCGAATGTTATGTTGCCGCCGGGACCATCGGACGGGCGCCATGATCAATCCGCGCCAGATCGAGGCCTTCCGCGCCGTGATGCTGACCGGCGGCATCACCGCGGCGGCGGAACTGCTGAACATTTCGCAGCCCGCGGTCAGCCGGCTGATCGGCGACCTGCAATATGCGCTGAAGCTGACGCTGTTCGAACGGCGCGGCCCCCGCATCGCCCCGACCAGCGAGGCGATCTCGCTCTATCAGGTGGTGGACCGCGCCTTCGTCGGGCTGGAACTGATCGAACAGACGGCGCGCGACCTGACGGCCCGGCGCAGCGGGGCCTTGCGGGTGGCGGCGATGCCGGCGCTGGGCGTTGGGTTCCTGCCGCGCTACGTCGCGCGCTTCCTCGCCGAGCGGCCGCGGGTGGACATCGCGCTGCGCGGCAGCACCTCGCCCATCATCCTGGACTGGGTGGCGACCGGACAGTGCGAGTTGGGCTTCGCCCACACGCCGATCGACCACGCGGCGGTGGTGACCGAGAAGATCCATGGCATACCGGCCGTCGCCATCCTGCCGCCCGGCCACCCGCTGGCCGCAAAGGAGGTGCTGGTGCCGAAGGATTTCGAGGGCGAGAGCTTCATTTCCACCACCCCGCCGGCCCTGCTGCGCTCCCGCATCGACACCGCCTTCGCCGACCATGACGTGGCGCGGGTGATGCGGGTGGAAGCCCAGTTGACCATGAATGCCTGCGCCATGGTGGCGGCCGGCTATGGCGTGTCCATCGTCGATCCCTTCACCGCCCAGGATTACGTCCCGCACGGGCTGGTCGTCCGCGCCTTCGAACCGCGCATCGGCTTCGACATCGCCATCCTGCGCTCCGCCCAGGTGCCGCTGTCGATGATCGCCGAGGACTTCCTGGCCGGCTTCATGGAGGAGGCGACGCGCTTCCGCGACGATTTTCTCGGCATCGGCGGCACCGGAAACGACCGCCAACTCGTTCGCGGCACGGAATTATAACATTAGTGGATGAATGATGGCGGGAATTCGATTTGACGGTTATGTGACTGGACCATCACCCTTGGCCCAAGTCCTGGCCGCGACCGTCCCGCAAATCAGCCCGCGAAGAAGCGCACGGCAAGACGAAGGAGGGTAAAAGCGGCGATCCGGACCGGCAGTGCGACCGGATCTGAAGATCAGGCCCAGGGGTCCCCCAGGATCGTGAACAGGACCGCAAACAGGGAAACAGGCTCTAGAGGAGAATGACGATGCGCTCCGTGATGTGCGGGTTGATGGCGACGGCGGCCCTGTGGTGCGGCATGGCCGCGGTCCAGACGGCACAGGCCGAGGACAAGACGCTCTATGTCGCCGCCTATGGCGGTTCCTATGAGCAGACCATGCGCAAGGACATCATCCCGGCCTTCGAGAAGGCGACGGGCGTGAAGGTCGAGTATGTCGCCGGCAACTCCACCGACAACCTCGCCAAGCTGCAGGCCCAGAAGGGCAACCAGCAGATCGACGTCGTCATCCTGGACGACGGCCCGATGTATCAGGCGGTGTCGCTGAATTTCTGCGCCGATCTGGCGAAGGCGCCGGTCTACGACCAGCTCTATGATCTGGCGAAGATGCCGTCGGGCAAGGCGATCAGCATCGGCGTGGTCGGCACCGGCCTCGTCTACAACAAGGCGTATTTCGACGAGAACAAGATCCCGGCCCCGACCTCGTGGAAGGACATCGAGGACCCGCGCTTCAAGAAGAAGCTGGTGGTTCCGCCGATCAACAACACCTACGGCCTGCACGCCCTGGTGATGATGGCCCGCCTGAACGGCGGCGGCGAGACCAACATCGAGCCGGGCTTCAAGGAGTTCAAGGACAAGGTCAACCCCAACGTGCTGGCCTATGAGCCGTCGCCGGGCAAGATGACCGAGCTGTTCCAGAGCAACCAGGCCGTCATCGCCGTGTGGGGTTCGGGCCGGGCCAAGGCGCTGGCCGACACCGGCTTCCCCGCCACCTTCACCTATCCCAAGGAAGGCGGCGTCGCGCTCGGCTCCGCCGCCTGTCAGGTCGCCGGCAGCGACAAGGCCGCCGAGGCGCAGAAGTTCATCCAGCACATGCTGGGGGCGGAGGCTCAGACCGCGCTGGCGCTCAACGCCGGTTTCGGCCCGGTCAACAAGACGGTGGAACTGCCCGCCGACAAGCAGGCCGGCATCCCCTATGGCCCGGAACAGGTCGGCAAGCTGCTGGTGATGGATTGGGACACCATCAACAAGAACCGCGAGCAGTGGAACCGTCGCTGGACCCGCGAGATCGAGCGCTGAGGTAAGGCTCCCTCTCCCGCCCCGGGAGAGGGAAGGGGCCCGCCGCGCAGCGGTGGGAAGGGTGAGGGGTCGGGCACAGGGCCATGCGCTTCCGGTTCCTTGGACCACCCCTCACCCTCCCCACTTCGTGGGTCCCCTCCCTCTCCCGGGGCGGGAGAGGGCAGTAAGGAAAGGGAGACGACGGCATGGCTTATCTGGTTCTCGACCAACTGACCAAGCGCTTCGGAAACTGGACGGCGGTCGATCGCGTCTCGCTGACGGTGGAGAAGGGCGAGCTGATTTCGCTGCTGGGGCCGTCGGGCTGCGGCAAGACCACCACCTTGCAGATGATCGCCGGCTTCCTCGACGCCGATGGCGGGCGGGTGACGCTGGATGGCCAGGATCTGCTGGCGAAGAAGCCGAACGAGCGCGGGCTGGGCATCGTCTTCCAGAGCTACGCCCTGTTCCCGCACATGACCGCGGCGGAGAATGTCGCCTTCGGGCTGGAGATGCGGAAGATCAATCGCGCCGACCGCGAGCGCATGGTCGCCGAGGCCCTGAAGCTGGTCGGGCTGGAGCAGTATGGCGACCGCCATCCCCGCCGCATGTCGGGCGGCCAGCAGCAGCGCGTGGCGCTGGCGCGCGCCCTGGTCATCAAGCCGAGCCTGCTTCTGCTGGACGAGCCGCTGTCGAACCTGGACGCCAAGATGCGCGAGGAGATGCAGATCGAGCTGCGCCGCATCCAGCGCACCGTCGGCACCACCATGATCCTGGTCACCCACGACCAGTCGGAGGCGATGGCGCTGTCCGACCGCGTGGTGGTGCTGAACAAGGGCCGCGTCCAGCAGGTCGCCACCCCGCAGGACGCCTACGACCGGCCGGCCAACGCCTTCGTCGCCAACTTCCTGGGCCGCACCAACCTGCTGCCCGGCATGGTCGGCGCCGGTGCGGGCGGCGGCACGGTCATCACGGTGGCGGACAGCGTCTGGCCGGTGGCGCAGCCGGTGCCGGCGGGTCCGGGGGCGCTGGCGGTGCGGCCGGAGAAGATCGGCTTCGTCGATGCCGGCGGGCTCAGCGGCACGGTGCTGGCCCGCGTCTTCCAGGGCACGCAATGGCTGTTCGAGATCGAGACCGCCGCCGGGCGCCTGATGGTGATCCGCCAGCATGACGGCTCTCCCCTGCCCGCCGAGCGCGAGCGGGTGATGGTCGGCTGGCGCCCGCAGGACATGGCGGTGATGCCCGCCGATCCCGATGCGGCATCCGGCGTGCGGGAGGCGGCATGAGCATGGCGGCCTCCACCGAAACCCAGGTTTCCGGCGCCCAGGCGTCCGCGCCTCCGCCGCCGCGCCGCCGGCGCCGCTGGCCGCTGGCGCCCTATCTGCTGAGCGCGCCGGGGCTGGCGCTGTGCGCGGTGCTGCTGCTGGTGCCGCTGGTGATGACCTTCCTGTTGTCGCTCAACAGCTTCAGCTTCTATGGCGGCATCCAGAATGTCTGGCAGCTCGGCAACTATGCCGACATCATCGCCGACGACTATTTCCACGAGGTGTTCCTGCGCACCTTCCGCATCGCGGCCCTGGTGACGCTGCTGTGCGCGGTGTTCGGCACGCCGGAGGCCTACATCCTGCGCCGGATGAAATCGCCGTGGCGCGGGCTTTGCCTGCTGATCGTGCTGGGGCCGCTGCTGATCTCGGTGGTATCGCGCACGCTGGGCTGGGCGCTGCTGTTCGGCTCCACCGGGCTGGTCAACCAGGGGCTGATGGGGCTGGGGCTGATCGCGACGCCGATCGAGTTCATGTACACGGAAACCGGCGTCGTCATCGCGCTGACCCATGTGCTGGTGCCCTTCATGGTGCTGTCGGTGTGGGCCTCGCTCCAGCGGCTCGACCCGCAGGTGGAGAATGCGGCGCTGTCGCTGGGCGCCGGACCGCTGACGGTGATGCGCCGGGTGGTCCTGCCGCAGATCGTGCCGGGCATCCTGTCGGGCTCCATCATCGTCTTCGCGCTGGCGGCCAGCGCCTTCGCCACCCCGGCGATCATCGGCGGACGGCGGCTGAAGGTGGCGGCGACGCTCGCCTATGACGAATTCCTGAACACGCTGAACTGGCCGTTGGGCGCCACGGTGGCGGTGCTGCTGCTGATCGCCAACATCGTCATCATCGTCGGCTGCAACCGGCTGGTCGAACGTCGCTACAAACAGGTGTTCGAATGAACCGCAACGGCCCGATCGCGCTGATCTTCCACGTCCTGTTCCTGGGCTTCCTGCTGGCGCCGATCCTGATCGTCTGCGCGGTGGCCTTCACCTCGCAAGGCTATCTGTCGCTGCCGACCGACGGGCTGTCGCTGCGCTGGTTCCGCGCCATCGGCGACAATCCGGAGTTCATCCGCGCCTTCAAGGACAGCCTGCTGCTGGGCGCGGTGTCGTCGACCCTGGCGATCCTGGTGGCGGTGCCGGCGGCGCTGGCCATCGCGCGGCACCAGTTCTTCGGGCGCGAGGCGATCCAGGCGCTGTTCCTGTCGCCGCTGATGGTGCCGCACATCGTGCTCGGCATCGCCTTCCTGCGCTTCTTCACCATGATCGGGCTGGGCGGCACCTTCGCCGGGCTGGTGCTGAGCCATGTCATCATCATCCTGCCCTTCGCGCTGCGGCTGATCCTGGCGGCATCGACTGGCATGGACCGGGCGGTGGAGAATGCGGCGGCGTCGCTGGGCGCGTCATCCTGGACCTGCTTCCGCCGGGTGACGCTGCCGCTGATCCTGCCGGGCGTGGCGAGCGGCTGGGTGCTGGCCTTCATCAACAGCTTCGACGAGGTGACGATGACGGTCTTCATCGCCTCGCCGGAGACGACCACCCTGCCCGTCCGCCTGTTCCTCTACATCCAGGACAACATCGATCCGCTGGTCGCGGCGGTGTCGGCGGTGCTGATCTTCCTGACCGTGGCGGCCATGCTGGTGCTCGACCGCGTCTATGGGCTGGAGCGGCTGCTGGTCGGCAAGGGCCGCGACTGAGGCCGGTTTTCGCTACAGGGTTTCCTCCCCAGACTGAGCGCCCCGCACGTCCGCGTGCGGGGCGTTTTTCTTTTCGGTGAATGATTCTGTCTTCTGGGAAAGACTTCGTGACAGATGAGGTCGTGTAACGGCGCATTGTCCTGAGCAATCAACCGGTATCGGGAGAGTTACCCCTACACCAATCGTGGGAGCAGCTGCCGCTTATGCTGGGTAACCAGTTTCATATATTGCCCAGTGATCGCAGGAAAGTAACAGGATTTACCCCCTATTCGTTGAATCCCGGAAAAATGCCTCACCAATGCCCCAGCCGTCTGGCCATGGTGGCGCCGCATCGCAACCGCCAAGGATACGGACCAATGGCCACGACCTCCGGGAACTCGACCATCACCGTGAACGCGAAGGGGACCCTCGACGCGCACTTCAACCTGCTGGTCGACGGCAAGCAGATCGGTGAGGGCACCACGGGTGCCACGGCCAAGGACTTCGTCTTCAAGACGGACATCGCCGAGAACCAGGATCACAAGATCCAGGTCCAGTACGACAATGACGGCATCTTCCACGGCACCGACCGCAACCTGATCGTCAACGAGATCACCATCAACGGCAAGTCGGTCCTACCGACCGCCGACCATGTCACCTACGACAAGGGCGCGCTCGACGGCCACGACGTCGCCGACGGGCAGGCCGGCATGTGGTGGAACGGCGCGCTCGTCGTCGATGCCGACAAGAGCTATTTCACCGCGGACGGCGTGACGACTCCCACCACGCCGGCCCCGACCACGCCGACGCCCATTCCGCCGGTCAGCGAGGCGCCCGATCCCACGCCGAGCACCCCCACCCCGAGCGTGCCGCAGCCGAGCGGTCCCGGCTTCTACGTCGCCACCAACGGCAACGACAGCTGGTCGGGCAAGCTGGCCGCCCCGAACGCCGATGGCACCGACGGTCCCTTCGCCTCGCTGCAGAAGGCCCAGACAGCCATGCGGTCGAGCGACATCGACACCACCTATGTCCGCGGCGGCGATTACCACCTGAACAACCCGGTCTGGCTGACCGGCCAGGATTCCGGCGTCACCTTCACCGGCTACGGCAACGAGAAGGCGGTGATCCATGGCGGGTCGCAGGCCTCCGTGTCGTTCGGCGTAAGCGGCGCCCAGCATGTCACCATCGAAGGGCTGACCTTCACCGACGGCGTCGCGAACGGCCACTATGTCTTCGCCGACAAGGCGAATGGCCTCACCTTCGCTAACAATGAGGTGAAGGGCGGCGGCTACGGCATCACCGTGCAGAACAGCACCGACAGCAAGGTGATCGGCAACCAGTTCGAGAGCACCGGCGCCGAAGCCATCTATGTGAAGGCCGGCTCCAACTCGAGCATCGTCTCCGACAACCACGTCACCCACCCGAACGCCGCCGGCCGCGGCGACGCCGGCATCTGGGTGCTCGGCAGCTCCGACGTCCAGGTGACGCACAATCTGGTCGAGCATTCGCCGGAGAAGGGCATCGCCGTCGGCTCGGTCCAGACGGACGGCAGCGACGCCTCCCACCGGGTGACCGTCGCCTTCAACAAGGTCGTCGACGCCAATCTGGAGTCGAACGACGGCGGCGGCATCTATCTGATCAACCGCCAGCAGGACCTGACCGGCCATACCGTCGTCAACAACGAGGTGACCGGCACCACCGCGACCAACCCGACCGGGCAGGTGGCGAGCTGGGGCATCTATCTCGACGACTGGACCAGCGGCGCCACGGTCAAGGGCAACCTCGTCCACGGCAACATCGGCGGCGTGTTCCTGCATGGCGGCTGGAACAACAGCGTCACCGAGAACGTGATCGCCGACAACAGCGGCGCCCAGATCGGCCTGCAGCAGCCGGTCGGCTGGAGCGGCTGGAAGGGCCACGAGATGAGCGGCAACGACGTCTCCGGCAATGTGATCGACGTCAGCGACGGCACCGCCTTCCACATCTTCGGCCCGGCCAATGTCGGCAACATCCACAACAACTTCTACAGCCACCTGAACACGTCGCAGGACATGTTCGACGTCTGGCCGCAGGTGATGGCCGGCGGCGGCAAGGGCAACCTGGGCGAATGGCAGGCCGCCGGCTACGACAAGGGATCGACCATGGTCGATCCGGGCTTCGTCAATCCGGGTGCGCACGACTACAGCCTGTCGTCGGATTCGTCGGTCTATGCCCACGGCTTCGACCACATTCCGACCCACGACATCGGCCTGATCGGCTGATCGGCTGACCCGGCCGAACATTGCGACTTGAGTGCGGGCCGCCCGGCGACGGGCGGCCCGTTCGCGTTTGCGGACAGCATCGTTATGACCCCAAATGATCCGTTACCACCATTTTCAGTGTTGACCGCGAGGTTCCGTCAGCCGTACTTTTAACCAGCCGGTTAAAACATCGCGGCCGCCTCACAGGCCGCCCGAGCCCGCCGGCCGGAGGAGACGCATGGAACCCCGCTCTCGCTCGGGCGCAGCGTTGCGCCTGCTCAATTCCGACTGGGTCCGCCCCATCCTGCTGATCGTGATCCTGCTGGTTCTGTGGGATCTGGCGGTCCGGCTGTTCGGCGTGCCCGCCTATCTGGTGCCGAAGCCCGGCGACGTCGTGCTGGCGCTGATCGACGAGTGGCCGCGGCTGCTGTCCGAATCCGTTCCGACCTTCACGGCGACGCTGGGCGGCTTCGCGCTGTCGGTGCTGTTCGGCATTCCCATCGCGATGCTGATCGCCGGATCGCGCACGGTGGAGGCCTATGTCTACCCGCTGCTGGTCTTCTCGCAGTCGATCCCCAAGGTCGCCATCGCACCGCTGTTCGTGGTGTGGTTCGGCTTCGGCCTGATGCCGAAGGTGATCGCCGCCTTCCTGCTCGGCTTCTTCCCGGTCGTCGTCTCGGCGGTGCAGGGCTTCAAGTCGGTGGACGGCGAGATGATGGATCTGGCCCGCTCGATGAAGGCGTCGCGCTTGCAGACCTTCCAGATGGTCAGCCTGCCGCATGCGCTGCCGGCGATCTTCGCCGGGCTGAAGGTGTCCATCACGCTGGCGGTGGTGGGGGCGGTGGTCGGCGAGTTCGTCGGCTCCAACTCCGGCATCGGCTTCGTCCTGCAACGCTCCATCGGCAATTTCGAACTGCCCTTGATGTTCGCCGCGCTGACTGTGCTGGCGCTGATGGGCGTCGTGCTGTTCTGGGTCATCGATGTGGTCGAACGCTTCGCCATCCCCTGGCACGCCAGCCAGCGCAACAAGTACGGCCCGACCGCCTGACGACAGTTTGCCTGACGCCGATTTCAAACACCCAGTCATCGACAAGAACCCCGGTGCCGGACACCGCCGGCCGACGGGGCGATCCACCACCCATGGGAGGACACCGGTCGTGATGAAGAAAGCCATCGTCGCGGCGCTCTGCGCCTTTGCCGCCTCCACCCTGCCGGCGCAGGCCGCCGACAAGGTGACGCTGATGCTGAACTGGTACGTCTATGGCGAGCACGCGCCCTTCTATTACGGCAAGGACAAGGGGCTGTACGAGGCCGAAGGCATCGACCTGGAAATCCAGGAAGGCCGCGGTTCGGCGGTGACGACGCAGCTGGTCGCCAGCAATGCGGTCACCTTCGGCTATGTCGACGTGCCGACCATGATAAAGGCGGCGATGAAGGGCGCGCCGGTGGTGTCGCCGGGCGTGCTGCTGCAGACCAGCCCGATGTCGGCGATGGGCTTCACCGAGAAGAACATCCGCAAGCCGGAGGACATCAAGGGCAAGATCGTCGCCATGACGCCGGGCGACAGCATGTCCCAGATCTGGCCGCTGTTCCTGAAGAAGACTGGCCTGAAGGAGCGTGATTTCGAGGTGGTGTCGGGCGACGCCCAGACCAAGCTGAACGCCGTCATCAACGGACAGGCCGATCTGCTGCTGGGCTATGTCATGGACCAGAGCATGAAGATCAAGGACGCCACCGGCAAGTCGGTGACGCCGATCCGCTTCGCCGATTACGGCGTCAACATGGTCTCCTCCGGCATCATCACCAACACCGAAACGCTGAAGGAGAAGCCCGACCTCGTCCGCCGCTTCATGGCCGCCACCACCAAGGCGGTCGAGCAGGCCGAGAAGGCGCCGAAGGAGGCCGCCGCTGCCATCCTGAAGGCCAACCCGAAGGGCGGCAAGCCCGACACGCTGCAGGAAGGCTTCGAGCTGACCATCCCGCTCTACCACACCAAGGAGACGGCGAAGATGCGGCCGTTCCAGGTCACCGACGACAACATGAAGGAGACGGTGGACCTGCTGGTCGAATATGGCGGGCTGGACAAGTCGGCCAAGGAGAACCCCAAGCGCTTCTACACCCGCGAATTCCTGCCGCCCGATCCGGCCGCCAAGGCGATGAACGCCGCCGCCAAGTAACGGACCACATGCCCGCACGGAGCGACGAGGAGAGCATGGCACAGCCACAGTTGAAACTGGTGGGCGAGGCGGAAACGCAGCGCCTGTCCGGCGAGCCGCTGATCCGCATCGACGGCGTGACCAAGACCTACCGCACCCGCGACGGCGAGGTGCCGTCGCTCCGCCCCATCACCTTCGACGTGCGGCCGGGCGAGTTCCTGGTGGTTGTGGGACCGTCGGGCTGCGGCAAGTCCACCCTGCTGAAGATGCTGGCCGGGCTGCTGCCGGTCACCAGCGGCAGCATCCAGATCGAAGGCGATACGGTGACGGAGCCGCACGACGACACCGGCATCGTCTTCCAGAGCCCGACCCTGCTGGCCTGGCGGTCGGTTCTGCGCAACATCATGCTGCCGGTGGAAATCCGCCGCCTGCCGCGCGACCGCTATCTGGAACGCGCCCACAAGCTGGTCGAGATGACCGGGCTGAAGGGGTTCGAGCACAAATATCCCTGGCAGCTGTCGGGCGGCATGCAGCAGCGCGCCGCGCTGTGCCGGGCGCTGGTGCACGACCCGAAGATCCTGCTGATGGACGAGCCGTTCGGCGCGCTCGACGCCATGACGCGGGAGCGGATGAATGTCGAACTGCAGCGCATCCAGCATGAGACCGGCAAGACGGTGATCCTCATCACCCACTCCATTCCCGAGGCGGTGTTCCTGGCCGACCGGGTGATGGTGATGTCGGAACGGCCGGGCACCATCGCCGCCACCTACGAGGTTCCGCTGGAGCGCCCACGGACGCTGGACGTCATGGGCGACCCGGTCTTCATCCAGCTGACCCAGACCATCCGCAAGCATTTCGCGGCGCAGGGGCATTTGGATTAGGGGCCGAGAGTCCCTCCGGCACCACAGGAACTTTGCGTCATCCCCGCGAAGGCGGGGATCCAGGCAACTTCGCAGTTGAATCGCTGCGCAGGCTGGATTCCCGCCTTCGCGGGAATGACGGACGAGAACGTACTGAAAGACTCTCACCATGTCCGTCGCCCCGGCCGCCCCCCGTCTCCGCATCCGCGCCATCGAGCTGTACGAGCGGCCCGTCCGTTTCGTGAAGCCGTTCCGCTTCGGCGCGGTGACGGTGGAGGCGGCTCCGCAGGCGTTCGTCCGCGCCCTGGTCGAGGTGGAGGGAATGGGCGAGGACTGGGGCGCGACGGCCGAGATGATGATGCCGAAGTGGTTCGACAAGCGCCCCGACCGCAGCCCGGCCGACACGGTGGACGGCCTGCGCCGCTCGCTGATCGAGGCTCGCGAAGGGTATCTGGCGGACGGGCGGCTCGACACCGCCTTTGGGCATCATGCCGCCTTCACGCCGACGATGGAGCCGAAACTCGCCGCCGCCTTCGGGCCGGCGCAGATCGACAAGGCGGTGCTGGACGGGCTGTTGCGGGTGCTGAATCTCAACGCGTTTCAGGGGCTGGGCGCCAATGTCGCCGGGCTGGATGCGCGGCTGGCGGCGGACCTTGGCGGCTTCGATCTCGACGGGTTCCTGCGCGGGCTTTCCCCGCTCGGCGAAGTGGAGCTGCGCCACACCGTCGGGCTGCTCGACAAATCGGAGGACTTGGCAGAGCACACGCATCTGCGCTGGTTCAAGATCAAGCTGGGTGGCGACGTGTCCGCCGATGTCGCGCGGCTCACCGAACTGGCGGCGGTGCTGGAGACGGCCGCTCCCGGCTACCGCGCCACGCTGGACGGCAACGAGCAGTATCGCGACGCGGACCATGTCGCGGAGCTGCTCGACCGCATCGACGCCTCCCCTGCCCTCGCCGGCTTCCGCCGGGTGCTCGCCTATCTGGAACAGCCGATCACGCGGGAGGCGGCGCTCGCCCGGCCGCTGGGTGCGGTGGCGGAGCGGGTGCCGGTCATCATCGACGAGTCCGACGACGGCTACGACGCCTTTCCCCGAGCCCGCGCCCTGGGCTATCGCGGCGTGTCGTCGAAATCCTGCAAGGGCCTGTACAAAGCGATGCTCAACCGCGCCCGCTGCGCGGCGTGGGGGCCGCCGCACTTCATCTCCGCCGAGGATCTGACTTGCCAGGCCGGGCTGTCGGTGCAGCAGGACACGGCGCTTGTCGCCTTCCTCGGCATCCCGCATGCCGAACGCAACGGCCACCAGTATGGCGAGGGCTTCGGCAGCGAGGCAGAGGGCGCGGCCTTCCTCGAAGCCCATCCCGGTTTCTACGACCGCGACGCCGGCGGGACGGTCAGGCTCGCCACCGGTGCCGGCCGGCTGCCAACGGCGCCGCTGTCCGGCCCCGGATACGCCCATGCGGCCGATCCCGACTGGTCCGGTCTTTCCCCCCTTTCACACCCGACATCAGCGCTTTCCGAAGGAGTCCACCCATGAGCACCAAGCGCCTTGGCCTCATCATGCACGGCGTCACCGGGCGGATGGGCATGAACCAGCACCTGATCCGCTCGATCCTGGCGATCCGCGCCCAGGGCGGCGTCACCCTCTCCGACGGCTCGCGCGTCATGCCCGACCCGATCATCGTCGGCCGCAACGCCGAAAAGATGCAGGAGCTGGCCCGCCGCCACGGCATTGAGCGCTGGAGCGACAACATCGACGCGGCGCTGGAAAACCCCGACGACGTGATCTTCTTCGACGCCGGCACCACCCAGATGCGCCCCACCCTGCTGGAAAAAGCGATCCGCGCCGGCAAGCATGTCTATTGCGAGAAGCCGATCGCCACCAACCTGGACGAGGCGTTGCGCGTCGTCCGGCTGGCGAACGAGGCCGGGGTGAAGAACGGCACGGTGCAGGACAAGCTGTTCCTGCCGGGGCTGGAGAAGCTGCGCATGCTGCGCGACAGCGGCTTTTTCGGCCGCATGCTGTCGGTGCGCGGCGAGTTCGGCTATTGGGTGTTCGAGGGCGACTGGCAGCCGGCGCAGCGGCCGTCCTGGAACTACCGGGACGAGGATGGCGGCGGCATCATCCTCGACATGATCTGCCACTGGCGCTATGTGCTCGACAATTTGTTCGGTGCGGTGAAGAGCATCTCCTGTCTGGGCGCCACCCACATTCCGGAACGCTGGGACGAAAAGGGCAAGCCCTACAAGGCGACCGCCGACGACGCCGCCTATGCGATGTTCGAGTTGGAGGGCGGGGTGATCGCCACCATCAACTCCTCCTGGTGCACGCGGGTCTATCGCGACGATCTGGTGACCTTCCAGGTCGACGGCACCAACGGCTCGGCGGTCGCGGGGCTGACGGATTGCGTGATCCAGCCGCGCCAGGGCACGCCGCGCCCGGTGTGGAACCCCGACCAGAAGCAGACCATCGACTTCTACGACACCTGGCAGCCGGTGCCCGACAACGCCGTGTTCGACAACGGCTTCAAGGTGCAGTGGGAATCCTTCATCCGCCATGTGGTGGAGGATGCGCCCTACAAGCACGGTCTGATCGAAGGCGCCAAGGGCGTCCAGCTGGTGGAATGCGCGCTGCAGAGCTGGCGCGAGCGCCGCTGGGTCGACGTGCCGGCGATCGGGGGGTGAGGCGTTCGACGGGGAGGGGTGCGGATCGCCCCCTCCCCTAACCCTCCGCTGCGACTTTTCCAGGAACCCATCCCATGCCGACCATCCGCCTCCCCCGCGCCGACCGCAGCATCGAGAGCTACACGCTCGCCCCGCCGCGCGGCTTTCCCGCCCGCACGGACCGGCCGCTGACCCGCATCGCCTTCGCCGCCGCCCATATGGTCGCCGACCCGCTGGCCGAGGGTGATCCGTGGCTGGCGCCGGCCATCGACTGGGACCGCACCATCGCCTTCCGCGAGCATCTGTGGGACCTCGGTCTCGGCGTCGCCGAGGCGATGGACACGGCGCAGCGCGGCATGGGACTGGACTGGCCGACCTCGCTGGAGCTGATCCGGCGGTCGCAGTCGGCGGCCAAGGCGCGTGGCGGGGTGATCGCCTGCGGCGCCGGCACCGACCATCTGCCGCCGGAGAACGCCCGGAGCATCGACGACGTGATCCGCGCCTATGAGGAGCAGATCGAGGCCATCGAGGCATTGGACGGCCGCATCATCCTGATGGCGTCGCGCGCGCTGGCCCGTGTCGCCACCGGGCCGGAGGATTACGTCCGCGTCTATGGCCGCATCCTGTCGCAGGTGAAACAGCCGGTGATCCTGCATTGGCTTGGCGACATGTTCGACCCGGCGCTGGCCGGCTATTGGGGCACCAGCGACATCGACGCGGCGATGGACACGGCGCTGTCGATCATCGGCGACTTTGCCGCCAAGGTGGACGGCATCAAGATCTCGCTGCTCGACAAGGACAAGGAGATCGTCATGCGGCGGCGCCTTCCTGAGGGCGTGCGCATGTATACGGGGGACGACTTCAACTATGCGGAGCTGATCGCCGGCGACGGGCAGCATCATTCCGACGCGCTGCTCGGCATCTTCGACGCCATAGCGCCGGCTGCCGCCGCTGCGCTGGCCCATCTGGCCGACGGCGACGAGGCGGCGTTCCACGACATCCTGGCACCGACCGTGCCGCTGTCGCGCCACATCTTCAAGGCGCCGACCCGTTTCTATAAGACCGGCGTGGTGTTCATGGCCTATCTGAACGGCCATCAGGACCATTTCACCATGGTCGGCGGGCAGGAGAGCACACGGTCCACCCTGCATCTGGCCGAGCTGTTCCGGCTGGCCGACAAGGCGGGGCTGCTGTCCGATCCGGAGCGGGCGGCGCAGCGGATGGCGGCGGTTCTGGCGGTGCGGGGGATTTCGTGATGCGCGACTTTTCTGAGGATCATCGCTGGCTGTCGATCAACACCGCCACGGTGCGCAAGCAGGGCAACTTGGTGGAGATCCTCGACGCCTGCTCCCGCCGCGGCATCCGCGCCGTCTCGCCCTGGCGCGATCAGGTCGGGGCGGTCGGGCTCGACGCCACGCTGCGGGCGGTGCGGGCGGGAGAGCTGGCGCTGTCCGGCTATTGCCGCGGCGGCATGTTCCCGGCCGACCCGTCCAAAGCGGCGGAGGTGCGCGACGACAACCGCCGCGCGGTGGACGAGGCGGCAACACTGGGGGCGGCCTGCCTCGTGCTGGTGGTCGGCGGGCTGCCGCAATATTCCCGCCCCGGATCGCCGGCCAGCAAGGACATCGCGCTGGCGCGGTCGCAGGTGGAGGACGGCATCGCCGAGCTGATGGATTATGCCCGCAAGGCGGGGATGCCGCTGGCGATCGAGCCGCTGCACCCGATGTATGCCGCCGACCGCGCCTGCGTGAACACGATGGCGCAGGCGCTGGACATTTGCGACCGGCTGGATCCGCTTGGATCGGGGGCGCTGGGGGTGGCGGTCGATGTCTATCATGTCTGGTGGGATCCGGATCTGGAGGCGCAGATCCGGCGCGCCGGTAAAGAGCGGCTGCTGGCCTTCCATGTCTGCGACTGGCTGGTGCCGACCACCGACCTGCTGCTCGACCGCGGCATGATGGGCGACGGCGTCATCGACATCCCGCGCATCCGCGGCTGGGTCGAGGCGTGCGGCTTCGCCGGCTATTCGGAGGTGGAGATCTTCTCGCAAAACAGCTGGTGGGAGAAGCCGATGGGCGAGGTGCTGGACACCTGCATCGAACGGCACCGCAGCGTGGTTTGAATTCGCCCTGGTTTGAATTTTCCGGCCGACGCTCTACCATGGGGGGAAGACCACCCCCCTACCCCGGACCGCAGGAGCCGGCTTCCCGCATGGACAGCCTGACCGACGCACCCGACGAACCGGTGCCGCATGCCCCCTCCACTGGCCCCTCCCCTGGCCGAAACGCCGCGCCGGCCAAGGTCACCCGCGATCCGGAGGGCACGCGGGCGCGCATCATGGCCGCGGCGACGGAGGAGTTCGCGCGCTACGGGCTGGGCGGCGCCCGCGTCGACCGCATCGCCGAGCAGGCCGGCACCAACAAGCGCATGCTCTATTACCATGTCGGCAACAAGGAGGAGCTGTATCTGGCGGTCCTTGAGGACGCCTATGCCCACATCCGCGCCACAGAACGCACGCTGAATCTCGACAAGCTGGCGCCGCCCGAGGCCATCGCCCGGCTGATCGGCTTCACCTGGCAATATTTCATCGACCATCCCGAATTCATGGCCCTGCTGAACATCGAGAATCTACACCGGGCCGAGCTGCTGAAGAATTCCGGACAGGTGCAGTCGATGCACTCCCCGTTCGTGCAGATGATCGCCGACGTGCTGGCGCGCGGGGTGAAACAGGGGGTGTTCCGGGCCGGGGTCGATCCGGTGCAGCTCTACATCTCCATCGCCGGGCTGTCCTACTTCTACCTGTCCAACGTCCACACCCTGTCGGTGATCTTCGGTCGCGACCTGCTGGCCGACCCGGCGAAGGAGGAACGGCTGGCCCATATGGTGGAGTTGGTGCTGCAATCCCTGCGGCTCTGACCGCTTTCCTTTCGGGAACCGGAAGCGTTGCGGGGAGTTGGAAACTGGCGGGGGGCGCGGAAGGAAGGAAGAGGGAATGGCTTCGCGGATCGAGGATTACGCCCTGCTCGGCGACTGCGAGACGGCGGCACTGGTGTCGCGCGAGGGATCCATCGACTGGCTGTGCTGGCCGCGGTTCGATTCCGATGCGTGTTTTGCGGCCCTGCTGGGCACGCCGGAGCATGGCCGTTGGCTGATCGCGCCGGCCGACGCGGATGCCCGGATCACGCGGCGCTATCGCGGCGACACGCTGATCCTGGAGACCGATTTCGAGACGGACGACGGGGCGGTGACCCTCATCGACTTCATGCCGCCGCGGGGGAAGGCGTCGGACGTGGTGCGGATCGTCGTCGGGCGGCGGGGCCGCGTCACCATGCGGACCGAGATGGTCATCCGCTTCGGCTATGGCTGCGCCGTGCCGTGGGTGTCGCGGCTGGAGGACGGCACGCTGCGCGCCATCGCCGGGCCGGACATGCTGCATCTGCGCACGCCGGTCGAACTGTGCGGTCGGAATCTGACCACCGTCGGCGACTTCACGGTGGAGGGCGGCGAGCGGGTGCCCTTCGTGCTGACCTACGCCCCCTCCTGTGATCCGATGCCCGAGGCGATCGATGCGGAGCAGGCGCTTTGCGACACCGAGCGGTTCTGGCAGGACTGGATCGGCCGATGCACGTATGACGGCCCGTGGTCGGAGGCGGTCCGGCGCTCGCTGGTGACCCTGAAGGCGCTGACCTATTCGCCGACCGGCGGCATCGTCGCCGCCGCGACCGCGTCGCTGCCGGAACAGCTGGGCGGCATCCGCAACTGGGACTATCGCTTCTGCTGGCTGCGGGATTCGACCTTCACGCTGCAGGCGCTGATGAACGCCGGCTATTACGACGAGGCCAACGCATGGCGCGGCTGGCTGCTGCGCGCCACCGCCGGGCGGCCGGAACAGCTGCAGATCATGTATGGCATTGCGGGCGAGCGCCGGCTACTGGAGTGGGAGGCCGACTGGCTGCCCGGCTATGAGGGCGCCCGGCCGGTGCGCATCGGCAATGCCGCATCGACGCAGCTGCAATTGGACGTCTATGGCGAGCTGATGGACGCCCTGCATCAGGCGCGGCGCGGCGGGCTGGGCGCCAACGAGGCGGGATGGCAGCTTCAGCGGTCGCTGCTGGCCCATCTGGAAACGGTGTGGGACCAGCCGGACGAGGGCATCTGGGAAACCCGCGGCGGGCGGCAGCCCTTCACCTTCTCCAAGGTGATGGCCTGGGTGGCTGCCGACCGCGCCATCAAGAGCGCCGAGCATTTCGGCATGGACGGGCCGGTCGAGCGCTGGAAGGACCTGCGCCGGCGCATCCACCAGGACGTCTGCGCCAACGGCTATGACCGGGATTTGGGGAGTTTCGTGCAGTCCTATGGCAGCAAGCTGGTCGATGCGTCGCTGCTGCTTCTGCCGGTGGTGGGGTTCCTGCCGGCCCATGATCCGCGCATCGCCGGGACGGTGGCGGCGGTCGAGCGCCAACTGTTGAAGGACGGCTTCGTCAAGCGGTACGACACCGGCCAGGTCGAGGATGGGCTGCCCCCCGGCGAGGGCAGTTTCCTGGCCTGCAGCTTCTGGCTGGTGGATGCCTTCGTCCTGCAAGGCCGCCATGACGAGGCGGAGGCGCTGTTCGAACGGCTGCTGGCCCTGCGCAACGACCTGGGCCTGCTGTCGGAGGAGTATGACGCGCAGGCCGGGCGTCTGGTCGGGAATTTCCCGCAGGCCTTCTCCCACATCGCGCTGGTCAATTCCGCCCACAATCTGAGCCGCAACGCCCAGACGGCCAAGCAGCGCGCCAATGGCGAAAGCGGCGGGGGCTGAATCAGCCCTCAGCCGGCAAAGGCGATGACGCTGAGCAACGCGTTTTCCGCCTGCCGGCTGTCGAGGCGGGTGAGCTGCACCACCACCGGCCCGTCGGCCTCGACGACCGTGGAAAAGGGCTGGCCGAGCGGGACCGGTTCGGGGTCGTCGAGCAGGTTCATGCGGACATGGTTGGTGCGGCGGGCGCCGACCTTCACCTTGTACGGCCCGACCGGATCGCGGTCGGGGAAGTAGAGGGTGAGGCGCACCTCCACGTCACGGTCGCCGGCGTTGAGGATCGACAGCCCTTCATGGCTGGCCAGTTCGGGTTCGGGACCGTGGCTCCAGGACGGGATGTAGTTGTCGGCGATGGCCCAGCGGGTGTGCCCGATTGGTCCCTTGGCCGGTGCGTTGCCCATGTGCGTCTCCTGAGTTCGGATCATGTGTCGGCGGGGTCGTGCGAGGTGCGGCGGCGCAGGGCGTCGCGCCAGACCTCGGCCAGGGTCAGCGGGTGCCGGCCGGTCAGCTGCTCCACCTGCTCGCGGCAGGAGAAGCCGTCGGCGATCAGCAGGGTGTCGGGGGACGCCTGCCGCAGCGTGGCGCCCAGCCCCTGGTCGAAGATTGCCAGCGACACCGGATACTTGTCCTCCTCGTAGCCGAAGGCGCCGGCCATGCCGCAGCAGCCGTCGTCGAGGATGCGGGCGTCGAGGCCGCTCCTGCGGATCTGCGCCGCGTCGCAGGCCATGCCGAAGATCGCCTTGTGGTGACAGTGCCCATGCACCAGCGCTTGGCCGGACAGCTTGGGCGGGTCGAAGTTGGCCACCTTTTCCAGGAATTCGGCCAGCAGCATGCTGCGACTGGAGAGGCGCTTGGCCTCCGGATCGTCGGGGAACAGGTTGGGCAGCTCGTCGCGGAACACCGACAGACAGCCCGGCTCGACGCCGACGACATAGGCGCCGGCGTCCAGTTCGCGCCGCAGGCCGGCCATGGTCTCCTTCAAGGTGCTCCTGGCGTCGTCCAGCCGGCCGAAATCGTAATAGGGCCGGCCGCAGCACAGGTTCTTGCGCGGGATGGTGACGGCATAGCCGGCGGCGTCCAGCACCTCGGCGGCGGCGAACAGCGGTTCCGGCGTGAAATGGTTGTTGAAGCTGTCGGTCCACAGCACCACCGGCGGCCGGCCGCGGTCCGGCGGGGCGGTCCAGGACCGGCGGAAGGTCTTGGCGGCGAAGGCCGGGACCGGGCGCTGCGGGGCGATTCCCGCCGCCGCGCGGGAGAGGCGGCCGAACACCGGCGTCTGGGTGGCGAGGTTGGGCGCCCACCACACCGGAGCCAGCAGGCGCGCCCAGCGGTGGATCAGTCCCATGCTCCAGGCCGCGCGCGGCCGGGGGCGGTGCTGGTAATGGTGGTGCAGGAACTCCGCCTTGTAGGTCGCCATGTCGACATTGACCGGGCAATCGGCCTTGCAGCCCTTGCAGCCCAGGCACAGGTGCAGCGCGTCGTGGATCGTCTCGTCGCGCCAGCCGTCGCCGAGCGGGTCGCCCTGCAGCATCTCCTGCAGCAGGCGGGCGCGGCCGCGGGTGGAGTGCCGCTCCTCCCGCGTGGCACGGAAGCTGGGGCACATGGTGCCGCCCTCGTGCCGCCGGCATTTGCCGACCCCGACGCAGCGCAGCAGGGCATGGGTGAGCGAGCCGCCATCCTCCGGATAAGCGAAGACGCCGTCGAGGTGGGGCGGGTTGAAGCGCGGGCCGAGGCGCAGATGGCTTTCGGCGGAATAGGGATGCACGACCTTGTGCGGGTTCATGCGGTTGTCCGGATCCCAGATCGCCTTGAACTCGGCGAAGGCGTGCACGAGGTCGTCGCCGAACATGATCGGCAGCAGTTCGGCCCGCGCCTGCCCGTCGCCATGCTCGCCGGACAGGGTGCCGCCATGGCGCACCACCAGATGGGCGGCGTCGTTCAGGAAGCGGCGGAAGGTGTCGACCTCCTGCTGGGTGTGCAGGCCGAAGCCGACGCGGCAATGGATCAGACCGTCGCCGAAATGGCCGTAGAGCGCCGGCTTGTAGCCGTAATCGTCGTAGAGCTTCAGCAGGTCGCGCATGTAGGCGCCGAGATTTTCAGGCGCCACCGCGGAATCCTCCCAGCCGGGCCAGCTGTCGTGCTTCTCCCCCGGCACCCAGGCGGTGGCGCCGAGACCGGATTCGCGCACCTTCCACAGCCGTTCCTGCTCGTGAGGATCGGCGACGAGGCGCGTGTCATGGACATGCGGCTGGCCGCGCAGATGGTCCTCCAGGCGGCGGGCCTTGGCGGTGGCTTCGTCGCGGCTATCGCCGCCGAACTCGATGAACAGCCAGGACGGGCCGTCGGGCAGAAGCTTGAGGTCGTCCACATGCAGGTGCTTCTTGCGCATGAAATCGCTCAGGCGCTCGTCCACCCCTTCGATGGCGTCGGGACCGAAGCTGCGGACGTCGCAGACCACATCGGCGGCGTGACAGACGCTTTCGAAGCCGACGACCAGAACCACCTTGGCGGGCGGGTCGGGGATCAGGTTCAGCGTGGCGCGCAGGACGGTGACGCAGGTGCCCTCGCTGCCGACCAGGGCGCGGGCGAGGTTGAAGCGGCCGGTCTCGTCGGGCAGCAGCGAGTCCAGGTTGAAGCCGGAGACGCGGCGCGGGATCTTCGGATAGATGCGGCGGATCTCTCCGGCGTAGCGGTCGCGCAGGGCCTTCAGCTTGTCGAAGATTTCGCCCTTTCGGCCACCCTCGGCGATGATGCGGTCCATCTCCGCTTCGGTCGTCCAGCCGACGGTCAGGTGCAGCCCGTCATAGGTGACGATCTCCATGTGCTCGACATTGTGGCTGGTCACCCCGGCGACGACGGAGTGCGGCCCGGCGGAGTTGTTGCCGATCATGCCGCCGATGGAATTGTGGTCGTGCGTCGAGGGGTCGGGGCCGAAGCGCAAGCCATGCGGCCGGCAGCGCTTCTGCACCTCGTCCAGCACGATGCCGGGTTCGACGGTGGCGAGCCGGCGGTCGAGGTCGATGGCGAGGAAGCCGTTGCAGTATTTGGAGCTGTCGATGATGACCGTGTAATTGGTGGTCTGGCCGGCCAGCGCCGTGCCGCCGCCGCGATGGGTGATCGGCACGCCGAAGTCGCGGCAGACCCGCACCGCCTCGGCCAGCGCCTCCACGTCGAAGGGGACGACGAGGCCGATGGGAACTTCACGGTAATTGGAGGAATCGGTGGCGTAGAGCGCACGGTCGCCGTCGCCGAAGCGAATCTCGCCGTTCACCCGGCTGTTCAGTGCGGCGACCAGCGCCGGCACGTCGATGTTGCTCATAGACGAAACCTCTCGGCGTCGGCGCGTTTCAGGTCGATGCCCAGGCCGGGACGCGTCCGATCCGGCGTCAGCATGCCGTTCGACGGGGTGACGGCGCCGTCGAACAGCATGGTTTCGATGCGGGCGTGATCGTGGAAATACTCGATGTTCTTCAACGGCCGGCAGGCGCAGCCGACCTGCGCGTGCAGCGTTGGGGCGGTATGCGCGGAGAGCGGCACGGTGAAGGATTCGGCCAGCGCAGCGGCGGCGAGGAAGCCGGTGACGCCGCAGCGGGTGGCGTCGGCCTGCAGCACATCCACCGCACCGGCCTGCAGCATGTGGCGGAAATAGATCGGGGTGTAGCCGTACTCGCCGGCGGCGATCATCATGCCGGGCGGTGCGCGGTCGCGCAGCAGGCGCAGGCCCTCCAGATCGTCGGACGATACCGGCTCCTCGAACCAGCCGACCCGCTGTTCGGCAAAGCGCCCGGCCTGGGCCAGCGCCAGCTTGCGGTCGTAGGCGCCGTTGGCATCGACATAGAGGTCGGTGGCTGGACCGATGGAACTGCGCACCAGCGCCACCCGCCGGATGTCCTGCGCGGCGTCGCGGCCGACCTTCATCTTGACGGCGGGCAGACCGTCCCGCGCCCAGCCCGCGAGCTGATCGACCAGCGTGTCGTCGGAGTAGGAGGTGAAGCCGCCGCTGCCATAGGCCGGCGTGCCGTCGCGGGCGCGGCCCAGAAGGTCGGCGACCGGCCGGTCGAGCAGCCTGCCCTTGAGGTCCCACAGCGCCGCATCCACCGCGGCAATCGCCATGGCGGCGATGCCGGGCCGGCCGAGGTTGCGCACGGCATCGGTCATGGCGATCCAGGCGCGGTTGATGTCGAAGGCATCGAGACCCCGCAGCCGCCCGGCCAGCAGGCCGGCGACGAGCTGCGCCGCCGGGCGGTCGGCATAGCCGTAGCCGATCCCCTGGTGGCCGCCCGCCTGTACGGTGACCACGATCAGCGTCGTGTGGTCCCAGTCCAGGGTGCCGTCGGCCTCGGGCCGGTCGGTCGGGATCTTGAAGGCCTCGACGCCGATTTCGTCTATGGGTGCCTGCGGGCGCATCGTCGACCTCGGGGTGGTGCCGGCCCGTCGATGTGGTGGAATGGGTGCCGGGCTGGCGGGTCAACTCACCGGATGCGATCGGGTTCCCATCAGCACGAACGCAAAAGGGGACCGCCCGGCCGGGAGCCTTCGCTCCCGACCTGACGGTCCCCCGATGTGGGCGTCTGTGACGACGCGGCTTGTTACTCGGCGGCGGTCTTGGTCTGGGCGACGACGCTCAGCGATGCCGTGCGGTCGGCTTCGGCCTCGACATAGGCGCGGCCATAGTAGCTGTCGATCAGCAGCTGCCTGATCTCGGCGACCAGCGGATAGCGCGGGTTGGCGCCGGTGCACTGGTCGTCGAA
>NZ_CAMLJP010000012.1 GCF_946480385.1 uncultured Azospirillum sp.
GCTGCCCGACCGCAAGACCCTGCTGCTCGGGCTGCTGGCCGCCCTGTCCTTCATGAGCGAGGGCGCCATCCTCGACTGGAGCGCCATCCACCTGCGCGACGACCTCGGCGCGCCGTCCTCGGTCGCCGGCATGGGGTTCGGCGTGTTCTGCGGCGCCATGGCGGTGGGACGGTTCAGCGGCGACCGGCTGCGCCACCGCTTCGGCGGGGCGACGCTGATGCGTGGCGGCGGGCTGCTGGCCGCGGCCGGGCTGGGGCTGGTTCTGGCGGGGGGAACGGTCGGGGACGGGCTGCCGCTGCTGGCGATCACCGGATTCGGGCTGACCGGGATCGGCCTGTCGAACGTCGTGCCCGTGCTGTTCAGCACGGCCGGCGCGGCGGAGGGCGGGCATGCCGACCACTCGGTCGCGGCGGTGACCACCATGGGTTATGCCGGCGTGCTGACCGGTCCGCCGCTGGTCGGCTTCGTCGCCGAAGCGACCAGCCTCGCCACCGCCTTCGCGCTGATCGCGCTGCTGGCGCTGGGGATGGCCGCCGCCGCGGCCCGTGCGGTGCCGCGGCCGGCGGTTTGAGGCTTTAGAGATACAGGAAAGCCAGCATGCCGGTGCCGATGGCGATGCGGTACCAGCCGAAGGGGGTGAAGCCGTAGCGGCCGACGAAATCGACCAGCGTCTTCACCACCAACGCCGCTGCGATGAAGGCGGTGACGAAGCCGACCAGGATCAGCAGGCCGCTGTCCAGGCTCATCACCGACCAGTTCTTGTAGAGGTCATACGCGGTGGCGCCGGCCATGGTCGGCACCGCCAGGAAGAAGGAGAATTCGGCCGCCGTCTTGCGGTCGACGCCCATCAGCAACGCGCCCAGGATGCTGGCGCCCGAGCGCGACACGCCCGGCACCAGCGCCAGGCACTGGCAGAAGCCGATCTTCAGCGCCAGCGGGGCGGGGAAATTCTCGATCTGGTGATAGCGGGCGACCGGGATCAGCCGCTCCACCAGCAGGATGGCGACCCCGCCCAGGATCAGCGCGATGCTGACCACGGTGGGGTTGAACAGCACCGCCTTGATGATGCCGTGCAGGCCGGCGCCCAGCACCATCGCCGGCAGGAAGGCGATCAGCACCGCCATGACGAAGCGCCGCGCCCCCGGATCGTCCTTCAGCCCTGTGGCAACTCGCCACAGCCGGTGGAAATAGACCACGCAGATCGCCAGAATGGCGCCGAGCTGGATCACCACCTCGAACACCTTGCCGGGCGGTCCCTGGAAGCCCAGCAGCTCGTCCAGCATGATGAGGTGGCCGGTCGAGGAGACGGGCAGGAACTCGGTCAGCCCCTCCACCAGCCCCATGAGTGTGGCGTCCAGATATTGATCGATCATCATCGCGGCACGCAGCCTTCGGCAGGGTGGATGTTGCGGTGCTTATAGCAGGCCACGGCCTTGCTTGGCGACGGCGAGGGCTCGGTACCCCTATTCGGGCGATAGTCCTGTTTCGAGACTAATTTTCTGTCTCGTTTTTGTGACACCCTGCCGCCACGCCCACGCATTTCAGCCTTGCGGAGGAAAAGGTCAACAAACCGGACCTATCGGCACTTTTGTGCTTTCACGGGCTGATCGCATGCGTTATATGACGAGCGTCCGCCACTTTGCGGACGTTCGATTTCAACCCAGCCGGTCGGTGTAGGCCAACGCCGCAGCCTCCGGTCAGGCCCAGCAAGGCGATGCCCCGAGACAGACGGCGGGGCCGCGAAGCGAAGGAGCAGACGTCATGGCGAACCAGAAAATGTTGGGCTTCGTGCACACCGCGCAGAAGATGCCCGACAAGCGGTCTGCCGCCGACCGCCGCCAGGACTTCGCGGAGATCTACGCCCGCTTCAGCGACGAGCGCGCTGCTGAGCAGGCCAACCGCTGCTCGCAGTGCGGCGTTCCCTTCTGCCAGGTGCATTGCCCGGTCTCCAACAACATCCCGGACTGGCTGAAGCTGACCGCCGAGGGGCGTCTGGAGGAGGCTTACGAGGTCTCCCAGGCCACCAACAACTTCCCCGAAATCTGCGGCCGCATCTGCCCGCAGGACCGCCTGTGCGAGGGCAACTGCGTCATCGAGCAGTCGACCCACGGCGCCGTCACCATCGGCTCGGTCGAGAAGTACATCAACGACACCGCCTGGGAGAACGGCTGGGTCAAGCCGCGCAAGCCGGCCCGTGAACTCGGCCTGTCGGTCGGCGTGATCGGCGCCGGCCCGGCCGGCCTCGCCGCCGCCGAGGAGCTGCGCGCCAAGGGCTACGAGGTCCATGTCTACGACCGCTACGACCGCATGGGCGGCCTGCTGGTCTACGGCATCCCCGGCTTCAAGCTGGAGAAGGACGTCGTCGCCCGCCGCGTCCAGCGTCTGGCCGATGCCGGCGTCATCTTCCATTCCAACTTCGAGGTCGGCCGCGACGCCACCCTGGCCGAGCTGCGCGAGCGCCACGTCACCATCCTGGTCGCCACCGGCGTCTACAAGGCCCGCGACATCAAGGCCCCCGGCTCGGGGCTGAAGAACATCGTGCCGGCGCTGGACTACCTGACCACCTCCAACCGCGTCGGCCTGGGCGACTCCGTCGAGGCTTACGAGGACGGCTCGCTGAACGCCGCCGGCAAGAAGGTGGTGGTGCTGGGCGGCGGCGACACCGCGATGGACTGCGTGCGCACGGCGATCCGCCAGGGTGCGACCTCCGTCAAGTGCCTGTACCGCCGCGACCGCAAGAACATGCCGGGCTCGCAGCGCGAAGTGGCGCATGCCGAGGAAGAGGGCGTCGAGTTCGTCTGGCAGGCCGCGCCTGAGGCCTTCACCGGCGACGACGTGGTGACCGGCGTCCGCGCCGTCCGCATCCATCTGGGTGTCGCCGACGCCACCGGCCGCCAGACCCCGCAGGTGATCGAGGGCTCCGAGTTCACCGAGCCGGCCGACCTCGTCATCAAGGCTCTCGGCTTCGAGCCGGAGGATCTGCCGGGCATGTTCGGGTCGCCGGACCTGACCGTCACCCGCTGGGGCACGCTGCTGGTCGACCACCGCACCAAGATGACCAGCCTGGACGGCGTCTTCGCCGCCGGCGACATCGTCCGCGGCGCCTCGCTGGTGGTGTGGGCCATCCGCGACGGCCGCGACGCCGCCGACGCGATGCACGCCTACGCCCAGACCGTCGGCGCGCCCAAGCTGGCCGTCGCGGCCGAGTAAGGCTCTTCTTCTCTCCACTATCAGAACACCGTCTACCCCAGGGGGCCTTCCCTTCGGCCCCCCAGGTCAACGTCCAGACTGTGAAAGGGTCGTTCCATGACCACCGAGTTGAACCAGGGTGAGCAGTTCGTCGCCGATTTCCGCGCCAACGCCGCGGCGCTGACCACTGCGCACGCCTACAATCCGGCCGACGAGCACGACGCCTGCGGCGTCGGCTTCATCGCCGCGATCGACGGCAAGCCCCGCCGTTCGGTGGTCGAGAAAGGCATCGAGGCCCTGAAGGCGGTCTGGCACCGCGGCGCGGTGGACGCCGACGGCAAGACCGGCGACGGCGCCGGCATCCATGTCCAGGTGCCGCAGAAGTTCTTCAAGGACCACGTCAAGGTCATCGGCCACACCCCGCCGGAGAACAATCTGGCGGTCGGTCAGGTCTTCCTGCCGCGCATCAGCCTGGACGCCCAGGAAGCCTGCCGCTGCATCGTCGAGACCGAGATCCTGGCCTTCGGCTACTACATCTATGGCTGGCGTCAGGTGCCGATCAACGTCGACATCATCGGCGAGAAGGCCAACGCGACCCGGCCCGAGATCGAGCAGATCATCATCGGCAACAGCAAGGGCGTGTCGGACGAGCAGTTCGAACTCGACCTCTACATCATCCGCCGCCGGATCGAGAAGGCGGTGCATGGCGAGCAGATCAACGACTTCTACATCTGCTCGCTGTCGGCGCGCTCGATCATCTACAAGGGCATGTTCCTGGCCGAACAGCTGTCCACCTTCTATCCGGACCTGACCGACGACCGTTTCGAGTCGTCCTTCGCCATCTACCACCAGCGCTATTCGACCAACACCTTCCCGACCTGGCCGCTGGCCCAGCCCTTCCGCATGCTCGCCCACAACGGCGAGATCAACACGCTGAAGGGCAACGTCAACTGGATGAAGGCGCACGAGACGCGGATGGAGCATCCGGTGTTCGGCGCCAACATGGGCGACCTGAAGCCGGTGATCGGCGTCGGCCTGTCCGACTCCGGTGCGCTCGACACCGTGTTCGAGGTGATGGTCCGCGCCGGCCGCACCGCGCCGATGGTCAAGATGATGCTGGTGCCGCAGGCGCTGACCAGCTCGCAGACCACGCCGGACAATCACAAGGCGCTGATCGCCTACTGCAACTCGGTGATGGAGCCGTGGGACGGCCCGGCCGCGCTCGCCATGACCGACGGCCGCTGGGTCGTCGGCGGCATGGACCGCAACGGCCTGCGCCCGATGCGCTACACCATCACCACCGACGGCCTGATCATCGCCGGCTCCGAGACCGGCATGGTCAAGATCGAGGAGAACCAGGTGATCGAGAAGGGCCGCCTCGGCCCGGGCGAGATGATCGCCGTCGACCTGCAGGCCGGCAAGCTGTTCCACGACCGTGAGCTGAAGGACCATCTGGCCTCCCAGAAGCCCTGGGGCCAGTGGGTCAAGAACACCACGCACCTGGACGAGCTGGTCAAGACCGCCTCGCTGAAGGGCGAGCCGTCTGACATGGAGAAGGAGGAGCTGCGCCGTCGCCAGATGGCCTTCGGCCTCGCCATGGAAGACATGGAGCTGATCCTCCACCCGATGGCGGAGGACGGCAAGGAAGCCGTCGGCTCGATGGGCGACGACAGCCCGATCGCCGTGCTGTCGGACAAGTACCGCGGCCTGCACCACTTCTTCCGCCAGAACTTCTCCCAGGTCACCAATCCGCCGATCGACAGCTTGCGCGAGCGCCGGGTGATGAGCCTGAAGACGCGGCTTGGCAACCTCGGCAACATCCTGGACGAGGATGAGAGCCAGACCCGGTTGCTGCAACTCGACAGCCCGGTGCTGACCACCGCCGAATTCCACGCCATGCGGGAGTATATGGGCGAGACGGCGGCGGTGATCGACGCCACCTTCCCGGTCGATGCCGGCCCCGACGCGCTGCGCGACGCCCTGCGCCGCATCCGCCAGGAGGCGGAGGACGCCGTGCGCGGCGGTGCCAACCACGTCATCCTGACCGACGAGGCGATGGGCCCGGCCCGCGCCGCCATCCCGGCCATCCTGGCGACTGGTGCGGTCCACACCCACCTGATCCGCTCCAACCTGCGCACCTTCACCTCGCTGAACCTGCGCACGGCGGAATGCCTGGACACCCATTACTTCGCGGTGCTGATCGGCGTCGGCGCCACCACCGTCAACGCCTATCTGGCGCAGGAAGCGGTGGCCGAGCGCCAGCGCCGCGGCCTGCTCGGTTCGCTGTCGCTGGAAAAGGCGATGACGAACTACAAGAAGGCCATCGACGACGGCCTGCTGAAGATCATGTCCAAGATGGGCATCTCGGTCATCAGCAGCTACCGCGGCGGCGGCAACTTCGAGGCCATCGGCCTCAGCCGCGCCCTGGTCGCGGAACATTTCCCGGCGATGGTCAGCCGCATCTCCGGCATCGGCCTGAACGGCATCCAGAAGAAGGTCCTGGAGCAGCACGCGCTGGCCTATGCCGGCGAGGCGCTGCCCCTGCCGGTCGGCGGCTTCTACCGCTTCCGCAAGTCGGGCGACCGCCATGGCTGGGAGGGTGGGATCATCCACACCCTGCAGCAGGCCGTCACCAACGACAGCTACACCACCTTCAAGAAGTACTCGGAGCAGGTGAACAAGCGGCCGCCGATGCAGCTGCGCGACCTGCTGGAGTTCCGCACCACCAAGGCCGCCGTCCCGGTGGACGAGGTGGAGAGCATCACCGCCATCCGGAAGCGCTTCATCACGCCGGGCATGTCGATGGGCGCCCTGTCGCCCGAGGCGCACGGCACGCTGAACGTCGCGATGAACCGTATCGGCGCCAAGTCCGACTCGGGCGAGGGCGGCGAGGATCCGGCGCGCTTCCGTCCCGACAAGAATGGCGACAACTGGAACTCCGCCATCAAGCAGGTGGCGTCGGGCCGCTTCGGCGTCACCGCCGAGTACCTGAACCAGTGCCGCGAGCTGGAGATCAAGGTCGCCCAGGGCGCCAAGCCCGGCGAAGGCGGCCAGCTGCCCGGCTTCAAGGTGACGGAGATGATCGCGCGGCTGCGTCACTCGACGCCGGGCGTCATGCTGATCAGCCCGCCGCCGCACCACGACATCTACTCGATCGAGGATCTGGCGCAGCTCATCTATGACCTGAAGCAGATCAACCCGGACGCCAAGGTCACGGTGAAGCTGGTCAGCCGGTCAGGCATCGGCACCATCGCCGCCGGCGTGGCGAAGGCCAACGCCGACATCATCCTGATCTCCGGCAACTCCGGCGGCACCGGCGCCAGCCCGCAGACCTCGATCAAGTTCGCCGGCCTGCCCTGGGAAATGGGCCTGTCGGAGGTCCATCAGGTCCTGACGCTGAACAAGCTGCGCCACCGCGTGCGGCTGCGCACCGACGGCGGCCTGAAGACCGGCCGCGACATCGTCATCGCCGCCATGCTGGGCGCGGAAGAGTTCGGCATCGGCACCGCCAGCCTGATCGCCATGGGCTGCATCATGGTCCGGCAGTGCCATTCCAACACCTGCCCGGTCGGCGTCTGCGTCCAGGACGAGAAGCTGCGCGAGAAGTTCGTCGGCACGCCGGAGAAGGTCGTCAACCTCTTCACCTTCCTGGCCGAAGAGGTCCGCGAGATCCTGGCCCGCCTGGGCTTCCGCTCGCTGACCGAGGTGATCGGCCGCACCGACCTGCTGCATCAGGTCAGCCGCGGCGGCGCCCACCTCGACGACCTCGACCTCAACCCGCTGCTGGCCCAGGTCGATCCGGGCGAGAACGCGCGCTACTGCACGCTCCAGGGCCGCAACGAGGTGCCGGACACGCTGGACGCCCGCATCGTCGCCGACGCCCGCCCGCTGTTCGAGGAAGGCGAGAAGATGCAGCTCGCCTACAACGCCCGCAACACGCAGCGCGCCATCGGCACGCGGCTGTCCTCGATGGTGACGCGGAAGTTCGGCATGTTCGGGCTGCAGCCCGGCCACATCACCGTCCGCCTGCGCGGCACCGCCGGCCAGTCCCTGGGCGCCTTCGCGGTCCAGGGCATCAAGCTGGAGGTGATGGGCGACGCCAACGACTATGTCGGCAAGGGCCTGTCGGGCGGAACCATCGTCGTCCGTCCGGCGACCAGCAGCCCGCTGGAGTCGAACAAGAACACCATCATCGGCAACACGGTGCTGTACGGCGCCACCGCCGGCAAGCTGTTCGCCGCCGGTCAGGCCGGTGAGCGGTTCGCGGTGCGCAACTCCGGCGCCACCGTGGTGGTGGAGGGCTGCGGCTCCAACGGCTGCGAGTATATGACGGGCGGCACGGCGGTCATCCTGGGCAAGGTCGGCGACAACTTCGCCGCCGGCATGACCGGGGGCATGGCCTACCTGTACGATCCGGAGGACTCGCTGCCGCTGCACATCAACGAGGAAAGCGTCATCTTCCAGCGGATCGAGGTGCCCCATTACGAGGCCCAGCTCCGCGCCCTGATCGAGGAGCACGTCGCCGAGACGCAGAGCCGTTTCGCCGCCGAGATCCTCAACGACTGGGAACGTGAACTCGGCCACTTCTGGCAGGTGGTTCCGAAGGAGATGCTGCACCGTCTGGCCGTGCCGGTGACCCTGCCGCGCGCCATCCCGGCGGAGTGAATACGGCCCTCTCCTCTCACCCTCTCCCGGGACGGGAGAGGGAGTCGAGGTTCAAACATGAAAACGGCGCGCCATCCGGCAGGACGGCGCGCCGTTTTTCTTTTGCAGTTGCGTCAGCCGGCGGTCGGGGACAGCTCCAGCACCATGACGACGCTGTCGAACTGGACACCCGGCGCCAGGATCACCGACCGGCTGCCGACGGGGCGGAAGCCGGCCGACGCATAGAAGCGCTCGGCGACGAGGCTCGACAGGCATTCCAGTCGGCGGACACCGGCAACCCCGGCCTCCTCGATGCAGCGGCCGAGAAGCGCGGTGCCGACACCCCGGCGCAGGTAACCGGGATGGGTGGCGAAATGCCGGATGTGGCCCACCGTCGGGTCGACCGGCTGGCAGGGCGGCCCCGGCGGCTCGCGGGTCCAGCCGCCGCAGCCGACAATGGCGCTCTCCGCGGCGCCGTCATCCGCCACCGCCAGATGATAGGTGCCCGACCGCAGCAGCAGCGGGTTGGCCTTCATCATCGCCGGCAGGGCGCGGTCCAGCACGTCGGCCGGATAGCCGGCCGCCATCAGCGGCGGGTAGGACGCCCGCAGCAGTTCGCCGACCGCCTCGGCATCCTCCGGCTGCGCCGGCCGGATGGTGACGCCGGGATGGCTCACGGCTCGAATTCCCACGGCTCGTCCTTGGCCGCCGCGATCCAGTCCCGCATCGCCGGCAGGGCCAGCACCGCGTCCATATAGGCGCGCGACTCGGGCGTCACCGCGACGCCATAGGTCTCCAGCCGCGTCACCACCGGGGCGAACATGGCGTCGGCGATGGTGAAGGCGCCGAACAGGAACGGCCCGCCCGCCGCCTTGCCGAAGCGGGCGCGGGCGTCGGCCCACAGCGCCTGGATCCGGGCGATATCGGCGGCGGTCGCTTCGGTCATGCCCTGGCCCTTGCGGTCGCGCTTGAGGTCCATCGACATGGTGCTGCGCAGGGAGACGAAGCCGGAATGCATCTCCGCCGACACCGCCCGCGCCACCGCGCGTGCCGCCCGGTCCGCCGGCCACAGCCGGACCTCGGGCGCCAGCTCCGCCACATACTCGCAGATCGCCAGCGAATCCCAGACGGTCAGGCCGTTGTGGATCAGGGACGGCACGCGGCCCGACGGCGAATGCTCGGCGATGCGCGCGGCGGTGTCGGGCTGACGCAGGGGGATGACGGTTTCGGCAAAGCTCAGCCCGGCCTGCTTGAGCGCCAGCCAGGGGCGCAGCGACCAGGATGAATAAGTCTTGTTCCCAATCACCAGAGTCAGGTCGGACATCGGGCTTCACCTTTCAGAACACGCATCTGCGGGGGCGTGAGCATGACCCGCCACCGGGACCGTAGCAAGCCCTCCGGTTGCGCCGGGACAAGCATTTGCCCCATCCGCGCGACAATGCCTTTCCTGGCATGTCTTCGGAGCGGATGTATTGTACGACTGGTTGGGCGGGAGGACTGTCCATCCGCGACATGAATCGATCTCTTACGTCACGCGAGGCACTCCATGACCCGGAAACTGTTCTGGGACGATCCTTACCGCACCCACCTGGACACCCGCATAGCCACGCCCGCCGAAACCGTCCTCTCCAAGCTCAGGCGGCTACCGGTAGCGCAAGCCGGGAGTGAGCGGCAGAGGGAGGATGTTACCTCCCCAATGACGCCATCAGAGAGATGCCCACGTTGGCCCTCTAATTCAGCGAAAGGCATACGGGCATGTTTCGCCAACTGACAGCGGCAATCACGATACTTTGCTTGGCATTTTCGGCTCAGGCCCAACAGAGCCGAGTAGACCGACGACCGCCATCTGGTGCTTTAGAGGATTGTCGGGGCAAAACAGCCGGCGAGCGGGTTATGCACACGACACCCGAGGGCGTGGTCGCCGCCTCCTGTGTAGATACCGCGGAGGGCCTGGTGGCCCGGCCCGATGGTGGACCGCCGGCCGGACGAGATGACCGCCGGCGGGATGGCGAGGCCGCCCATGAGGCCGACAAGCAGTCGACCGGCGGTCCTGAAAGGGGCTCAGAGCGGAACGGATACACATTGGAACAGGCCGTTTCGGATCGCGCCCAGCTAACCACCATCGCCTTCAACGGGCTGGCCTTCATCACCGGCAACTTCGGCGCCTCATCCTTCATCCCACCGGGCAAGGTGGCCGACTTTTTTGGCTTCCAGTTCATGCGCGACATCGATGTCGCCGACCAGGGCCACAGCCCCCAGTTCCTCGACCGGGTGGCTGGTAACGTGCTGTCGATACTGGATATCTCCCAACTGGAGATGCTGCGGCGTGAGGCGCCGCCCGAGGCGGAGCGGATGCGCCAACTCGCCCTGCGCCGGTTGCCGCTAATCGCCGCTTTCCACGACCAGCTGGAGGGGCGCTTTCCCGCCGGCAGCGTCGGGCTGAACCGGGATTCCGTGCGGCGTTACGCTAGGGCAATGTTTGCCGAGGACGCGGCCTTAGCCTACCAGCGGGCGGCGGTGTTCGGCCGCCTTGCCGCCTCCCTCAAACCCCAACAGCAGGCCGCCCTGCGCCGGATGCGTTTCGGCGACTTCAATTCCTGGCCGGCCGTCGACATGGAACACCACAAGCTGGAGCGCGGAACCGAGCATCTGATCAACGTCGCCTACATGACCCTGGCCAGCGAGTTCTTCAGCTGGTACGCCGGATCGTCGGAGGCTGATACCTACTTCTGTCCAGAACGGCATGGCACCTATTTCGGCGGCTTCTACCTGAAAGACGCTCCCGCAATGGCCGCCGCCGCAGCCGGTCGGAGGGATTACCGGATCAGCACATCGCTGACGGGCGACAGCGGCGAGACGTTCATGCGTATTCTCGATCCCTCGCAGCGACGCCTGATGGCCGACATACTCGAACGGCAACGCGGGGCGCTGGCCGAGATCATCGAGGTCCGGCGAGCGATATCGCTGGAACTCCGGAAGTTCCTAAGCGGAACCGCCGCTAACCGCGAGAGCGTGGTGGCGCTCGGTCGCCGCTACGGGGAGTTGGACGGGGAGTTGGCGTGGCTCTACGCCACGACTTTCGCCAAGGTGTCCGGAACATTGACCACCGAGCAGCGTGCCGCCCTGCAACGACTTAGGGGCGGGGATGCCGGTCTGGCCGCCCCTGCCTACCTCTATTCCGATCCTCTTCGCCAAGCGCCGGCCAGCGGGGAAAAGTCAGCCTTGTTCTTCCCGCCGGTTGGTTAATTCATGCCAGCCTTAGACAGTCGGCGATGGAGAAAAAGCGCTACTGACCATCGGCAACCGGTATCCCTTGTTTGCGTCAATGCATTAGGTCCCTCGTCGGCAACTACGGGATGCACGGATCTCATGGATCCTTAAACCGCTGGAATCATGTCATCTATTCGGCCGTCATTCCGGCGAAGGCGGGAATCCAGCCGTTTCAGCCGCTTCATTGCCGAGCTTCCTGGATCCCTGCCTTTGCGGGGTATGACGCAAAGTTCCTTTTATTACAGTGGCTTAATATCGCTCCGAATTATGTGCATCTTGTAGTGGTCGGCCGGGGACGCTCGCAGCGTGCCCGGCCTCGGCACGCCCTCCTTCCTGCGCCATCCCGGTTCATTCAATCGCTGGCGGCTTTCCCTCCCTGTGCTAGGATAATTTGCCTACAGCGTTGGAAAGGTCATGGCATGTCCCCGATGCGTCGTGCCATTGCAGCCAATCGTCCCGCGCCCGTCCGGCGCGGGGAACGCTGGAACATCGCCGGAAACCTGTTTCATGGTGTTTCATCCGTTCCATCCACCCCAGCCGAAACGGCGGGACGGGCGGACCATGGCGGCCAAATGGAACAGTGGAACATGGCTGGAAAACCGTTCCATCCTGTTCCATCCGCCGACTTTCACAGCCCGCCCATGCCTCGCCCATGCCTGCCCGGCGCATCGCGCCCCTTTCCAGCCGGCCACCGGCGCGCCATCCTTGGGGGATGGGCATCCGTGTCGGATGCGTGACGTGATCTCGTGAGAAGGATCCCCAGTCTTGCTCGCCACCCTGCTTGCCGTTGACGGTCCGGACACCGTCGCCCTCACCCCCGTGACCAAGGCCGGACTGGCCGACTGGCTGGCCGGGCAGTCGCCGGCCGTCGCCTCTTGGGTCAAGGCGGTGGGCTTCACCGGCGAGGCCGGATCGACCGTCTTCCTGCCGGGACCGGACGGCGCCGTCGCCCATGTGCTGGCCGGCGTGTCGGCCGTCGACGATCTGTGGGCCTTCGCCGGCCTGCCCGCCTCGCTGCCGGCCGGCTCCTACCGGATCGACGCGGCGCTGGACGAGCGGGCGGCGACGCGGGCGGCGCTGGGCTGGGCGCTCGGCAGCTACCGCTTCAGCCGCTACAAGAAGCCGCCGGAGAAGGGCTTCGCCAATCTGGTCTGGCCGGCGGAGGCCGACCATGGCGAGGTGGAGCGGGCGGCGACCGCCACCTGGATGGTGCGCGATCTGGTCAACACCCCGGCCTGCGACATGGGGCCGGCGGAACTGGCCCAGGCGGCGCAGGATCTGGCCGCCGAGTTCGACGCCGCGGTCGAGGTGATCGTCGGGCAGGATCTGCTCGACCGCGACTATCCCGCCATCCATGCCGTCGGTCGCGCCAGCCCGCGGGCGCCGCGGCTGATCGACCTGCGCTGGGGCAACCCGGAACACCCCAAGGTCACCATCGTCGGCAAGGGCGTCTGCTTCGACACCGGCGGTCTGGACCTGAAGCCGTCCTCCGCCATGCTCATCATGAAGAAGGACATGGGCGGCGCGGCGCATGCGCTGGCGCTCGGCCGGATGATCATGATGGCCGGGCTGCCGGTGCGGCTGCGCGTGCTGGTGCCGGCGGTGGAGAATGTCGTGTCGGGCGACAGCTTCAAGCCGCAGGACGTGCTGAAGACCCGCAAGGGCCTGACGGTGGAGGTCGGCAACACCGACGCCGAAGGGCGCCTGATCCTGTGCGACGCGCTGGCCGAGGCGGATTCGGAAAAGCCGGAGCTGCTGATCGACTTCGCCACCCTGACCGGTGCGGCGCGCGTGGCGCTCGGCCCCGATCTGCCGGCGCTGATGTGCAACGACGACGCGCTGGCGAATGACCTGACGGAGGCCGGGAGCGCGGTCGACGACCCGATGTGGCGGCTGCCGCTGTGGGCACCCTACCGCAAGGGGCTGGACAGCAAGGTGGCCGACATCAACAACGTCACCACCAACGGCTTCGCCGGCGCCATCACCGCCGGGCTGTTCCTGCAGGAATTCGTGTCGAAGGGCACGCCCTGGGCGCATCTGGACACCTATGCCTGGAACGGTTCCGCCCGCCCCGGCCGGCCGGAGGGGGGCGAGGCGCTGGGCCTGCGCGCCGCCTATGCGGTGATCGCCAAGCGGTTCGGCTGACGGTACAGCCGCGGAAGACGGCAGGAGGGGCGGGGAATCGGCTGAATTTGTCCCCGCCCTTCGTCCCCGAAGGGATGGAATGCCACAGAAGATCGTATTAAAACGGAAGATCAGGAAACCTGACGTGTAAGAATGAACCGCTCGCCCCCGACGCGAGGTGAGCGGTGGCGGTGGCGGCGGAGGCGGACAGATGGCGTTGAAGGTTCGTGAGGATTACCGGACCCTCACCGGCCCGGAAAAGGCCGCCATCATGATGCTGGCGCTGGGCGAGGAGCATTCGTCCAAGCTGTTCTCGCTGATGGACGACGAGGAGATCAAGGAACTGTCCCAGGTGATGGCGAACCTGGGCACGGTGTCGGCCAACCTGATCGAACGCCTGTTCGTCGAGTTCGCCGAACAGATGTCGGCCACCGGGTCGCTGGTCGGTTCCTTCGATTCGACCGAACGCCTGCTGATGAAGACCCTGCCGAAGGACAAGGTCGACCAGATCATGGAGGAAATCCGTGGTCCGGCCGGCCGGACGATGTGGGACAAGCTGGCCAACGTCAACGAGTCGGTGCTGTCCAACTACCTGAAGAACGAGTATCCGCAGACCGTCGCCGTCGTCCTGTCCAAGATCCGCCCCGAACATGCCGGCCGGGTGCTGACCCAGCTGCCGGAAAGCTTCGCGATGGAAGTCATCATGCGCATGCTGCGCATGGAGGCGGTGCAGAAGGAGGTCCTGGACGACGTGGAGCGTACGCTGCGCACGGAGTTCATGACCAATCTCGCCCGCACCAGCCGGCGCGACAGCCACGAGATGCTGGCGGAGATCTTCAATGGGCTGGACCGCACCACCGAGCATCGCTTCATGGCGGCGCTGGAGGAACGCAACCGCGACAGCGCCGAGCGCATCAAGTCGCTGATGTTCACCTTCGAGGACCTGTCGAAGCTCGATCCCAGCGGCGTCCAGACCCTGCTGCGCACGGTGGACAAGCAGAAGCTGGGCACCGCGCTGAAGGGCGCGTCGGAAACGCTGAAAGACCTGTTCTTCTCCAACATGTCCGAGCGTGCGGCGAAGATCCTGCGCGAGGACATGGCAGCGATGGGGCCGGTGCGCGTCCGCGACGTGGACGAGGCGCAGATGTACATGGTGCAGTTGGCGAAGGATCTGGCCGCCCGCGGCGAACTGGTCATCTCCGAAGGCGGCGGCGAGAACGAGCTGATCTACTGATCGGGAGGATGGGGTGCCCGGCGGAAAGGACGACTGGGTGGCGGTGCGGCGCGATGCAGAGACCGGCATCGAGACCATCCGCGCCCATTTCCGCGGCCATGCCTATGACCTGCATGACCATGACGAACTGCTGGTCGGCGTCACCGAGCAGGGGGTGCAGGCCTTCCGCTGCCGGCGGCGGCTGCACACCAGCGTCCCCGGCCGCGTCATCCTGATCGAACCCGGCGAGGCGCATGACGGCCACAGTCCGGGGGACGAGGGCTTCACCTATGCCATGCTCTATCTGCCGGTGCCGCTGCTGTCCGCCCGCAGCGAGGCGCTGCGCAGCCTGATGCCGCGGGGCTCCGGCATGCCGCTGGGATTCCGCGACACGCTGGCCGACGATCCCGGCCTTGCCGCGACGATCCGCACCGCCTTCCTGGCCCTGCACCTGCGAGAGGGGCGGCTGGCCCGCGACCTGTCGGTGGACCGGCTGGCGGCGCGGCTGGCCGGCCATCTGGAACTGCCGGAGGAGCGCCGGTCACTGCGCCCCGACCGCGCCGCCGCCCTGGCGCGCGAGCTGCTGCATGCGCGGATGGCCGAAGATGTCGGGCTGGACGAGCTGGCGGCGGCGGCCGGCGTCGACCGCTTCCGGCTGAACCGCGCCTTCCGCGCCGCCTTCGGCCTGTCGCCGCACGCCTATCTGATCCGGCTGCGCCTGCGCGCCGCCCGGCGCCGGCTGGCCGACGGCGAGGCGCCGGCCCTGGTCGCGGCGGAGGTCGGGTTCGCCGACCAGAGCCATCTCGGCCGCTGGTTCCGCCGCGCCTATGGCCTGACGCCGGCCGCCTATCGCGATCTGTGCACGAACGTTCCAGACTGAGGCGCGATCATCCGGCATCTGGTTGGGCAAAGGAGACAACCACCATGCCCGATAGCCTGATGCCCGAAACCATGCCCGCCGACGCTCCCGTCCGCTTCGACACCAAGGTCGCGCTGGTCATCCGCGCCGATTTGGCCGTGTGGCAGAAGCTGAACGTCGCCGCCTTCCTCGCCACCGGGATCGCCGCCGCGGCGCCGGAGGCGCTGGGCGAGGAGTATGTCGACGGCGCCGGCCGCCGCTATGGCCGGATGCTGGGCCAGCCGATGATGATCTTCACCGCCGACGGCGGACAGCTGCGGGCCGTTCGCGATGCCGCGCTGGAGCGGGGATTGACGCTGGTGCCTTATGTCGCCGCAATGTTCGGCACCGGCCACGACGCCGCCAACCGCGCCGCCTTCCGGGCCGAGGACCCGGACGTCCCCGATCTGGTCGGGCTGGCCCTGCGCGGACCGAAGAAGGCGGTCGACAAGACGGTGAAGGGGCTTGCCCTGCACGGGTGAGGGGCAGGGGTAAGGGCCGCCCCGCCCGTCACAACTCTTGCGGGACGGTGACAGTCACGGTGGTGCCGGCGCCCGGCTTGCTGTCGATGGCGAGCCGGCCGCCGAGCGGCCCGGTCACCGTGTTGAACACCACCGCCAGCCCCAACCCCTTGTGGCCGCGGCCGCGGGCGGTGGTGAAGAAGGCGTCGGTCAGCGTCGGCAGGTTGCTGGCCGGAATGCCGGCGCCGCGGTCGCGGACGGTCAGGCTCCAGGCCGGGACCGCGTCCAGCGTCGCCTGCTGGATCGTCACCTCGACTTCGCCCGGACCGCCGCCATAACCATGGGCGGCGGCGTTGGCGAACAGGTGGTGCAGCACCCGGTCCAGATGCGCGGCACAGCCGATCCAGGGGCAGGCGGGGCCCGGCGCGACCCGGATGTCCAGCGGCAGGTCGGGATGCTGGACGGCGAACAGGGCCGCCGCGTCCTCCGCCATGTGGCGCAGCTCCAGCGCCTCCAGCGGTTCGGAGTTCTGGCAGGCGGCGATGGCGGAAAACGCCTCCACCAACTCCACCGCGCGGGCGAGGTTGGCGTCAAGCAAGGCGGCCGGTTCCCGCAGTTCCTCGGACGACAGCGGGCCATTGCCGGGCCGGGCCAGATCCTGCAGGTGGCTGGCGGCGGTGACGCAGACGCCGAGCGGCGTGTTCAGTTCATGCGCCAGCCCGGTCACCGCCTGGGTGATGGCGCGCTGACGGGCCAGCGCCGACTCGGCGATGCGGGTGCGGCGTTCCAGATCCTCGCGCACCACCCGTTCCGACACCTCGCGGATCATCCGGCTGAGTTCGCGCAGCAGCTTCGCCAGCAGGTCGGGCGAGGGGGAGATCAGCGCCAGGAACAGGTCGCGTTCCAGTTCGAACACCGTCACCTGCGTGGCGGCGATGACGGAGGCGGAGCGGGCGCCGCCGTCGATCAGCGCCATCTCGCCGAAACAGTCGCCGGCGCGGCGGAAGCCGACCTCCACCTGACCGCCAAAGGGATCGTTGCGCACCACCCGCACCGTGCCGTCGAGCAGGACGTAGAGCGAGCTGGCGACGTCGCCCTCGCGCATCAGCACCGTGCCGGCCGGGGCGTCGAACACCCGCCCGCGCGAGGCCACGGCGGCGCGCTCCTCCGGCGTGAAGGCCTCGAACAGGACGATGCCGTCGAGGATCCCGCCGGGCGTGGTGGTGCCGGTGGCTGCGCTGGTCATGGCTGACGGATGCTCCGAATGGGCTTAGTCCCGGCAGCATAGACCAAGCGGCCGGGGCACCGCGAGACGTTAACCGATGCTTTCGCGAATCGGGGATCTGCTTTCCCGCGACAGGCGGTCCAGCAGGCCGCGCGATCCGGCCTCGCACAGGTCCAGCACCTGCTCGAACCCGTCGGGGCCGCCGTAATAGGGGTCGGGCACCTCCTGCCCCTCCAGGCTGGGCGCGTCATCCAGGAACAGGCCCAGGGCGGCGGTGGCGCCGGCCGGGGCGATGCGGCGCAGCTGGGCGAGATGGCCGTGGTCCATCGCCAGGATATGGTCGAAGCGGGTGAAGTCGGCCGACACCACCTTGCGGGCACGCAACGCCGACAGGTCGACGCCGCGGGCCAGCGCCGCGCGTTGCGTGCGCGGGTCGGGCGGTTCGCCGACGTGATAGCCGTGGGTGCCGGCGGAGTCGGCGATCACATGACCGTGGAGACCGGCGCGTTCGGCCAGATGGCGGAACACCCCCTCGGCGGTGGGCGAGCGGCAGATGTTGCCCGTGCAGACGAACAGGACCTTGACCACCTGCGGTATCCCCCTTCTTTCTTTTCAGCGGCTTTACTTCCGGGCGCGACGAGCGTACGCCGCAGCAGTTTTCCATGTGACCGGTTTCCGAACCGCTAAGGGGATCCCATGCCCTCACCCGCGCTGACCAACCGACTGCGTCCGACCGACTCGATCGTCATCCTGACCGGGGCCGGGATCTCCAAAGAATCGGGGCTGGACACCTTCCGCTGCGCCGGCGGCATCTGGAGCCAGGTCGATCTGGAGGATGTGGCGACGCCGGAAGGGTTCGCGCGCAACCCCGACCTCGTCCACCGCTTCTACAACGACCGCCGGCGCGGTCTCGCCGACCCGGCGGTGCAGCCCAACGCGGCGCACAAGGCGCTGGCGGAGCTGGAGCGGCGCTGGAAGGGCGAGGTCCTGCTGGTGACGCAGAACATCGATAATCTGCACGAGCGCGGCGGGTCGAAGGCACCGCTGCACATGCATGGCGAGCTGTTGAAGGCCTTCTGCCTGCATTGCCGCACCGTGACGGAGGTGCAGGGCGACCTGTCGGTGCACGACCATTGCCTGACCTGTGGGCGCAAGGGCGGCATGCGGCCCGACGTGGTGTGGTTCGGCGAGATGCCCTATCAGATGGAGCGCATCCAGCGGGCGCTGGAGGAATGCGACCTGTTCGTGTCGATCGGCACGTCGGGCCATGTCTATCCGGCTGCCGGATTCGTGGCGGAGGCGCGGTCCGCCGGCGCCTATACGGTCGAGCTGAACCTGGAACCGTCGGAGGGCGCCTCCTATTTCCACAGCTCCATCCACGGCCCGGCGACCCAGGTGGTGCCGGCCTTCGTCCAGGATTTGCTGACGCTTGTCTGATGACATCGTTGAAGGCGGCTCAAACCTCGACCGCCTGTTCGCGAGGGTGCGCGCCTGCACGCTGTGTGCGGGGGTGCTGCCCCATGGCTGCCGCCCGGTCGTGCGCGGCAGCCCGACCGCCCGGCTGCTGATCGTCGGGCAGGCGCCCGGCGCGCGGGTGCATGCCAGCGGCATCCCGTGGGACGATGCCTCCGGCGACCGGCTGCGCAAGTGGCTGGCGATGGACCGCGCCGCCTTCTACGATGAATCCCGCATCGCCGTGGTGCCGATGGGGCTGTGCTATCCCGGCACCATGCCGAAGGGGGGCGATTACCCGCCGCGGCCCGAATGCGCGCCCCTGTGGCACCCGCCGCTGCTGGACGCGCTGTCGGGCGTGCGGCTGACGCTGCTGATCGGGCAATACGCCCAGGCGCGCTATCTCGGCGAGCGGCGCAAGGCGACGATGACGGAGACGGTGGCGAGCTGGCGGGAATACGGCCCGGCCTTCATGCCGCTGCCGCACCCGAGCTGGCGCAACACCGCTTGGCTGAACCGGAACCCTTGGTTCGAGGAGGAACTGGTGCCGGCCCTGCGCCGCCGGGTGGCCGACGCGCTGGAAGGCTGAACGGCGCCCTCCTGCCCTCCCCTTACTCCATGGTCTCGATCCGCTCCATGTCCTCGTCGGAGAAGCCGAAATGGTGGCCGATCTCGTGGATCAGGACATGGCGGACGATGGCCGGCAGCTCCTCCCCCGTCTCGCACCAGTAATCCAGGATCGGCCGGCGGTAGAGGAAGATCATGTCCGGCCCGCCGCGCAGGTCGGCGACGCTTTGCCGCGTCAGATCCACGCCCCGATAGAGCCCCAACAGGTCGAATGGGCTTTCCAGCTCCATCTCCCGCTCGGTATCCTCATCGGGAAAATCCTCGACATGGATGACGAGGTTCCCGACCGGGGCGAGCAGCTCCGCCGGGATGGTGTCGAGCGCCTCTTCGGCCATGCGCTCCAGGTCTTCGACCGTGGGCGGAACCGTATGGGGACCTGAAGGTTTCCGTATCATGCCGCAGAAGGTAGCGAACCGCCGCCCGTTCGCCAAGAAGCTGCGGGAGGCAAAAGAGTGACGGCAAAAGAGTGACTGAGGAAAGGGAGGTCATCATGTCCGATCGCCTTGTCGGCGCCCATCGCCAGACGGCGCTGAAGGAACTGCACGGCTGGGCGGAGGTGTTGGAGCGCGACGCCATCCGCAAGACCTACCATTTCGCCGATTTCCCGGCCGCCTGGGGCTTCATGACCCAGGTCGCGCTGCTGGCCGAGAAGACCGGCCACCATCCCGAATGGTTCAACGACGTCGGGCGGGTGGAGGTGATCCTCTACACCCGCAGCGCCGATGCCGTGACCCAGGCCGACATCGACTTCGCCCACCGCCTGGACCAGATGGCGCCGCTCCACGACCGCTGAGGCGGCGGGCTTAAGGGTACAGCGGGAGCAAACGTCCGCCCCTGCTGTTACCCTTGTCCCGCCGCCGAACGGACGGCGGGACACCAGACCCGTGCAGTGCGGAGCCGCCGACCATGCCGAAACCCCTGACCCTGTCCATCCCCCACTCGCTCGGCCGGGCGGAGGCCAAGCGCCGGCTGGTCGACGGCATGGGCGAGGTGCGGGCGCGCCTGAGCGCCGTGGCGGCCAGCGTCGACGACAGCTGGACCGAAGACCGCCTGAACTTCCGCGTCGTTGCGCTGGCCCAGACCATCGCCGGCCACATCGACGTGCTGGACGACAGTGTCGAGATGGAGGTGCAGTTGCCTTGGGCGCTGGCGCTTCTGGCCGACAAGATCAAGAACAAGGTGACCCGTCAGGGCACGCTGATGCTGGAAAAGAAGTAAGGGTTTGTGGGGAGGTGTCGGCTGACGATGCCCCCTCCCCCACCCTTACCTCCCCTACCCCTCCGAAGGCTCCTCCACCTTGCGGCGCGCCAGCGGGTGGTGGTCGTGCATGACCTTCTTCAGCCGTTCCGTCACCACATGGGTGTAGATCTGCGTCGTCGCGATGTCGGCATGGCCCAGCATCTTCTGGACGGAGCGCAGGTCGGCGCCATGGTCGAGCAGATGGGTGGCGAAGGCGTGGCGCAGGACGTGCGGGCTGACCTTCTCCGGGTCGATGCCGGAGTCGATGGCCAGTTGCTTCAACAACTGGGCGAAGCGCTGGCGCGTCAGGTGTCCTTCGGCCGAACTGCGTGACGGGAACAGGAAGGGGCTGTGCCCCGCCTCCGCACCGGCGGTCGGCGGGATGAAGTGACCGCGCAACGGGATGTAGCCGGCCAACGCCGCCAGCGCCGGGTCGGACAGCGGCACCATCCGTTCCTTGCCGCCCTTGCCGCGCACCAGCAGGCCGCGGCCGTCGCGCATGATCGCGGTCATCGGCAGGCCGACCAGTTCCGACACGCGCAGGCCGGTGGCATAGAGCACCTCCAGCAGCGCCACCAGCCGCATCCCTTCCGGCCCGCCGCGCGCCTCGGCGGTGGACAGCATGGCGCCGACCTCCGCCTCCGTCAGGATCTTGGGCAGCGGGCGGCCCTGCTTGGGGCTGTCGAGCGGCGAGGCGGGATCGTCGACGCGGCGACCCTCGGACAGCAGGAAACGGTAGAACTGCCGCATCGCCGACAGCCGCCGCGCCACGGTGCGCGGGGCGCCGTCCTTGCTCTGCACCGCCAGATAGGCGCGCAGGTCCTCGGTCCCGGCCGCCTCCAGCGCCACGCTGCGCTGGGCCAGCCAGCGGCCGAGGTCGGCAAGGTCGCGCTCATAGGCCAGCCGCGTGTTCACCGCCGCCCCGCGCTCCGCCGTCAGCATGTCGAGGAAGGCGTCCAGATGCGGGGAGGTGGCGACCGTGCGCGGCTTGCACGGCCGGCCGCGCCGCTTGGCACCGGGTTTGCCGGCGGCTTTGCCAGTGGCTGTGGCAGCGGCTTTGGCTGGGGACTTGCTGCCGGTCATGGTGTCGGCGTCATGGTTGTGGTGGGTTCCCCAGGCATGAGGTCATTCGGCGGGTGAGGTGGGCGTGGAAGGGCCGGCGAGTGCGGCCATCGCCTCGCGGGCCAGCGCGCGGGCGTCCGGCTCCAGCCCGACCGCCTTCAGGTTGGCCGCGACGCGGGCGGTGACGACCGGCGGCAGGGCGGCGGGTCCGGCCTCCCCCATCAGCAGCAGGGCGACGGCCACCGTCTCGCCGATGCGGCCGCCGGCCGCGGCGTCGCCCAGCCGCTGCCACAGCGCCGGATCGACACCGGCATCGCTGCCGCTGGGCGGGCCGGCGCCGTCGGTGGCCTTCATCCACGCCTCGTCGGGGATGGCGACTCCGGTGGCCTGGAGAAGCGCCATCTGGCCGGCGATGCGGCTGCGGGCCATGCCATCGGCGCCGCGCAGCGCCTCGTCCAGCCACGCGGTCAGCGCGCGCGGATCCTCGGCACCGCGCCCGGTGGCGACCACGGACAGCGGCCACAGCCAGGCGGTGTCGGCGCTCCGCCCGCTGCGGAGCGCCAGATCCTGCCAGCGCCGCGCCTGGTCGAGCCGGCCGAGCGCGTAATAGAGCCGGGCCGCCGACGGGGCCAGTGCCGCGGCATCGCCGCTCGGCGACACGCTGTCGAGCAGCCCGGCGGCGGCATTGCCGACCGGACCGACGCGCAGACGCGGATCGACCAACTCCACCGCCAGAGCGGCCAGCGCGACGCGCCGCCGTCCGTCCATCGCCGCCGCCATCGCCTGATGGACCAGCGCACGGGTGCGGGCGCTGCGGTCGCGCTGGGCGATGTCGCGCACCCTCAGCAGCTCGTCCCCCACCGCCGGCACCTGGGCATAGAGGTCCAGCAGTTGGCGGGCGTCCAGGAACAGCGAGGCTGCAGCCCGTTCGCCGGCGGCGGCGCGGGTGGCGGGATCGGTGGACGGGTTGGTGGCGATGGCGGCCAGCGCCGGCGGGTTGTCCAGCGGCAGCCGGTCGGGCGGCACGCCGATCCGCGCCGTGCGCATGGCGGCGAGCAGCAGCGCCAGCCCCTCGCCGTCGCCTTGCAGCGACAGCATCCGGGCCGGCGGTGGTGCGGCGCCGGCCAGCGCCTCGGCCACCATCAGGAACGGGTCGGAGCGCCGGCCGGTGCCGCGCAGCGTGGCCAGCGCCTCATCGGTGCCGGCCTGGTCACCGACGCGGGCGCGGCAGAACAGGGCCAGCCTGCTCCAGTAGGCGGAGGTGAAGCTCCGGCCGCGGGCCAGCGCCCGCGTGCAGTCAAAGCCGCCGCGCACCAGTTCCGCATCGGTCAGCGCCCTGGCCGCCGGTTCGTCCGCCGCCAGCGCCGCCGCCAGCGCCGCCGGCAGCAGGTCGGCCAGCTCGGCCGCCCCGGCGGGATCACCGAGCCGCGCCAGCTTCTCGATGCGCAGGGCGCCGAACCGGCGGGGCGGCGGCGCCTCACCCGTCGCGACGGCGGGCGAGCCGGCACTCAGCAGCAGCCGGCGCTCCAGCGCCTTGACGGTGGGGGACGGGGTGTCGACCGGAAGCGCGGCGATCAGGGGCAGAAGCTCCGCCCGGCCGATGCCGCGCCAGGGATCGCCGCCCAGCCCGCGCACGCCGCTGAGGGTGCCGGCGCCATCCGGGTCGGGCGCGCCCAACGGCTCGCTCGCGACGGGTGCCGGCCGCGCCACCACAGGGGACACGGCCGGCGGCGGGGTCACCACGGGCGGATAGGCCGGCACGACCGTCTGGGCGGAAGGCAGGGCGGGGGGCGGAACAGCGGCAGGGGCAGGAACATCGGCCGCGGCATCGGGCGTCAGCCGGATGGGCGGGCCAAGGGCCTGGGCGGCCACGGCCACGGTCCAGCCGGCCGCCAGCAGCCCGGCCAGCAGCGGAACCGTGATCCGGGGGACGCCTCCGGCCGATGGTCGGGGTTCAGCGCGGGAAGCGCTCATCCGGCAGAACCTTCTCCACCGTTTTCGACGGAGCCGGCAGGTCCCACGAGGCGAGGAACACCATGCCACCGGCGATCACCAGCAACAGCAGGACGAGGAGGATCGAGAGAAACCGGCTCATGGCACCAGGGGCGTGTTGTGTCGGAAAAAACGGAGAAGCGGAGCGGAGCTACCACGCCCTGCGTCCGCAGGGCTTGGGACAAGCAATGGCTTTTCTGCTAAAGCATCCGCGGCCCCGGCCGGGGGCCGGGAGGCGGCGCAGTGTAGCCACAGGTCGGACCGCGGCGCAACCCGTCCACCCGAACTTCCGACAAGGCCGGAGCGCTTGTGCCGGCCAGCTTTCGGCGGGTATGAGTGTTGTCTGTTTCAGCGGTGTGACGGCCGGCGGGGACATCGGCCGGGAACATGGGCCTGCTGGCATCGAAGGGTACGGGTGGCGGATCGGATGGATGTGATGGGACTGCGCAAGGCGATGACGGCCCAAGGTCCGGGTACGGGTGCGGCGGAGGATGCGGAGCCGCTGCTGCCGCGCACCGTGGTGCTGGTCGGGCTGATGGGGGCCGGCAAGAGCGCCATCGGGCGCCGGCTGGCGACGCGCCTGCACCTGCCCTTCCGCGACGCCGACACCGAGATCGAGGCTGCGGCCGGCTGCACCATCGCCGAGATCTTCGCCCGCGACGGCGAGCCGGTCTTCCGTTCCGTCGAACGCCGCATCATCAGCCGTCTGGTGAAGGACGAGCCGGTGCATATCCTGGCGACCGGCGGCGGCGCCTTCATGGACCCGGAGACCCGCGCCGCCATCCGCCAGCACGGCGTGTCGGTCTGGCTGCGCGCCGAGCTGGACGTCCTGGTCGCCCGCACCGCCCGGCGCACCCACCGCCCCATCCTGAACCAGGGCGACCCGCGCGCCATCCTCGGCCGGCTGATGGAGCAGCGCTATCCCATCTATGCCGAGGCTGACCTGACCGTGGTCAGCGACGAACGGCCGCCCGACGTGACGGTGGAGCTGGTGATCGACGCGCTGGAGGCGCATTTCGGCGTCCAGCTTCCCCACCGGCCGCCGCGCGGCGGACGATCCGGCAAGGGCGACGCCGCCAAGACGGACGCCTCCTGATCCTCCTCCCCATCCCCTTCCCGACCCACCAGCTTCGCGGACTGCCCCGATGACCTCCGTCTCCGCCACCACCCCGGCCGCTCTCGACACCGTCCGCCTGGAGCTGGGCGCCCGCAGCTACGACATCCTGGTCGGCGACGGCGTGCTGGCCCAATCCGGCGAGCGCATCGCCGCCGTCACCCGCGGCCGGGCGCCCATCGTGGTGACCGACGCCAACGTGGCGCCGCTGCATCTGGACAGGCTGAACGCCGCGATGGAGCGGGCGGGGATCGCGCCGCAGCCGGCCATCGTCCTGCCGGCCGGTGAGAAGACCAAGGACTTCGCCCATTTCCAGCAGCTGATGGACGACATCCTGGGCCGCGGGATCGAGCGGTCGACCGTCCTGCTCGCGCTGGGCGGCGGGGTGATCGGCGATATCACCGGCTTCGCCGCGGCGTCGGCCCTGCGCGGCATCGACTTCATCCAGGTGCCGACCACGCTGCTGTCCCAGGTCGACAGCTCAGTCGGCGGCAAGACCGGCATCAACAGCCGCCACGGCAAGAACCTGATCGGCGCCTTCCACCAGCCGCGCCTGGTCATTGCCGACACCGCCACGCTGGACACCCTGCCCCGCCGCGAGGTGCTGGCCGGCTATGCCGAGGTGGTGAAATACGGCCTGATCCGCCAGCCCGACTTCTTCGCATGGCTGGAGCGGAACGGCCGGCGCGTGGTGGACGGCGACAGCGACGCCCGGCGCCATGCGGTGACGGTCAGCTGCCGCGCCAAGGCCGACATCGTCGGGGTGGACGAGCGCGAGAGCGGCGACCGCGCGCTGCTGAACCTGGGCCACACCTTCGGCCATGCGCTGGAGGCGGCGACCGGTTTCGGCCAGACCCTGCTGCATGGCGAGGCGGTGGCGATCGGCATGGTGCTGGCCTTCGACCTGTCGGTCCGGCTGGGGCTGTGCCCGGCCGAGGATGCCCGGCGCGCCCGCGCCCATCTGGCCGAGGTCGGCCTGCCGGTGCGCCCGGCCGACATCCCCGGCGTCGCCTGGGACGTCGATGGGCTGGTGACGTCGATGGCCAAGGACAAGAAGGTGCAGGATGGCCGCATCACCTTCATCCTGGCCGACCGCATCGGCAATGCCTTCACCCGCCGCGACGTCGATGCCGCCGCCGTCCGCGCCGTGCTGGACGAGTCGGTCCGGCCCGCCTGATTCGCGATATCACGGACAATCCGTCTTTCGCACAATAGCCGCGCCGACGGTTGCCCGCCCATACTCCCCGGGCAAGACCGCGGCCATTCCGCCGCGGCGCAAACCGGGAGGACGGGTGATGAAGGCAATGATGGGGGTACCGGCCGTGGCGGCGCTGCTGCTGGCGGCGGCGCCGGCCATGGCGCTTGAGGTGCGCGAGCAGGCGACGATCAAGGCGCCGATCGAGCAGGTGTGGAAACAGATCGGCCCCTTCTGCGCCATCGGCGACTGGCACCCGGCGGTGGAGAGCTGCAACCTGCGCAAGACCGGGAAAAGCCAGGAGCGCGACATCGCGCTGAAGGGCGGCGGCGCCATCCAGGAACGGCTGACCGGCCTGTCCGCCGCCAAGCACCGGATGCGCTACACGCTGCTGAGCGGTCCGCTGCCGGTGAAGAACTACAACTCCACCATCCGGCTGAGCGCGGTGGACGCCCACACCACCCGCATCACCTGGTCCTCGAAGTTCGAGGCCAAGGGCGCCTCCGATGCGGAAGCCCGCAAGACCATCGCCGGCATCTACACCAGCGGCTTCGACGGGTTGCGCAAGCGGCTGGAATCCGGCCAGTAACCGCGCCGGTGGCAAAGACATACCGCGATATGTGGTAAGTCTCCAGCAATCGGTTCTATTGACTATCTGTGCATCAAGCTGACAGGATCGGTATGCCGCGCTGCGAAATCGCGGTCGAGTGCATCGTTCGTCCACAAAACCTGCAATCACGAGGGAGACGGGACACATGCCGACACGCCGACTGATGCCTGACGTCATCAAGAACCAGGAGCTGTCCTGCCTGCCGCCGGGCGCCACCGTGCGCGATGCCGCCACGCTGATGGCTGAAAAGCGCATCGCCGCGGTGCTGGTCACCGAAGGGCGCACGCTGAAGGGCATCGTCACCGAGCGCGACATGACCGCCCGCGTGGTCGCGGCCGGCCTCGACCCCGACACCACCCGGCTGTCCGCGGTGATGACCGCCGATCCGGACACGCTGGAGCCGTCGGCCACCGCGCTGGCGGCGCTGGAACTGATGGAACGGCACCACTACCGCCACCTGCCCATTGCGGTGGGCGGCGAGGTCGTCGGCATGGTGTCGATCCGTGACCTGTTCGCCGTGGTGCGCACCCATCTGGAGGACGAACTGCGCAGCCGCGAGGCCTACATGTTCGGCACCGGCTATTCGGCGGAAGCGACTCTGGGATGACCGCAAGGTTGACCTATAGGTAACGCTGCGTTGCGGCGGGGTCGGGTTGACCGGGCGCCCGGCCCCGCCGATAGTCGAGGGTGAGCCATCCTCACTGCTGAACTGGAACGCCCGATGTCCGCGCCCTCGCTGTCCGCCCCCGCCGCGCGCGAGCCGATCCACACCCGCCGCGTCACCTGCCAGGGCTTCCGGCGCGCCGACGGGATGTGGGACATCGAAGGCCACCTGACCGACGTCAAGAGCTACGGCTTCCACACGGAGGAGCGCGGACATCTTGAGCCGGGAACACCGATCCACCAGATGTGGATGCGCCTGACGGTGGACGACAAGCTGACCGTGCAGGCGGTGGAGGCGTTGACGGAACACAGCCCCTACAAGGCCTGCGGCAGCATCACGCCGCAATTCCAGCAGCTGGTCGGCCTGCGCGTCGGTCCGGGCTGGACCCGCGCGGTGAAGGAGCGGCTGGGCGGGCCGAAGGGCTGCACCCATCTGGTGGAACTGCTGGGGCCGCTGGCGACCACCGCCTTCCAGACCGTCTACCCGATCCTGGCGCGCGAGGCGGCGGAACGCGCCAAGGCAGCCGGCAAGCCGGCCCAGGACGACGGCAAGCGCCCGGCCCTGCTGAACATGTGCCACATCTTCGACAGCAATGGCGAAGTGGTGCGCAAGCACTGGCCTGCGCACTACACCGGCGGGGAAAACGAGGACGCCCGCGAAGAGGCGGCGGAATAAGCCGCATCCTCCGGGACAGGGAAATCAGCCGGGCGGGTGCCGGACCGGTCCCGCTCAGGCGTCCAGATGGGAATGGGCGGAACCGGCCAGGACCGGTCCGGGTGAGGGAAAATTGCCGCCGACGGCGACCGCGGCCTGGATGCCTTCGGCCTCGTCGGACGGCGGCAGGTCGAACGGCGTGCCGACGAACGGATCGCTGCCGCCGTGCCCGGCGCGCTGATGGCCGTCTTCGGTGCAGGCCCGGCGGTAATAGGAGGCGATGAAGACCCGCACCGCGGACGTCAGGGTGACATCCGCATCCTCCGGGTTGATGCCCCGGCGGCGTGCCTGCTCTTCGATCCGCTCCTTGATCTGGGTGCAGAGGCGGTTGACGGTCAGACCTTCCCGACGGCCGATGTCCTCCAGAGCATCCCACATCGACGGCTCCAGCCGCATGCTCGTGCGGTGACCGCCGATCATGATGTTCTGGCTCCTCAACGGTTCCACCCCCGTCTGGGGAGTGTTCACCCGCTTCTTCTTCGGCCCACGCTTCGCCATCCGCAGCCCCTTCCACGAAGCCGCCGGCGGACATGCGAAGTTTGTGTCCGCCACGGCGCGATAAATGGTTGCATATATCGCACTTTACTAAACGCGGCGGGAATTGCAACCACGCTAGCGTCTATCATTCTTACAAGATTTTCTAAAATCGACTCTTGGTTGCATCCATATGTATGCTATTTCCAGGCATTCATCCGCGCGTTATTTGGAGCGTGTGAACGGCCGATCCGCTGCGGCGCCGGATCCGCCGGTCCGGTCAGGCCCCGGCTTCGCCGGGGGCGTGGGTGGTCAGGCCCAGCGCATGCACCCGCTCGCGCAGTTCGTCGGCCAGCAGGGCGTAGACCATCCGCTGGCGCTCCACCCGCGACTTGCCGGCGAAGGCGGCGGAGACGACGGTGACGTGGAAATGGGTTTCCCCGGCGGCGTCCGCCCCGGCATGGCCGGCATGGCGGGCGCTGTCGTCAACGACCTCGAGGCGGTCCGGGGCCAGTCCGGCGGTCAGCTTTTCGCGGATGCGGGTGGCGTATTCCATGGCGGATCCTGATGTCTGGGCACGGGTCGGGAATGGGCGGGACGGGCGGCGCCTGGGAAGCGAGTCCCGAAGGCTGCGCCGGTAGCCAGGAGAGGGTGTGCGCGCCCGCTCTGTCAAGCGCCTGTCAAGCGCAACGACCCGCGGATTGCGGATGACGGAAGCCCGATTCGGCGCGCTTGCCAGAGGCATCGGCTCTTCCCATACTTGGCCGATGACCAGGAACCGCACCCGCTCCAGTTACGACAGCTATGCCGCTCCGCGTGCGGCCGCCCGTGTGTGCGACCACCCCGAGTGTGTCGCCGCGGGCGAATACCGTGCGCCGAAAAGCCGCAGCAGTCTCAACGAGTACTGGTGGTTCTGCCTGGACCATGTCCGGGAATACAACCGCGCCTGGGACTATTACGCTGGCATGTCGACCGACCAGATCGAGGCCGAGGTGCGGCGCGACACCACTTGGCAGCGGCCGAGCTGGCCGCTCGGCAAATGGGCGACGCAGGAACGCTTCATCCGCGAGCGCGTGGTCAACGGCTTCAGTTTCGAATTCGGCCACGAGGCCGGCAAGACGAAGGATGAGGAAAAGGCGCAGCGACGCCACCACGCCCGCACCGACGAGGAAAAGGCGCTGGCGGTCCTGGAATTGACGCCCCCCGTGGACTTCACACGGATCAAGGCACGCTATCGGGAGCTTGCGAAAAAGCATCATCCCGATGCCAACGGCGGCGACAAGGCTGCGGAAGAACGCCTGAAAGAAATCAATCAGGCCTACAATACGCTGAAAGCCTGTTATGCTGCCTGAAACCCGTTGGCGGGCCGGGTCGATCCCGCGGCCGCCGGACAACCGACACTCGCTGGAACGTAAGAAACCACCCATGGCTTCCCAAGGAGCGACCCAGGCCAGCTCGGCCCTGTTCGACCACAAACCCGACACGACGGTCTCGGTGCGCGAGGTCTTCGGCATCGACAGCGACATGCAGGTGCCGGCCTTCAGCCAGCGCTCGGAGCATGTCCCCGACCTCGACAGCGCCTACCGGTTCGACCGGGATACGACGCTGGCCATCCTCGCCGGCTTTGCCTACAACCGCCGCGTCATGGTCCAGGGCTATCACGGCACCGGCAAGTCGACCCACATCGAACAGGTGGCGGCGCGGCTGAACTGGCCCTGCATCCGCGTCAACCTGGACAGCCACATCAGCCGCATCGACCTGATGGGCAAGGACGCCATCGTGCTGCGCGACGGCGTGCAGGTCACCGAATACCGCGAGGGCATCCTGCCCTGGGCGCTGCAGCATGCCTGTGCCCTGGTGTTCGACGAATATGACGCCGGCCGCCCCGACGTGATGTTCGTGATCCAGCGCGTGCTGGAGGTGGAAGGCAAGCTGACGCTGCTCGACCAGAACCGCGTCATCCGCCCGCACCCGGCCTTCCGCCTGTTCGCCACCGCGAACACCGTGGGCCTCGGCGACACCACCGGCCTGTACCACGGCACGCAGCAGATCAACCAGGGCCAGATGGACCGCTGGAACATCGTGGCGACTCTGAACTACCTGCCGGTCGACGCCGAGGTGAAGATCGTCCAGGCCAAGGTCGCGTCCTATGACGACGCCAGGGGCCGCGACACGGTGGCGTCGATGGTGCGGCTGGCCGACCTGACCCGCGCCGGCTTCATCAACGGCGACATCTCCACCGTCATGAGCCCGCGCACGGTCATCACCTGGGCCGAGAACGCGCGCATCTTCAACGACGTCGCCTTCGCCTTCCGCATCACCTTCCTCAACAAGTGCGACGAGGTGGAGCGGCCGACGGTTGCCGAATACTACCAGCGCTGCTTCGGCGTCGAACTGCCGGAGACGGGGGTCCAGGCGAACCTCGTGTGAGGGGGCGGCCGGCAGACCGGGCGGTAGACCGGACGGAGGAGAGCGATGGGATACGCATGGATCGGACCGGACGGGAAACTCACGCTTCCGCAAAGCGTGCGTGACCGGCTTCGGCTCGGTCCCGGCGGTTCCCTGCGGGTCGAGGTCACCGCCGACGACCATGGCCTCGCCCTCTCCCCGGCCTCGCCGCCCTTGGAACCCTTCCTGTGGGAAGCGCTGGCGGACATCGCCAAGCGGGAAGGGCGTTCCGTCGAAGATCTGTGCGATCTGGTGCGGGAGCGGATCGCCGCCATCGCCCGCCGTGGCGACCGGGCACCGGATGATGCGCCGCAGACCCTGGCGTCGGCGCTGCGGATTTACATCACCGGCTACTACCGCCGGGCCTGCGAGGGAGGGGAGCCGGTTTCCGCCGATCCCTTCGCCGGCACGCCGCTTGCCTTGCCTGACGTTGCGGCAACCGCGACGTCCACCCGCCCTGAACACCGGATCGAGGATCTGTTCGGCATCGCCGGTCGGTCCCGCCGCCCGGTGTCGGTCGAGGAGATGGACGAGGCCATCCAGGATGCCGCCGCCGAGAGATTCCGGCGGACATGATCGGACTGGACACGAACACGCTGGTCCGCCTGATCGTCGACGATGACCAGGACCAGGCCACCCGTGCCCGCAGCGCCGTCAGCCGCGCGGTGGCGGACGGCAAGCGGCTGTTCGTGAACAGGATCGTCCTGGCGGAGGTCGTCTGGGTGATGGAGCGGGCCTACAAACTCCCACGGGCGGAGATCTGCTCGGTTCTCGACCGCCTTCTGAACACCGCGGACCTGATCGTCGAAGACCGCGAGGTGGCGCTCGAAGCCCTGGAGCGCTACCGTGCCGGCCCGGCCGGTTTCGCCGACGGGCTGATCGCCGTGGGCAACCGGGTTTCCGGCTGCGCCTGCACGCTGACGTTCGACCGGAAGGCCGTACGCCTGCCTGAATTCCAACATCCGGCTTGATGACATGACCACCCAGAACGACACCCCCGTCGAGGCCTTCAAGCGGTCCACCACCGCCACGGTGCGCGCCATGTCCCGGCGGGCGGAGGTGCAGGTCGGCTTTTCGTCCGATCCGCCGGGCTTGTCGGGCCAGCGGGTGCGGGTGCCGCTTCCGGCGCGCGATCTGAACCCCGTCGAGGTCGCCAAGCTGCGCGGGGCGGCCGATGCCGTGGCGCTGCGGCTGCGCTATCACGATGCCACCGTTCATGCCCACCGCATGCCGCTGGGCGACGCGGCGCGCCAGGCCTACGACGCGATGGAGCAGGCGCGTTGCGAGGCGCTGGGCAGCCGCGACATGGCCGGTGTCGCCCATAACCTGGAAGCGGCGCTGGACGACCGCTACGCCCGCCAGGGTCTCGACCGCGTCGAGGATCGCGGGCAGGTGCCGTTGTCCGAAGCGCTGCGGCTGATGGCGCGCGAGGCGATGACCGGTGCGCCGCCGCCGCCCGCCGCCGCCCATGCCGTCGATCTTTGGCGCCCCTGGATCGAGGAGCGGCTCGGCAAGGACATGAAGGGGCTGGCCAATTATGCCGGCGACCAGGAGGCCTACGCCAAGGCCGTCCGCCGCCTGCTGGCCGATCTCGACATGGAAGTCGGTCAGGAGGCCGACCAGGAGGAGGAAGAGGACCAGCAGACCCAGTCCTCCGAGGACGAGGAATCGCCCCAGCACGGCCAGACCCGTGGCCAGGACGAGGACCAGTCGGACTCCGAATCCATGGCCTCGTCGGACATGCAGGATTCGTCGGAGGCCGGCGAAAGCGCCGAGGAGGGCGCCGGCGAGGAAGGCGACATGGAGATGGGCGAGGGCGAGGGGGCGGAAGAGCCCGCCGGCCCCGGCCAACCCTGGCGCAACGACCTCAACCGCCGCAACGAGCCCGATCCCAACGCCTACAAGGCCTTCACCACCCAATATGACGAGGTGGTGGACGCCGCCGACCTCTGCGACCCGGCGGAGTTGGAGCGTCTGCGCCACCTGCTGGACCAGCAGCTGCAGCATCTGCAGGGGGTGATCTCCAAGCTCGCGAACCGGCTGCAGCGCCGTCTGATGGCCAAGCAGCAGCGCTCCTGGAACTTCGACCTGGAGGAGGGCATCCTCGACGCCGCCCGGCTGGCCCGCGTCGTCGCCAACCCGGTGCTGCCGCTCTCCTTCAAGGCGGAGAAGGAGATGGATTTCCGCGACACCGTGGTGTCGCTGCTGATCGACAATTCCGGCTCCATGCGCGGCCGGCCGATTTCCATCGCCGCGATGAGCGCCGACATCCTCGCCCGCACGCTGGAACGCTGCGCGGTGAAGGTGGAGGTGCTGGGCTTCACCACCCGCGCCTGGAAGGGCGGACAGGCGCGCGAGGCCTGGGTGGCCGCCGGGAAACCGGCGCATCCCGGCCGGCTGAACGACCTGCGCCACATCGTCTACAAGGCGGCCGACATGCCGTGGCGCCGCGCCCGCAAGAATCTGGGCCTGATGCTGCGCGAAGGCATCCTGAAGGAGAACATCGACGGCGAGGCGCTGCAGTGGGCGCACAACCGGCTGCTCGGCCGGCCGGAACAGCGCCGCATCCTGATGGTGATCTCCGACGGCGCGCCGGTAGACGATTCGACCCTGTCGGTGAATGCCGGCAACTATCTGGAACGCCACCTGCGCCAGACCATCGAGCAGATCGAGACGCGGTCGCCGGTGGAACTGGTGGCGATCGGCATCGGCCACGACGTGACCCGCTACTACCGCCGCGCCGTCACCATCGTCGATGCGGAGCAGCTGGGCGGCACGATGATGAACAAGCTGGCCGAACTGTTCGACGAGGACGACCGCCGCGGTGGCCGTCGCGGCTGGCGCTGAGGTAAGGAAGCGGGCAGAGGCGTTTCCAGCTTTGTCAGTGACTTAGCTAGAAACACCACTCCGGATCAGGGCGTATCCTTACCTGTAAGCCTGAAATACCCTCTCCCGCCCCGGGAGAGGGAGGGGACCCGCCGCAAAGCGGTGGGGAGGGTGAGGGGTGATCCAGACATGGATCCCTCGATCCTTGCTTTACCCCTCACCCTTCCCAAGCTCCGCTTGGGCCCCGAAGTCGCTCGCAAGTCTTGCGACTGCATTCCGCCTACGATCGCCCTTCGGCGCTCGTCCGGCCTGCGGCCGTCGGCTCCATGCCCTCCTCCCGGGACGGGAGAGGGAGTGGTAGCGCCACCTTCGCCGCGTCCTTCCTCTCCTCCTCCAGCACCAGACGCCAGAGTTCGGTCATGCCGGTGCGGCCGCGCAGCGACCGGCCGCCCTGGCGGACCAGCGGCACGGCGTCCTTGCCCTTGGCGGCGGTGACGCCGCTGGTCAGCACGATCACCTCGGCCTCGCCCTGGAGGGCGGCCGACAGCTCCTCAATGCGGGCGGCGACGTTCACGGTGTCGCCGACGATGGTGTAGTTGATCCGGCTGTCGGAGCCGATGTTGCCCACCACCACCGGGCCGCTGTGCAGGCCGACGCGGACATGGATCGGCGCCCGGCCGGCGGCGACGCGGCGGCGGTTGTCGGCGCGGATGGCGTGGTGGATCGCCAGCGCGGCGCGCAGCGCGCGGACGGCATGGTCCTCCTGCGCCTCCGGCGCGCCCCAGAAGGCCATCAGGGAATCGCCGATGAACTTGTCCACCGTGCCGCCCTCCGCCTCGATGCAGGCGGCGAGCAGGGTGAAATGCTCGTTCAGCAGGGCGGCGGTGTCGGCGGCGGCCATATGTTCGGCCATGCGCGAGAAGCCCCGGATGTCGGTGAACATCACCGTCACCTCGCGCTGCACGGAATCGAGCCCGCCCTCGGTCTCGCGCTGGCGCATCAGGCGCAGGACCAGCGCCTTCGGCACATAGGTCTCGAACCAGCGCAGGCCGGCGATCATGGCGTTGAAGGCGGCGGCGGCGCGCGCCATCTCGCGCAGACGGGAGTCCGGCAGGTCGGGGATGGCGCGGAATTCGAAGGCGCGGACACGGTCGGCGGCCTCGGCCAGCCGGGCCACCTGCCGGCTGATCCGCCGCCCGACCAGCAGCGCCACCCCGACCGACACCAGCAGGATGGCGAAACCGACGGCGCCGGTGACATAGAGCCGTCGGATCTCCACCCCCATCTCGCCGTCGCGATAGCCGATGCCGATGATCCAGTCCTGCTGGCCGTACCCCGCCATCTTGCGGGTCAGGAATGTGTAGTCGCTGCCGAGAACGCGCACGCCGCGCGCCTCCACCCGCTTCTTCAGCGACTGGACCGGGACGCCGCTGGACCACAGCGCCGCCAGCGCCGGATCGTCGACCTGATCGATGCGCGGCAGCGGCGGACCGTCGAGCTTGCCGGAGAAGTCGAAGGTCCGGCCGACCAACGCCGGGTGGGCCAGCACGTGGCCGTGGTCGTACAGCACGAAGGCGTTCAGACCCTGTTCCACATACAGGACCTGCAGGAAGCGCGACAGGTCGCCCAAGGAGACGCCGACCGCCACCTGACCCAGATAGCGGCCGTCGCGCCGCACCGGCTGGTAGACGGTGACGAAACTGTTCTGCGCCTCCTTCAGCCAGCGCGGCTCGGCCCAGCTGGCGGCGCTGCGGTTGGGACCGTCCAGCACCTCCGGCGGAATGTCGCTGTCGCCCTGCATGTCGAACGGCTCGGCGATCAGCTCGCCATTCAGCCGGCCGACGCGGACCCCGGTCAGGTCGGGGCGGATGAAGGCAAGGCCGGTGACGTCCGGCGCACCGGCCAGCGCGCCGCGCAGCGTGTCGATCATCGCCGTGGTGTCGCCGGCGCGCAGGTCACCGCGCTCCACCAGCCCGGCGACGAAGCGCGCCATCTCCCGCGCCGGGTCGAGCTGGTGGCGAACCCGCACCTCCACCCCGGCCAGCGCCAGATCGGCCTTGTCGTTCAGCAGGGCGAAGGTGTTGGTGGTGGCGCTGACCAGACCCAGGACGAGCACGCTGGCGACCGCCGCCAGCATCAGGGAGCCGAACCCCGCCACCAGCACCGCGGCGATGGGCAACCGCAGCCGCCGACGCCCGGCAGGCTTCGGCTTCTGCGCCGGCTTCGCAGCCTTTGCCGGAACGGCCGGTGCGATCGGGACGCGTGCTGACGGGGTGTCGGACATGCGCGGCAGCCTACCCGCCCGTCCGTCCGGCGGCAACCCGCCGGGCTGTATCCTTACGCGGATTTCATGCGGCCACGCTCACGCCGGGAGAGGCTCTATTCGCCGCCTATTCGCCGACAATCACCTTCACCCGGTGGCCGGGCTGCAGCGGCGTTCCAGGCGGCAGGTCGTTGATGATCCGGAACAATTCTTCGGCATAAGGCTCCTGCGGCATGCGACGGACGAAGCCGTCGACGCTGTCGCCGGGCTGCACCGCCACCACCTGCACGCGACGGGGGCGGTAGCGGGCGGCCTCCTCGGCGGTCAGGCGGTGGAAACTGTTGGCCGCCGCCTGGAAATCGGCATCGAAACGAGCCAGCGCCCCCGCCGGCGCCAGGAAGGTGAAGCGGTACATCTTTCCGTCCGGCGCGCGGATCGCCACCAGCCGGATGTCGGCGCTGTCGCCGTTGGACTCGCCGCGCGTGGTGGCGGTCGCCGCCGGCATGCCGCCGATGGTGATGCGCTGGACATTGGACAGGTTGGCCTCCTTGCCCCACACGCCGGTCAGGAAGGCGACCGGGTCGGAGACCCCGGCGGCCGATCCGCCGTCGAAGGCCATGGCCGTGCCGTTCTTCCCCTTGGCGACCACCTGATCGGCGCCGTTCAGCAGCGCATAGCCCTGCGGAACTGTGAAGGCGATGCCCAGCTGCGGGTGGGCGAAGGTCCGGCCGCGGACATAGCCGTTCTCCGGGCTGTCGCCATAGATCATGCCATCGACCGCCGCCAGGTAAGGATCGCGCGGGCGGGCGCCGCCCTGCGGCATCTTGCGGGCGAGGTCGGCGGCGATGCGCACGCGCTCCTCGGTCGCCGGATGGCTGGCGAAGAAGTCGTAGCCGCCCTCCCCCTTCTTGCCGGCGCGCAGGCCCTCATACTGGCTGTCGCGGCGCAGCGTCTCCAGGAAGGTCGCCATGGCGAAGGGGTCGTAGCCGGTGCGCCGCAGGGTCTCGACGCCGAGCCGGTCGGCCTCCAGCTCCTGTTCGCGGGAATAGCTGGCGACCACGGCGGTGCCGCCCAGCCCGGCCAGTTGCGCCAGCGTGTCGTTGCCGAACACCATCCCGACCCCGGCGGCAAGAATGCCGGCGATGGTCTGGCGGGTCTGGCGCTGGGCCGAATGGTGGGCGGTGACATGCCCGATCTCGTGCGCCAGGACGCCGGCCACCTCCGCCTCGTCCTCCGCCAGCGCCAGCAGGCCGCGGGTGACGTAGACATAGCCGCCGGGCAGGGCGAAGGCGTTGGCCACGTCGCTGTCCAGCACGGTGAAGGTCCAGGGCTCGCGCGCCAACTCGGTGGTGGCGGCCAGCTTGCGGCCGAGCTGATCGATATAGCCCTGTAGCTTGGCATTCTTCACCGCCCCGCCGAACTGGGCCAGGATCTTCGGATGCTCCTGCGCGCCGAGCGCCGCCTCGTCGCCGCCCGACAGCACGTTGTCGAGCAGCCCGGCCTGGGCGGTCGGGACCAGGACGGGGGTGGCAGCCAGCCAGAGCGCGGCGAGCGCGATGCGGAACGGCTTGCGGAAGGGGACGTGGGTCGGCATACCGGTCAGAACCCCGCCCGGCGGCGGATGTTCCGCAAGGACGGCATTCCCGATGCGATGTGTCCCGCTTTCGCTTGTGTGCTTGGCCGTGCTGCTGGGCTGGCTGCTGCTGGCCGGCGCCGCCTCGGCTGAGCCGCTGCGGGTCACCGCCGTTCTGGACGGCGATACGCTGGAGTTGGAGGACGGCCGACAGGTCCGGCTGGCGGGGATCGAGGCGGCCAAGCCGCCGCGAAGCGCCAACCCGGCCGACGGGCGCGTCTGGCCGCTGGCGGAGGCGGCGACCAGGGTGCTGAGCGATCTGGCGCTGGACCGCCGCGTCCTGCTGCATGGGCCGGCGCCGGTCGACCGCCATGGCCGGCTGCTCGCCCATCTGGTGCGGGAGGATGGCCTGTGGCTGCAATCGGCGCTGCTGGTCCGCGGGACGGCGCGGGTCCACACCCGGCCCGACGCCCGCGCCTATGCGGCGGAGATGCTGGCGGGCGAGGATGCCGCGCGCAATGCCGGACGCGGGCTGTGGCGCAGCCGGGTCTATGCCGTGCGCGACGCCGCCGACGCGGATGAGCTTGCCCGCGACCGCGACAGCTTCCAGCTGGTCGAGGGGGTGGTGCTGGCGGTGTCCAAGAGCGGCGGCGAGACCTGGCTGGATTTCGGCGCCGACTGGCGCAGCGACGTCACCGTCCATATCGGCCGCGCCGCGATGCGCGAGGTCACCCGCGCCGGCATCGATCCGCTGTCCTACGAGGGGCGCCGCGTGCGCGTGCGCGGCTGGATCACGTTGCGCAATGGGCCGATGATCGAGATCACCCATCCCGAACAGATCGAACGGCTGGAGCGGGAACCGGCCTCCGCCGCCCTGCACGGTTCCAGTCCCGACGATGACGATCCATGGGATGACGACGAAGGGGAGGAAGAACCAGAATGATGATGCCGTCGATTGCGCGCAGGGTAAGGCGCCTGCTTGCCACCCTGTTTCTTCTGCTTGCCGTCTTGCCGGTGCATAGGGCGCTGGCCGGCGGCCCGACTTTGACGATCGCCGTCGCCGGGGCCGGGGCCGAGCGGGTGTTCGACCGCGACGCCCTGCTGGCCCGGCCCGATGTGGTGACCGTCGACATTCCCGCCGACATCTCCTATGGCCGGCCGATGCGCTACCGCGCCGTGCCGCTGGCCAGCCTGCTGGGCATCGGCGATTTCCCGCCCGGCACCGTGCTGGAGGGGGTGGCATCGGACGGCTTCACCGCGCAGCTGCCGCCGGAGCTGTGCCTGCGCACCGGTCCCGACGGCGCCGTCGCCTTCCTGGCGGTGGAACCGGCCGACCGGCCCTGGCCCAACCTGCCGGGCAAGGAGGTGTCCGCCGGTCCCTTCTATCTGGTGTGGGTGCGGCCGGAAGCGTCGGGGGTGCGCAGCGAACAATGGCCCTACCAGCTGGCCCGCATCGTCGCTTCGGACGATCCGTTGCGGCGCTGGCCGCAGCTGGCGGTCGAGCCGGGGCTGGCCGCCGATTCGCCGATCCGCGCCGGTCAGGCGGTGTTCATCACCCAGTGCATGGCCTGCCACACCCTGAACGGCGCCGGCAGCGCCACGATGGGGCCGGACCTGAACCGGCCGATGAACCCGACCGAATATCTCACGCCCGCCGGACTGAAGAGGCTGGTGCGCGATCCCCGCTCCGTCCGGACATGGCCGGGCCAGCAGATGCCTGGCTTCGATCCGGCGATGCTGAGCGATGCCGATCTGGACCGCGTCGTTGCCTATCTGGGCCACATGGCGGGGCGGAAGGCGCCGTGAGAGGGGGGGTCGAGAGGGGGCTTGCGCCCCTTCCCTTGATGGACGTCACAGGATCGCGTTGAAGTCGTCCAGCAGCGTGGCGATGCGGCCGCTGTCGCTCTGGTCCATGATGACGCGGGCGCGCTTGCTCGCCTCCATCAGGTCGAGCGAGCGGATGCGCTTCTTCACCGCCGGCACCGACAGCGGCGCCATCGACAGCTCGCGCACGCCAAGCCCCAGCAGCAGCGCGCAATAGCGCGGGTCGCCGGCGATCTCGCCGCAGACCGACACCGGGATGCGGGCGCGCAGGGCCGCTTCCACCGTGAACTGGATCAGCCGCAGCACGGCCGGATGCAGCGGGTCGTACAGCGTTGCGACCTGTTCGTCGGCACGGTCGATGGCCAGCGTGTACTGGGTCAGGTCGTTGGTGCCGATGGAGAAGAAATCGGCGGCATAGGCCAGCGCGTCGGCGGCCAGCGCTGCGCCCGGCACCTCCACCATCACCCCGACCGGCGGCAGAGGATCGGCGATGGCGACGCCGCGGCGGCGCAGGCGGCGGGCGACCTGCCCCATCATCTCCCGCACCTTCTGCACCTCGGTGACCGAGGCGATCATCGGCAGCAGGATGCGCAGCGGCCCGTGGGCGCCGGCCCGCAGCATGGCGGCGAGCTGGGTCTCCAGCAGCTTCGGTTCGCGCAGGCCCAGCCGGATGGCGCGCAGGCCGAGCGCCGGGTTGGCCGGCTCGCCATAGCGCCCCGCCATCCAGCCGGCCAGCTTCTCGCCGCCCAGATCCATGGTGCGGGCGGTGACGGTGCGGCCGCCCATCCCTTCGATCATGGTGCGCAGCACGGTGTACTGCTCATCCTCGTCGGGCAGATGGTCACGGTTCATGAACATGAACTCGGTCCGCAGCAGGCCGATGCCCTGGGCGCCATGCTCCAGCGCCTGATCCAGGTCGCGGGGCAGCTCCAGATTCGCCATCAGCGTCACGGCGGTGCCGTCGCGGGTGACGGCAGGCAGCTTGCGCAAGCTCTTCAATCCCTGGCGCTCGCGTTCGCGGGCGGCCCGGCGTTCGCCGTAGTCGTCCAGCACGTCGGCCGGCGGGTCGATCAGCACGCGGCCCTGCAGCCCGTCGACGATCACCGTCACGCCGTTGCGCACGCCGGCGAGCAGGCCGGGCGCGCCCAGCACCGCTGGCAGGCCGAGCGAGCGGGCGAGGATCGCCGTGTGCCCCTCCGCCCCGCCCAGCACGGTGGCGAAGCCGCCGACGACGGTGGGGTCGAGCAGGGCGGTATCGGCGGGGGTCAGCTCCTCCGCCAGGATGATGCTGCCGGGGGCGAGGGTGCTGAAGGCCCGGTATTCCTGCTTCATCAGGTTGCGGGTCAGCCGCCGCCCGACCTCGCGGATGTCGTCGATGCGGCCGGCCAGATAGGCGTCGTCCATGCCGGCGAAGGTGGCGGCGATGGCGGCGATCTCCGCCTGGATGGCGGCCTCGGCGTTGATGCGGTCCTGCTTGATCCGATGTTCCACCCCGCGGGTCAGGCGCGAGTTGGTGACCATCGACAGGTGGGCGTCCAACAGGAAGCCGATCTCCTCCGACGCCGAATCGGGCAGGACCAGCGCCTTGCTCTTCAGCTTCTTGATCTGGCGGCGCGCCTTGGTCGCCGCCTCGTTGAAGCGGGCGACCTCCGCCTCGACGGCGTCGGGTTCGATGACGTATTCGGGGATGGCGACGGCGCCGCTTTCCACCACATGGGCCGGACCGATGGCGATGCCGGGCGACACACCGAGGCCGCGCAGGGCGCGCCCAAAACCGCTGGCAGAACCGCTCAGCTGGTCGAGGGGCGGCGTTCCGCCGGAACCGCCGCGGTCGGGGCCGGCCACCGGGCCACCGGCGGGGATGGCGGCCGGGACGGCGGGGGGCAGGTCACTCTTCATCGAACTTGCGGTTGATCAGGTCCAGGAGGGCATCCATCGCCGCATCGGCCTGGGCGCCGCTGGCGCGCAGTTCCACGCTGGTCCCCGGACCGGCGGCCAGCATCATCAGCCCCATGATCGATTCGCCGGACACCACGGAATCGCCGCGGCGCACCGAGATCTCGGCATCGAAGGTGGCGACCAGCTTGACGAACTTGGCCGAGGCGCGCGCGTGCAGACCGCGCTGGTTGGTGATGGTGGCGGTGCGGCGGATCTCGCCGTCGGTCGGCGCCATGTCGTCGGGGTGGCTCATTGCGGGCGGTTCAGTCCGACAGGAGGGTGGAGGCGACGTTGATGTATTTTTGCCCGGCGTCGCGGGCGGCAATCACCGATTTGTCGAGCGGCTCGGTCTTGCGCACGCTGGCGAGCTTGATCAGCATCGGCAGGTTGACGCCGGCGATCACCTCCACCTTCGCCTTGTCCATGATGGAGATGGCAAGGTTGGACGGCGTGCCGCCGAACATGTCGGTCAGCACCACGACACCCGATCCGTCATCGACCTCCGCCACCGAATTCAGGATGTCCTGGCGGCGCTGTTCCATGTCGTCGTCCGGCCCGATACACACGGCGCGCACCTGCTGCTGTTCGCCCACGACGTGGAACAGCGCGGCGATGAACTCCTCGGCCAGCCGTCCGTGGGTGACAAGAACCATACCGATCATGGGACATCCTTCAAGGTTGGGTCCTCCCCGGAGACCTGCGCGAGGGCCGGCGCCGCAAGGCGCCTGCCCGCATCGCATCTGGATCGTTGGTTGGACGTATGGTCGTCAAGGCGCAATTTGCATCATCCCTGCTGAGGGGCCGAGTGAGGGACCTGATTGCCGGACTGCTGATTGCCCGGGCCAGCGCCGGCGATCCGCAGCCCCAACCGCTCCAACTCGCGATGGCTCAGGTTGACCCGCAGCCCCTGCTCCTTCAACCATGCCGCCAGCCGTTCGGCGACGAAGACGGAGCGGTGCTTGCCGCCGGTGCAGCCGATGGCGATGGTCAGGTAGCTCTTGCCTTCCTGGTTGTAGCGCGGCAGCAGCGGGCGCAGCAGCTCGGTCAGGTTCCGGAAGAAGGCCGGATAGTCGGCATCGCCCTCCACCCGCGCGGCGACCGCCGGATGCAGGCCGGTCAGCGGCCGAAGCTCCGGATCGTAATGCGGGTTGGTCAGGAACCGCACGTCGAAGACCAGATCGGCTTCGCGCGGAAGTCCCTGGCGGAAGGAGAAGGAGGTCACGAACACCTGCAGGGCTGCCTGGGCGTCACGCCGGAAATGTCCGGACAGGATGCGCCGCAAATCGTGAATGGACAGTTGCGTGGTGTCGATGGTGACGTCGGCCTCCTCCTTCAACGGGAACAGCAGGGCGCGTTCGCGCTGGATGCCGTCGGGCACCGTGCGGTCCTCCGCCAGCGGATGGCGGCGGCGCGTCTCGGTGAAGCGGCGCTGCAGCACCTCGTCGCCGCAATCCAGGAAGACCAGACTGACGTCAAGGTCGTCGTCGCCCCGCAACTCCTCCAACTCATCCAGGAAGTTCTGCGCGGAAAAGTCGCGGGTGCGGCTGTCGATCACCAGGGCCAGCGGCCGGCGTTTCGGATCGGCCTGCCGGATCAGGGCGGGGACCAGCGACAGGCGCAGATTGTCCACCGCCTCGTAGCCCAGATCCTCCAGCGCCTTCAGCGCCACCGACATGCCGGCGCCCGACAGGCCGGTGACCAGCACGACGCGCCCGCGGGAGGCAGCGGTGGTGGCGGAGTCAGACGGCACGTCGGGAGATGTCATGATGCGACCGGGCTCGGCTGGGCGGACAGGCTGGCGGGCACCCGGTCCAGCCGGCCGCCGCACAGGCTGGCGGCGGCGAGGCGGATCTTGGCGGGGGTGGAGGCGTCGAAGGCGCAGAGCCCGAGGCGGGGCAGGGCGACGCCCAGCAGCGTCTCGGTCTCCGCCTCCGGCAGGCGCTCCACCTCCGGACGGGAAACCAGATCGACGACGAGACCGACGGGAGCGGACGGGGCCGAGGGAACGGGCAGGATGCCGACGCCCCGCACCTCCAGCAGCCCGGCCAGGGCGGGCGGGGAAGAGGCGGTCAGGCGGCCGGGCTCGCTCTGCAGCACCACCCGGTCATCCGCGACCAGCAAGGCGCCGCCATCGATCAGTCGCAAAGCCAAATCCGATTTTCCCCGTCCGGACTCTCCACGCAGCAGCACGCCGATTCCGGAGAGCAAGACGCAGGTGCCGTGAATCGTCACCATAGTCTGGCGAAGGTGAGACGTGGCGCCAATTCTGTCAATGGAAACGGAACGGTGGCCCATGATGTCAGGCGGGGAAACCTGTCCGGGCTCCCCCATCCGCTTCCGACCGTTCTTTCGGTCTGATTGCTTGGGCGGTGGAGCCCCTCAGGCGCCGGCAGCGCCGCGGGGAGTGCGGCGGATCGCCTCCAGCTCCATGGCCAGCGCGTCGCGGCGCCGGATCATCTCGTCCAGATCGTCCAGCTCCGCCGCCTCCTGGCAGGCGTCGCGGAAGTCCTTTTCCCGCTTCAGCCGCACCAGCAGGACCCTGTAGTTGTCGGCGATGCTGGCGAGGTGGCGTTGCGCACCCTGCAGCGCCTCCGCCAACTGCGTCCGCTCCTGTGCGGAGTCCCGCATCAGCTTCGCCAGCTCGCCCTGCTGCCGGCCGGCGTCGCGGATCAGGCGGGCCAGACGGTAACGGCGCAGATCGACGACCTCCGCCGAAACGGCGCCGACACCGGCGGGAGGGCGGCCGGAACGAAGCGGGAGCTGTACGGGAGACTCGGGTGGAGCGGACTCAGGCATGGCAACCCCACATCCTTGTTCCGGGCTGTGTCCACTCTCTTCCAGGCCGATGGAGCGGAAGCAAACAACCGGACCGGCATGGTCCGGCCGCCTCGGCAGCCGACAGGAGAGAACGACCTGAGCCATGATCGATGCTTACCGACGGCTTGTCTAGCCGAGAGTGCAAAGGATGTATGAAATTCCGCAGAGCTTCCTACAGCAGAGGCAGGGTCACGACGAAGTCGGCACCATCGATGCTCCCGTCCGATATCTTTCTATTTTGCGCAAATACTGAACCGTTGTGGGCACCGACTATTTGTTTCACGATCGATAGTCCGAGACCGGAGTGGGTGCCGAACTTTTCGCCCGCCGGCCTCTCGGTATAGAAGCGGTCGAAGATCGCATCCTCCTTCCCTTCCGGAATGCCCGGTCCCTGGTCCGACACCACCACCGTGACGCTGCGGCCGCTGCGCCGGGCGGTCAGCCGCACCAGGCCGCCGGGCGGCGAGAAGGACAGGGCGTTGTCGATCAGGTTCTGGAACAGCTGGGTCAGCCGTCCCTCCAGCCCCGGCACCACCAGCCGCTCGCCTGCCGGCACGTCGACGACCACGCGCGGCGGCGGGGCGGCAGCCTCTCCCGCCCCGCCGGCCGCCACCGGTTCATCGACGGTTTCGGCGACCGTCTGGCGCAGTTCGGCCAGCATGGTCAGCAGAAGGCCGATGTCCACCGGCTCCGGTTCGGCCCGCGACAGTTCGGCATCCAGGCGGGAGGCGTTGGAGATGTCGCTGATCAGCCGGTCCAACCGCTGCACGTCGTCGGCGATGATCGCCATCAGCCGGTCGCGGTGGCGCGGATCGCTGACGCGGCCGGCGGTCTCCACCGCGCTGCGCAGCGAGGTCAGCGGGTTCTTGATCTCGTGGGCGACGTCGGCGGCGAAGCGTTCGATGGCATCCATCCGCGTCCACAGCGCGTCGGTCATCTCGCGCAGCACGCCGGACAGCTCGCCGATCTCGTCGCCGCGGCGGGTCAGGTCGGGAATCTCGGCATGGCGTCCGTGGCTGGTGCGCAGCCGGTCGGCGGCCTGGGCCAGGCGGCGGATCGGCCGGGCAATGGTACCGGCCAGATAGAAGGACAGCGCCACCGTCACCAGCAGCGCCACCGCGAACACCCGCAGGATGTCGAAGCGGACGGAGCGGATGGCGCGGTCGATCTCGCCGCCGCCACGGGTCAGCAGCACCGCGCCCAGCACCTCGCGGTAGCGCTGGACCGGCACCGCCACGGTCAGCAGCAGTTCGGGATCGCCGCCGGCGCCGTCGACGCGCCAGACGGTGGCCGCCGCCTCGCCGCCCAGTGCGCGTTCCACGTCCGGGTTGGGCTCGCCCGGCTGCTCGCGGTAGACCGGTAGCCCCTCGCGGCTCGGCACCACGTCGATCAGGCGGGTGTAGAGGTCGTTGATCGCGCGCGACAGCGGGTCGCCGGCCGGCGGGGAGGGCAGCTCGCGGATTTCGATGCGGCCCTGCGACCCAACCAGCACCCGGCTGTCGGACAGCATGCGCCCGTCGATGTCGTACAGGCGGGTGCGCGTCGCCGTCGCCTCGGCCAGACGGCGGATCATCGGCCGGGCCAGTTCGGGCGCCAGTTCGAACCGCTCGCCCCCCTCGTCGCCGGTGGGGGAGGGGGCGGTCAGGATGCGGTTCACCGCCCCTTCGCCGAGCGCCGAGGCGAAGATGCGCGCCTCCGTCTCCAGCGCCTCGGTCTCGGCCTGGATCAGCCGGTCCTGGTAGCGGCCGAGATAAAGCAGGCCGGCCATCAGCAGGACCAGCGCCAGCACGTTCACCGCAAGGATGCGCAGGGTCAGCGGCGACACGCGCCGTCTGGTCCCGCCCCGGCCCAGCGTGGACACCGCGCTATTCCTTGTACCGGTAGCCGACGCCATAGAGCGTTTCGATCTGGGAGAAATCGGGGTCGACCGCCTTGAACTTCTTGCGCAGCCGCTTGATGTGGCTGTCGATGGTGCGGTCGTCGACATAGACGTGCTCGCCATAGGCCGCGTCCATCAGCTGGTCGCGGTTCTTCACATGGCCCGGCCGCTGGGCCAGCGCGCGCACCAGCAGGAATTCGGTCACGGTCAGGTCGATCGGCTGGCCTTTCCAGTTGCAGGCATGGCGGGCGCCGTCCAGCAGCAGCGGGCCGCGGGTGATCAGCTGGCCGGGATCGGCCTCCACCGTCTCGCCACGCAGCGCCTCGCGCCGCAGCAGCGCCCGGATGCGCTCGATCAGCAGGCGCTGCGAGAAAGGCTTCTTGATGTAGTCGTCGGCCCCCATGCGCAGGCCCATCAGCTCGTCCAGCTCGTCGTCCTTGCTGGTCAGGAAGATGACGGGCATCTGGCTGGTCTGACGCAGACGTTGCAGCAACTCCATGCCGTCCATGCGCGGCATCTTGATGTCGAGCACGGCGAGGTCGGGCGGGCGCTGGCTCAATCCGCGCAGCGCCTCGGCGCCGTCGGTATAGGTGCGCACGTCGAAACCTTCGGCCTCCAGGGCGATGGAGATCGAAGCCAGGATGTTGCGGTCGTCATCCACCAGGGCGACGGTGTGGGCCATGGTCGTAACAGATCCTATTGAAACGGGTCAGGTCAGGTCGGGGCGGTCGAAGTGCCGGTTCGCAGAAATGTTAGCGGAAACATCAGGCATGGGAGGAGTGGTCATTCCAATACTTTATGCCAGAGTCCAGGTACCAGAGGCAGTTTTCTCTTTTCCCGCAGCATTTGTATGGTCCAATATGGCGGCAATGCGGCGCCGAACAACGGTGCTGCGCGGGAGAACGCACTCGTTTTGGAATGAGTTTTTCGAACGCCCTTCCCGCGTCCTCTCCGGCCGGCGCCATGCCGGACGGCAAGGAGGGCGCGACGCCGCCGGGCACCGGCCGGAGCGGCCCGGAGTCCGCCATCCCTGCTGCGGCAACCATGGCTCCGGCAATCATGGTTGCGGCCTTGGGCGCCCGGCGCCTGATGCGCGCCTGCGACCGCGCCGCTCTGGCGACCGCCCAGCGGCCGGCCGATGACGGTGGCGCGGTGGCGGCGGAAGCCGACGGCTGGCCCTACCCCTCGCTGGTGCTGGTGGCGTTCGACCATGACGGCAGTCCGCTGCTTCTGCTCTCCACGCTGGCCGACCACACCCGCAACCTGCTGGCCGACGGCCGGGTCGGGCTGCTGTTCGACGGCACCGCCGGGCTGGCACAGCCGCTGACCGGCGCCCGCCTGTCGGTCCTGGGCCGGGCGGAGCGGTCTGACGATCCGATCCACCGCGAGCGCTATCTGCGCCGCCATCCCGACGCCGCCCTTTATGCCGGCTTCGCCGACTTCGCGATCTACCGCGTGGCGGTGGAGCGCGCCCATCTGGTCGCCGGCTTCGGCCGCATCCACTGGCTCTCCGCCGCAGAGCTGGACCTTCCCGCCGCAGCCCCCGCCCTGGCGGCGGGCGAGACGGTGCTGCTCGACCGCCTGAACGGCGCGGGGTACGGCCCCCGGCTTGGCCCCGCCCCCGATGGTGACGGGGAAAGCTGGAGCTTGACCGGGGTCGACCCGGAGGGATGCGACCTGCGACGCGGGGGGTACGTCGCCCGCGTCGATTTTGAGCAGAGAATCCACGACCCCGAATCGGCTAAACTGATGCTGGACACGCTGATCCGGCCGCAGGACGGGTCCGGACAACCCGGAGGATCGACATCCGGGACCGAAAAGGCTGGAACCGAAACAGCCGGCGACGAGGGTGCCTGACGGTGCCCGCCGGTAAGAACAAGAAAAACGGTCGGAACGAAAAACAATAACGAGAGAGACGAGAAGCCAACCGTCAGCCTGAACGACCAGCCGAGAGGTCGCTTCGACACCACCGGGCGCCGCACCAAAAACAAGAACGCGGCGCGCGGACACGCGCAACCAGGAGAACACTTCAGTGGACCATAACGGATCGCCCCGTTTCCCGTCCGGGCCATTGGCCCCCAGACCTGTCGCCTCAGGACCGCCTTTTGCACCGTATCGTCGCCGCACCCTGCCGGTGCAGCGCATCGCGGCGGGGTTTCAGCCCGGCCGCCTCTTCGGACCGGCACCCCGCTGATGCGGCGGCCGCCGTCCATCTGACGACACGACAACGGACGAAAGAACGGCCGGACCGGCCGCGGCACCCCCGGCGAGGGGCATGCCCGACGCGGCGGTACCGGCCCAGCCTTCGAGAGGGACGATATGACTGGACATACGCGGACGCGGAACAAGAAGCTCCTGGCCTGGGTCGAGGAGATCGCGCTGAAATGCAAGCCGGAGCGCGTTCACTGGTGCGACGGGTCGCAGGAGGAATATGACCGTCTCTGCAACGAGATGGTGGAAGCGGGCACCTTCATCCGCCTGAACGAGGCCAAGCGCCGGAACTCCTTCCTCTGCCGCTCCGATCCGGGCGACGTCGCCCGTGTCGAGGACAGCACCTACATCTGTTCCAAGACGCGCGAGGAAGCCGGTCCGACCAACAACTGGATGGACCCGGCCGAGATGAAGGCCAAGTTGGACGGCCTGTTCGAGGGCTGCATGCGTGGCCGCACCATGTATGTGGTGCCGTTCAGCATGGGTCCGCTGGGCTCTGACATCGCGCACATCGGCGTGCAGATCTCCGACAGCCCCTATGTCGCGGTCAACATGCGCCTGATGACCCGCATGGGCCAGAAGGTGCTGGACATCCTGGGCGACGGCGATTTCGTCCCCTGCCTGCATTCCATCGGCGCCCCGCTGGAGCCCGGCCAGCAGGACGTCGCCTGGCCCTGCAACGCCGACAACAAGTACATCGTCCATTTCCCGGAGGAGCACCGCATCGTCTCCTACGGCTCCGGCTATGGCGGCAACGCGCTGCTGGGCAAGAAGTGCTTCGCGCTGCGCATCGCGTCCTCTATGGGCCGCGAGCAGGGCTGGCTGGCCGAGCACATGCTGATCCTGGGCGTGGAAAGCCCGACCGGCGAGAAGACCTATGTCGGCGCCGCCTTCCCGTCGGCCTGCGGCAAGACCAACTTCGCCATGCTGGTCCCGCCGAAGGAGTTCGAGGGCTGGAAGGTCCGCACCATCGGTGACGACATTGCCTGGATCAAGCCGCAGCCCGACGGCACGCTGCGCGCCATCAACCCGGAGGCCGGCTTCTTCGGCGTCGCCCCCGGCACCAGCGTGAAGTCGAACCCGAACGCGCTGAAGACGCTGGACCACAACGTCATCTTCACCAACGTCGCGCTGACCGACGATGGCGATGTCTGGTGGGAAGGCCTGACCGACGAGGCGCCGGCCCACCTGATCGACTGGCAGGGCAAGGACTGGACGCCGGGCTGCGGCCGCGTAGCCGCCCACCCGAACAGCCGCTTCACCGCGCCTGCCGCTCAGTGCCCGTCGATCGACCCGGCCTGGGAGGATCCGGCCGGCGTTCCGATCAGCGCCTTCATCTTCGGCGGCCGCCTGTCGAAGACCTTCCCGCTGGTGTTCGAGGCCTACAACTGGCGCGAAGGCGTCTATTGGGCCGCGACCATGGGCTCGGAAGCCACCGCCGCCGCCGTCGGCCAGGCCGCCATCCGCCGCGACCCGTTCGCCATGCTGCCCTTCTGCGGCTACAACATGGCCGACTACTGGAACCACTGGCTGTCGATGGAAGGCAAGGTCGAAAGCCTGCCGCGCATCTACCGCGTCAACTGGTTCCGCAAGGACGAGAACGGCAAGTTCGTCTGGCCGGGCTTCGGCGACAACATGCGCGTGCTGAAGTGGATCGTCGACCGCGTCCGCGGCCGTGCCACCGACGTGGCGGAATCGCCCTTCGGCTATTCCCCGCGCTACCAGGATCTGAACTGGTCCGGCCTGAACTTCCCGGCCGACAAGTTCGCCAAGATCATGGACATCGACCGCAAGGAGGCCGAGGCCGAGGCGAAGGACCAGGAGGAGCTGTTCAACCGCTTCGGCGACCGCCTGCCCGAGGAGATCGAGCAGCAGCGCCTCGCCGTCCTGAAGCGGCTGGAGAACAGCCCGGACGTCTGGCGCATCGGCTGACCGGCGCAAGCCGCCGGCAGAAAGCCTGTCAGCAGGTAAGGATAGGGGCTGCCGCAAGGCGGCCCCTTTTCCGTTGCGGCGGCCGAGATGAACGGAAATTCATCCGAAACCGGCCCGGCGGCGGCGGGGTCCGGCGGCAGGATGGCCAAGGTTCAGCCTTTGCAAGGCGATTCCATCCTTACCTGCCGCATTTGTCTGTCGGTGATTTAACCGGCTTGTCAAAATGATCGGGCATAAAGTCGCCCGCGCCGCAGCGCGCATGCCAGGGAGGGCGAGGTCATGTCCGATCATCAGATTCCACCGCAGGATGGTGACGACTCCGCGGAACCGACCTTTCCGTCAGCCGATCCGGAGGACGCCGGCGGCCCGCTGTCGTCCAAGCGCCAGCCCTGCGCCATCAGCGGCAAGCGCCGGCCGAAGCGCGACCTGATCGCGCTGGACGCGCTACGCCCCAGCCTGGCCGACCGCATCCGCCACGACCACCCGCATCTGGAACCGGACGCACAGATCAGCCGGCAGGAGCTGGCGCGCTACCGCTCGCTCTATGTCGCCGAGCTGCTGAAGGAGGAGCATGGCGAACTCAGCGAACTGGACCGCGAGGTCGCCGAAAGCCTCGCCCGCCACGAGACGCTGGCCGAGAACCCGGAGGAAGAATACGACGACCACCGCACGCTGGGCGAACGTCTGTCGGACGGTCTCGCCAGCTTCGGCGGCAGTTGGGCCTTCCTGATCTCCTTCGCCGTTGTCCTGTGCGTGTGGATGCTCATCAACATCCTGGAAGGCGACACCAAGGCCTTCGATCCCTACCCCTTCATCCTGCTGAACCTGCTGCTGTCCTGTCTGGCCGCCATCCAGGCGCCGGTCATCATGATGAGCCAGAAGCGGCAGGAGGCGAAGGACCGGCTACGCTCCGAAAACGACTATCGCGTCAACCTGAAGGCAGAGCTGGAAATCCGGCACCTGCACGAGAAGATGGACTATCTGATCCAGCGCCAATGGCAGCGTCTGACCGAAATCCAGCAGCTGCAGCTGGAAATCATGCAGGAAAAGCGGCTGCGCAAGTGAACCGGACGCAGGCGGCCGGGCGGCGCATCAGCGCTTGCGGCGGCCGTCCAGTTCCAGCATGCCGCGCAGCGCGGCGATGGTCTTGCTGAGCGGAGTCGGTTCGCCGGCGGGCTTGGTGTCCGGGGGGGCGGGCTTTGCCGTCTGCGGCTGACCGTCCGGCGGCTGACCTCCCGGCGACTGGGCGGCTGGCGCGGCCGGTCCGCTGCGCACCGATGGGCGCGGCTTGGCGGCGCGGGATTTCGGCGGTGACGGAGGCGGCGGAGGATCCGGCTGCACCTCGTCCTCGATCAGCCCGCGCAGGGCCTTCATCGCCTCCTCGATCTCGCGCTCCTGGGCGGAGCGGCGGCTGACGGGTGCCGGTTCCGGGTCCTTTTCCTCTTCCGGGGCAGCAGCCTCCGGCGCCGGATCGGGATCGCCCCAGCCGGTGGGCACCGACCAGTCATCCCCACTCCGGTCGGGCGCCGGATCATCCGCGTCCTCGCGACGGGCAGGCTTGTCGACTGCCCTGCCGGCGTTGCGCAGACCCTTGGCGGGCGGCGGGGCGGCGTCCTCTTCTTCCTCCGCCGGCTCGTTCGCCGCGTCCTCGATCATGGAGCGCAGGGCGGCGAGAGTCCGATCGAAGCCTTCCTCATCCTCCGGCGGCGGGGGCGGGCGCTGGGCCCGGCGTTCGGCGCGGTGCTGGTCGAAGTCGAGCGGCTCGGCAGGCGGCGGCACGGGCTTCGCCGGACGGTTGGCGGAAGCCGGGACGGGCTTTTCCGGGTCGCGGATGGCGAAGGACAGGATTTCCTCTTCCGACGGCTCCTCGCCGTCGGGACCGTCGTCTTCGAATTCATCCTCCTGGCCGTCGTCCCCGGACTCCAGTTGCCAGGGATCGGCCCCCGCGTCCGCGCCGTCGTCCTCGAAATCCCGGCGCACCAGGACCTTGTGCGAGAAGACCGGAGGCTCGTCCTCGCCCTGGTCCTCCTCGCCCTGTTCGTCCTTAAGCGGGTCCGGCCGACCGCCGGCCCGGGCCTCAGGCGCAGGGTCGTCCTCATCGTCGTCGGAGCCATAGGCCTGCGCCAGCAGCCGGCGCATCGCCATCAGCGTCTCGTCGCCATCATCCTCAGGATCGGCCTCAGGATCGGCGCCGTCCGGGGCACCGGCGTCGGCGACCTCGTCGCGGGCGGGCTCCGGCCGCTCGTCGTTGGCGGCAGTCCGGGCATCGCCCGTCGCCGGGTCGTCATCCCAATCGTTGGGCCAACCGTCGGGCGGCGACTGGCGGTCCAGGCGCGCCGCCATGTCCGCGAGCGAAACGGGTTCCCACAGCGGAGCTGCGCCATCCTCCGCCGGACCGTCGTCCACATGGTCGGACAGCGGAAGCTCCGACACCGGCTTGCCGCGAACAGGCGCCGGAGGAGGGGGCGGCTCCTCCGCATCGGCCGTCCTGTCCCGGCCGCCGTCACCACCGCGCAACGAGGCGAGCAGACCGTTCAGTGCCGCCAGCGGCGCATCGAAGGACGGCTCGTCATTGCCGGCGGTAGAGAGGTTGGCAGCCGGGGGTTCGGCCAGGATCGGCCGGCTTTCGATGTCGCGGGAGTCGCAGCGCGAGCAGCGGTAATGCGGCGCGATCGACAGCACCGGGTAATTGGGGCCGAAGCGCCGTTCCAGCATGGCACGGGGCAGCACACCGCCATGTCCGCAGGCGCGGCAGCGCAGTTGCACGTCGGCGTCGATGTCGCGGAGGAACAGCATACGGGCCATGCCGCGCAGTATAGCGGCGGCCCCGCGGCTTTCCCATTCGTTTCAGTGCCGCCCCGGCCCCACAGGTCCCGGTTCTCGGGAGGGGTCAGACCGCGCGGGTGACGGTCAAGCCCTGTTCGGACAGGCTGTCGAAGATGTCCTTGAACTTCCGCAGATAACGGGTGCGGTAGGCGTCGAAATCGGCGGCGATGGCCGCCTCGGCGTTCTGGGACTTCTTGAACTCGGACACGCGGTGGGCATTTTCGGCGCGGTACAGGGCGAAAGCGCCCTTCGTCACCAGATCGTTGCTGACCGGGTCTGCATTCTTCGATTTGTTGCTGTTCATCAATCCATGTCCAGATGGAGTGGACATCCGGCCGCCGGGGTTGGGTAATCGGGGCCGGATGATCGGAGCCGGTAATCGGCGGGGACTGCGATACGACCCTGCAGCCGTATCAATGCGTTGCAGCCACCGATGAAAGCCTACGCCCGCTTTCCCACACCCGCAATGCTGCGACGCACCATCATGCCACCACCCCGCGCAAGGCGGCCATGCGGTCACGGTCGACGCGGATGCGGTCCAGATGCTGGGCGATCACCGCGGTGATGGGCAGGGGAAGCTCTTTCGCCATCGCTTCCTCGAAACGGCGCAGGCATTCGCTCTCGCCGCGCTCGACCTCCTGGATGATGGTGGCGCGGTCATGGCCGAGCACGGCGGATTTCAGTTCCAGGAAGAAGCGGTGGGCACCGCCCAGCATGGTGCCGCCCATATCCGGCGCACCGCCCTGTTCGGCGACCAGCCGCTGAATCTCGCGCACGATGGCGCCGCGCTGGGCGGCGAGATCGTTGAACAGAGCCTTCAGATCCTCGTCCTGGGCGGATTCCGCGGCCTGCCGGTAGCCCTCGTGGCTGTCCTCGACGATGCGGATCAGGTCATTGAGCGTATCGACGATCTCGTCTTTTTCCATGGCGGCAGGCCCTCCCATGCGTCCCCTACGCTGCCACAACCCGGCGGCAGGCCCGAATGTTCCACCCTGCCACCGGTGGCACTCCGAGTGCGACGGGCCTGACGCGGGGCGCCGCACCCTTACGCCGACGCTTCGGAAAGGCCGCGCGCGGCGGGCGATCGGCGGCGGATCGGGCCGCGGAACATGCCGGCCCGCCACAAGCCGACGCAATGACCACAGAGCCCCATCGCGTCCGACACCAGTCCGAAGACCGATTCCGCCAGCAGGTTGTGCCCAGCCCCGACCAAAGTCGCCATGACGAAGAACACCCGCATCCGTCCGACCGCGCTCTGCCAGCGGCCGAGCGTCGCCAGCAGGAAGCCGGTGACCGACAGCGCCGACATCGGCCCCTGCCAGCTCAGCACCGCCACGGCGAGCGCCGCCGGCACCGTCAGCCTATAGAGCAGGCCGAGCGTCCGGGACGGCTGCCGTTGGACGCGCACCGCCATCTGGATCAGCCCCAGCCCGCACATCAGCATGCCTGTCCAGGCGCCCAGCAGCAGGAAATGGAGCAGGAACAGAGAGGAGGCCGTCGCCTGCGCCAGCAGGATCGCCCGCCGGCCGCCCAGAAGCGTCGACAGGGTGGCGGCAGACAGCCCGGCAATGCCGGTCATGGCAACCGGCGAGATCGTGGTGGGAAGGGTCGAGAGGGTCGGAAGATAATCGAGCAGAAATACCGTCATGGAGTGCCTTCGCATGAAAAACATGCCGCAGTGCAGCGAAGGCGGCGGACGCTAGTCCCGGACGGTTAACCAGATATGAACATCGATGTGACCGGAAACAGACCAAAAGATGGATGTCGCGATGTCCCCGACAGTCCGGAAACGCAATCATGTGGACCTTGCGGATAACTCCGGTGATTATTGTGTGTTCTCTGCCCTGCGGTGCCTCGGCGGGAAGGGTTGTGAAGGGTTTGTCAGGTGGCGGCTCAACGATTTCGGAGAGGATCCTGCCCATCCTTGCCGTTGGCTTTGAAGGCGCGCGGCGGCATTCTCGCACCGTCACGGCGGAATCGTTATCGACTGTGTCATTATCGACGCTGCCGGACCGGGATCGGGGGATCATCCGGTAATTGGCGCAATCCGGACGAACTGGGGGAACCATCATGGCGCTGTACGGCCGCCATCCTGCCTCGCTTGGCTGGGAACCGAAGCCGAAATCGGGCAAGACCGGCGAAGCACGCGGCCACGGTGGCCGTGCCAGCCGCAGCGGACATCTGTGCTGTGGCTGCGGCCGGCCAATCCGTGCCGGAGACCCGCATTGGGCCGGACATGGCCACCAGAACCCCTGGCACTATGCCTGTGCCGAGCGTGCGGGCCTTACATGGTCATGGGCGGGCCGCCCGGACGCGCCGCCGCTTCCGGCCGCGGAGATGGACTGACAGCGCCGGCATTCGACCCGGCCTGCGCCTCTTCGCGCCCGCGCCGGTAGGCGTCGCGTTCAGCCTCCAGGATGGCGTCGGCCAACCGCCGTTCGAACTCGCGCTCCACGAGGGCGGAGAACAGGTCGATGCGGAAGCGGGCCTGCAGGGACCGGCTCAGCCGGCGGGCTCTTTCGATCGGCGGCATCGGCATTCTCCTTTCGGCTGAGGGCAATACCGCCCAGCTTCCGGGATTGCGGGTGATCCCGGCAACCGCGCCGTCGGCGAACCGCCAACGCAAAGGAGAGCGCCCATCCGCACCCCTCGGTGCGAACTGATCTTGGCCCGTTTCGGTGGAGACGGGGGCACGCAGATCTTAGCTCGGCCTGTTCGGGGGTGATGTGTCCGACCGCCGAGTGGACGCGTGCCGCCGTACCGTTGCCCAATCGCCGAGCGGGACCGCCCGTGTTGGAATACCCCATGTTGGAATACTGGGCGCCGTCCCGGCGTCCATCGAGCAGCCCACGCTCCCGCGGGCTGCAAAACGGGAGGAACACCATGCTCAGGAACGTCGCTTTGGCAGCCGTCTTCGCCGTCGCTCTGACCGGTCCGGCCCTTGCCAACAGCTGCCCCAAACACATGGCCGCCATCGACCAGGCCCTGGCGGCCAACCCGAAGCTGAGCGCTGACCAGATGACGCAGGTGAAGAAGCTCAGGGCCGACGGCGAGACGCTGCACAAGCAGGGCAAGCATGCCGAGTCGGAGGCGACGCTCGCCCAGGCCGAAACCATCCTCGGCATCAGGAAGTGACATAGGGTGCCACGGGGGCGGAGCGATGCTCGCGCCCCCGTCGCACCGTCCTGCGGCGGCTCAGCCCCGGTGCGCCTTCCGCCCGACGGCGGCCAGCACGCCGGCGAGCCCCAGGAACAGAACCGCGCCGCCGCCCCAGACCCGGACATAGCCGGGCATCCCAAGGCTCGGCACCAGGGCGTAGACGGCGGCGAGCGCCGCCCACACGGCGGCGATGACGACAACGAGCCAGAGCTCTTCGTTCAGTTTCATAACGGGTCTCCTGCGCTCAGTGGCCGTGCCCGCCGCCGATGGCGATGATCGGCAGCGACTGGATCAGCTGGAACGCGACGATGGTGAAGACGTACATGGCGGCGACCAGCGCGGCGACCGACAGCGGCCCGGTCCAGGCCGGAACCGCGCCGACGCCGCGCGACCCGGTCCGCCAATCGACCACCGGCGCCGGCTCGACCGACGGGCGCAGCGACAGCAGCGTGCGGGCAACGCCGTAGACGCTGACCGAGAGGGCGATGGCGAAGATCGTGGCGCCGACGCCGACCAGGGCCATCAGCACCGGCCATGCCGCCGGAGCCATACCGCCGTAGCCGACGTCGAAGACCCGGCGCGGCACCCCCATGAATCCGGCGGTGATGCCCGCCGCGCCGAAGATGAACAAACCGACGGTCACGAAAGCCGGCATGCGCCGCAGCAGCTCCGGGCGCCACAGGCTGCCTCCGCCAAGCGCCGGCAGGATCACCATCAGCGCGGCCAGGAAGGTCTGGGTCAGCACGCCGACCGCGAAGAAATGGAAATAGCCGGGCACGAAGAAGGTGTCCGACAGCATCGGCGCCAGCTTCTCCTGGATCAGGACGAAGGCGAAGGTGATGCCCAGCATCATGTTCACCACCGCCCAGCCCATGTTCGCCATCGCCGGGTTGCGCCAGGGCAGCCCCCGCATCCAGCCGAAGAAGCCGGTGGCGCCGCGTGCCCGGGCGCTGGCTTCCAGCGAGGAAACGATGATGGCGAAGGCCGCCAGGGTCGGGACCGAGACGAACAGCGACAGCAGCGAACCGACGACCCGGACGCTCTCCGACAGGTTCGGCTCCAGGAACATGTGGTAGAGGCTGGTCGGCGGAACGAAGACCAGATAGGCGGCGAAGACGATCTTCGACAGGCGGGCGCCGTGGATGGATTTCACCCCGGTCAGGTGTTCGCTCAGCACGTACCACACCAGCACGGTGGCCATCAGCGGCAGGTAATGCAGGTTGTGGAACAGGATGTGCCATTCGGTGCCGTGGTCGGCTGGGAACGGTCCTGTGCCGAGCGCCCACAGCAGGCCGGGCAGGAAGGCGTTGGTTGCTGCGATCGCGCTGACCACCAGAAAGCCGGCCCAGGCGAACAGGGCGAAGCCGATGGAGGTGAACGCGTCGGCCTCGCCGCGTAACCGGGGCTGCAGCACGGTGGCGATGCCGCTGACGGCGGACGCCACCAGACCTGCCGAGAGCAGCAGGTAGCCGAGTGCGAAGACCCCGACGGAGCGCGGGTCGTCCGCGGCCAGTTCGGGGCTGCCGTCGTAGAGCAGCGGTGTGCCGGTGGCGGAGATCCACTCGCTGACGCCGAAGCCTGCCAGCATCAGGGCGGCACCGAGCCATGCCAACGGGCGCAGCGAGAGGCCTCGGCCGTTCTCGGCCGCCGCCAGCACCAGCAGCAGGGCTGCCTGGATCAGGTAGAGCCAGTAGAAGAACACGGACACGCCGTGCAGGGTCAGGATGCGGTAGGCGTCATCCGGAAAGAAGGCAAGCGCCCCGGCGCGGGCGAGCGCGGTCACGAAGCCGCCAACCAGGCCGAGCACGAGCGCCAGCAGAGCGGCGCCGAACAGCAGCGTGAGGAGGGTCTTGTCGGCCGACGGCAGGGAGGCGACCCGCGTGGTCAGGCGCGACGTCACAAGGCGCGGGGCCGCGTCGGCCGGGGCGAAGGAGGTCGAAAGGGTATCCATGCTGTGTGTCCTCCCGGCTCAGCCGACGACGATGCGGCCGTGCATGGCGTCATGCGCCTGACCGCAGTAGACGGTGCAGTACACGAGGTACTCGCCCGGCTTGGTGAAGGTGATCGTCTGCTCGGTGACGAGGTTCGGGCGCAGGCGGATGATGCGGCTGGCAGTCCCCAGTTGGATCGACGCGCCATGCGTGATGTCGTCCGCCATCATGCGGAACCGGTAGGCTTGACCGACCCTGAGCCGGAGGACGTCCGGGCTGTAGGCGAATTTCTGCGCCATCAGGTAGACGTCGACCGGTTCGGCGTACGCCATCTCCGCAGCATGGTCGTGTCCGGCATCGGCATGACTATGGCCGCCGTGTGCGTCGCCGCCATGGGCGTCCGCATCAGCGTGCGGGTTCACGCTGCCGTCCTTCTGCGCGTATTTCTGGACGAAGAAGTCGTGCTCGAAGCGGAACTCCTCGGGCGCCATGCCCTCGGCTGCGCCGTGGCCGCCATGGCCGTGCGCGCCGGCTTCCGGAGCGGCGTCCTTGTTGTGTCCGGTGTGTCCGCCGAAGGGAAGCGGGGCGGCGCCATAGGCCGCCCAGGCGCCGTACAGGGAGACGGCGCCGAAGCCCAGCGCGGCGATGAAGCCGCGGCGGGTTGTGAAATGCCTCTCGGACATGATGAGAGTCCTCTGATCGCGTGGTCGGAATCGCTCGCGCACGCCGCCGGTCAGGCGGCGCATGGCCGGGCGTCCGACACAGGCGTCAGAGCGCGCGGCCGATCAGAGGCTGGTCTTCGGAGGAGGCGTGTCCGGGGTGATGTCCCGGGCGTTGGGAACGAAGCCGGCCCGCGGGTGCCAGGACGTTTCGACCATGGTCACCGGAATGCTGACGCTGTGCCGGGCCGGAGCCTCTGCCGCCGGGCAGCAGGTCGCCGCGACGGCGAGGGCGGCCTTGTGGTGGTCGCTCTGGGACGGGGGCGACGGGGCGTGATGTGAGCCGTGATGGCCCATTGAGCCGGCCGGCGTGTCCACATGCGCCCCCATATTTGCCATGGCTCCGCCCGCCGCCCCCATCAGGAGCGCAAAGGCGAACGCCAGAATGGCGAAGATGTGGCCCAACCGCTTCATGCCAGCCGTCGCTTCAAACGCCCCTGGTCCATCCAGGGGAGCACACCATAGCCCCCGATGGCGGTGCGGGAATTGATGTCTGTCAACCGACGGGTTTGATCAATCGGCGTTGCCACCCAACGCTTTTCGTATTGACCTTCCCATTGCTGGAGGGTCGATGCTTGCCTTGATGGTCTGAATCGGTGATGGAAGCGGAGTGACAGTCCGCCGTACTCTTCCGGGACCCTGACAGGGGCGGTCGTCGAGACGATGGTACTGTTGCGGGGACCAGGGAATGGTATTACCTTTGGCGGAGGGGCCGGTGGGCACGCAAGGTGCCACCCGACCTTGGGCAAGGAAGGCAATCGCCATGTGGCGTGGGACTTGGTCGACGGTGAGGAGGGTGGTGGTGAGCCTGCTGATGCTGGCCACGCTGCTCGTCTATGCCGTGCCGAGCCATGCCAGCCTGCTGCCTCACCAGCATTCCCCAGCGCCTCATGAACATGCCCTGGTCGACACGCACGACGATGATGTCGCCGCCGTGGCGGACCATGAGCACAAGCAGGACCCCTGCAAGGATCTCGGTGTGCTCGGTGACGATGCCTGCTGCAGCGTCGCCCAGTGTGCAACCATGCATGGCGGTCTCCCGGTCGGTGCCGTCGCAGCCTTCATTCCGGCCCTCAACCGGGCAGACCATCTGCTTGCCCTGGCGACGCCCGAAGGCATCGGCAGCGCCCCCGCACTTCGTCCCCCTCTCTGATCCTCTGACGCCACTAGTCTGTCCGCGTCCAGCGTGAGCTTCGGCTCAGCGAAGGATGTCGCCGGATGTCGTGCGCTCGGCCTTTGTGTCCCCGGCGCTCCCGCATGGAGGCCGACCGGGATGGCTCGAACCAGATGATCAGACGGAGGACGCCATGTCGTCTTTCACCCGCACCATGCTCCCGGCCTTTGCGCTCGTCGCCATGATGGCGTCTGCCCAGGCCCAGACCGTCACCACTCCGGACCAGGGCCAGGACCACCAGGCCCACCACCCCGGCGGCGCCACGACCACCCAGATCCAGCCGGCTCCGGCCCCGACGGCTGTCCAGCCGTCCCAGGGCACCCAGCCCGCCATGCCTGGCACTGCGCCCATGACCGGGCAAGGCACGATGGGCCAGCAAGGCACCCAGGCGCAGGGCGGCCAACCCGGCATGATGGGGTCCGGGATGATGATGAACATGGACCAGATGCGCTCGATGATGGGCGGCATGATGGGCCAGCAGAGTGGCCAACCGGGCATGATGGGACCCGGCATGATGGTGCAGATGATGCCCATGATGCGCCAGATGATGATGGGCCAGCAGGGTGGCATGAGCGCTATGGGCGCCATGGGCCTGCCGTTCGAGCACGTCGAGGGCCGCATCGCTTTCCTGAAGGCGGAACTCAAGATCACCGACGCCCAGGCGCCGCAGTGGAACGCCTTCGCTGACACCCTGCGGTCGAACGCCAAGGCCCATCAGGCGATGCACGAGCAGATGACCAAGGGCGGCATGCCGTCCGCGTGGCCGGACCGGCTGGCCGCTCAGCAGAAGGTCCTTGTCACCCGGCTCGACGCCGTGAAGGCCCTCGAGGCCGCCGCCAAGCCGCTCTACGCCGCGCTGACCGACGAACAGAAAAAGGTCGCCGACCAGCTGTTCGCCGGCCCGATGGGCATGATGTGAGGAGGCGGCCATGACGCACGAACACACCCATCACACCCCCGAGACCCACAAGCCGGAACCGCAGGCACGCCTGCCCTGGTACCGGACCTGGACGGGACTGGCCTGCCTTGGCGCCCTCGCCGTCGGGGCGGTGTACCTGTCGCTCTATCACGTCACCCACGTGCTCGACGCGCTGCCCTTGGTGCTGCTGCTCCTCTGCCCGCTGATGCATCTCTTCATGCATGGCGGCCACGGCGGCCACGGCGGCCATGGTGGCGACGATGCCGACGGCTCCGGCAAGGGAGGCTCGCCATGACGCACGAGGCCTCAGGCTACGGACTGTGGATGCTGGTCATCCTCAACTCCGCGATCTTCATCATCTTCGCTTACAGCTTCGCCAAGCCGCAGTCGCCGCGGGATTGGCGCTCCTTCGGGGCGTTCAGCGCCTTCATCGTGGCGCTGTTCACCGAGATGTACGGTGTTCCGCTGACCATCTACCTGCTCTCGGGTTGGCTTCAGACCCGCTACCCCGGCCTCGACCTGATGTCGCACGACGCCGGTCACCTGTGGTCGACCGTCCTCGGCCTGTCGGGCAACCCACACTTCAGCGTGCTGCACATCCTCAGCAACCTGCTGATCCTCGGTGGCTTCGTCCTGCTCTCGGCGGCCTGGAAGGTGCTTCACGCCGCCCAGCGCGAGCACCGGCTCGCAACCACGGGCGCCTACGCCTACATCCGGCACCCGCAATATGTCGCCTTCATCGTCATCCTGTTCGGCTTCCTGCTCCAGTGGCCGACCATCCTGACGCTGGTGATGTTCCCGTTGCTCGTCTGGATGTATGTCCGATTGGCGCACTCCGAGGAGCGTGAAGCCCTCCGCGTCTTCGGCACCGCCTACGAGCGGTATGCCGCGGTCACGCCGGGATGGGTCCCGCACCTTGCTGGGCATGGGCCGAACCGCCCCAGGGTGGGAGGGTCGTTTGGTGCGTGAGTTCGGATCCAAGCGTATGAAGCAGGCGGCGGCAGCCGCGGTTACCGTCTGCCTGCTGGCACCTCCGGCCGTGGCACAGACCCTGCGCGATGCCGTGGAGGGGGCGTGGCGGCTCAATCCGGAGATCCGATCTCTGGAGGCCAAGCGGGGACAGGCGGTGGCCCAACGCGGCGCCGGGGAGTCGCTGGTTCCGGCCGCTCCGGCCGTCACCCTGCGGCACATCACCGATGTGGTGGGCCGCAATGTCGGGCGGCGCGAGTATGAGGCCGAAGTCGGCGTTCCGCTCTGGCTGCCCGGCCAGGGCACGGCGACCGTCCGTGCCGCCGACGCGCTGTTGGCGCGCACCGACGCGGAGATCGCGGCGCTCCAGTTGGCGGTCGCCGGAGAGGTCCGGACGGCCCTGTGGCAGATCGCGCTCCTTGAGCGGCGCGTCGACCTCGCCCGTCAGCGTCTCGCGGTGGCGCGCCGTCTGGAAGCGGACACGCGGCGCAGTTCCAAAGCCGGGGAAATCTCCGAGGCCGACCACCAGCTGGCGCGTGGGGAGGCCCTTGCCGTGGCTGCGGAGGTCCGGGACGAGGAACTGACCCTGGAGGAGGCCCGGCAGGCGTTCCGCACCCTGACCGGCGCCCTGGTCCCCAAAGCCATGCCCGAGCCGCTGATCGGCGAGCAACCGCTCGACCAGCACCCGGTGCTCCAGGCGGCCCGCCTGGGTGTCCGGTCGGCCCAGGCGCAGAAGCAACTGGTTGACCTCACCACCCGCGATAGCCCGGAGGTCGGCGTCCTGGCCCGCAAGGAGCGGGATGTTCGCGGGGAGCGCTTCGACACCATCGTCGGACTCTCGGTGCGCATCCCGTTCTCGGTGGACGCGGTCAATGCCCCGAAGCGGGCCGAAGCCTCCACTGAACTCGTCCGTTCCGAGGCGGAGCAGGCCAACGCGGAGCGCACGGTCGAGACCGAAATGCGGCAGGCCCGTCTCGCCCATCAGGCCGCCACCGAACGCCTTACCATCGCCCGCGACCGCGCCGCCGCGCTCAAGGGGCGCCTGTCCATCGTCGAGCGGGCGAGAAAAGGTGGCGAGATCAGCCTCGTCGAGTTCGTGCGGGCCCAGGAGGCTGCTTTCGAAGCCGACCTCGCCCGTGCCACCGCCGAAATCCAGGTTGGCGCCGCGCGCGCCCGTTTGAACCAGTCTCTCGGAGTTCTTCCATGATCCACCGACGCCTTCTCGCCGCGGCCTCGATCGCCGCGAGCCTTGCCGCGCCGGTCGCCCTTCCGACCCTGGCCCATGAAGGGCATGAGCATGGCGATGCTCCCAAGCCGGTCGTCGCCACCGCGGTGCCGGCCATGGAGACGTCCTCGTCCGACTTCGAACTGGTGGCGGTCGTCCAGGGCAAAAGCCTGCTGGTCACCCTGGACCGCTTCGCCACCAACGAACCGGTGACCGGCGCGACCGTCGAGGTCACCGCCGACGGGGAAGCCGTGACCGCCGCTCCCGTTTCCGGGGAGGAGGGCGTCTACCGCCTCGACGCCGCGTGGGTGACGAAGCCGGGTCCGCACGAGTTGACCGTGTCGGTGACGGCGGCCGATGCCGCCGACCTGCTGATCGGCACGCTGGAGATCCCAGCAGCGGCCCAGCCTGCCGAGCCCAATGGCGGGCGCGGCCTGTCCGCCATCCTCGGTCAGGTGCGCAATGACCTGGGCCTGATGCTGGGAGCCGTCATGGTCTTCCTGCTCGGCGTGCTGACCACGGTGGCGCTGACCCAGCGAGGCCCGGCGCGCACGGTTGCCGGAGCGGCCCTGATCGGCTTCGGCCTGCTTCTGGCCAGCGGCGCCGCTTTCGCCCATGGCGGCGAGGATCACAGCCATGGCGACGAGGCGAAGGACAAGACTCCAGGAGCAGCAGCCGCGCCGATGGCGGTGACCGGCGCTTCGGAGAGCCCGCGCAGGTTGCCGGACGGCAGTCTGTACGTGCCCAAGACGTCACAGCGCCTGCTGTCGGTGCGCACCACGGTCGCGAAGACGCAGCAGGAGGCGCAGACGGTCCAGCTGATCGGCCAGGTCATCGCCGATCCGAACGGCGGCGGTCACGTCCAGGCGACCCAGAGCGGCCGCATCGAGCCGGGCGAGAAGGGGCTCCCCTATGTCGGCCAGCGGGTCGAGGCGGGGCAAATCCTGGCAACCATCTCGCCCGCCGTGAACGTGGTCGACCGCAGCGGTATCCAGCAGCAGATCGCCACGGTCGAGCAGGAACTCGTCATCGCCGAGTCCCGCGTCCAGCGCCTGCGGAAGCTGGAAGGCAGCGTGCCGCAACGGGACATCGAAGAGGCTGAGGCCAACCTGAACGGCCTGCGCAAGCGCCGCGCCGCCCTGTCGCCGACCCTGACCACCAAGGAGGCCCTGCGCGCGCCCATCGCTGGGGTCGTCACCGCCAACAACGTCAAAGCCGGGCAGGTCATCGAGGGCCGCGATCAGGTTCTGTTCGAGATCGTCGACCCGTCGCGGCTGATGGTCGAGGCGGTTGCCTTCGATCCTCGGGTGGCGAATGCCATCAAGGCGGCCACGGCGACGACCGCCGACGGCACCCACCTGTCGTTGGAACTCCTCGGTTCCAGCGTGGCTTTGCGCCAGCAGGCGATCCCGCTGCTCTTCCGGATCAGCAATCCGCCGGCTGGGCTCGGCGTCGGCCAGCCGGTCCGGCTCGTCGCCCAGGTGCAGGGCACCGCATCGGGCATCGTCCTGCCGCGCCACAGCGTGGTGCGCGGCGCCGGCGGGCAGCCGATCGTCTGGCAGCACGAGTCGCCGCAGCGCTTCGTCGCCCGGCCGGTGCGCACGCAGCCGGTCGATGGCAACACGGTGCTGGTCCTGGCGGGCGTCGAGCCCGAGGTGCGCATCGTCACCGATGGCGCCGGCCTGCTGAACCAGGTCCGGTGAGGCGGCCATGTTCAACGTCCTCGTCAACACCAGCCTGCGCAACCGCCTCTTCGTGCTGGCCGCCGCCGTGCTGCTGGTCGTCTATGGCTCCTTCGTCCTCAAGGGACTGCCGGTCGACGTCTTCCCCGATCTGAACAAGCCCACCGTCACGCTGATGACCGAGGCCGAGGGCTTGGCGCCCGAGGAGGTCGAGCAACTGGTCACCTTCCCGCTCGAAACCTCGATGAACGGCATGCCGGGCATCACCCGGGTGCGCTCGGTCTCCGGTGTCGGCCTGTCCATCGTCTTCGTCGAGTTCGACTGGGGCACCGACATCTACCGCAACCGCCAGCAGGTGGCCGAGCGTCTGGCTATCGTCCAGGGGCAGTTGCCGCCGAACGTCCGGCCGCAGATGGGGCCGATCTCCTCGATCATGGGCGAGATCATGCTGCTCGCCATGTCCGCTGAACCGGGAACCGGCGTCGGGCCGATGGATGTCCGCGAACTCGCGGACTGGGTGGTCCGGCCCCGCCTGCTCGCCATCCCCGGCGTCAGCCAGGTCATTCCCATCGGCGGGGAGATCCGTCAGTACCGCATCGCCCCCGACCCGGCACGCCTGCACGACCTGGAGATCACCACCGACGAGCTGGTGAAGGCGCTCCGGCAGTTCTCGGCCAACACCGGCGGCGGCTTCATCGACCAGCACAGCGAGGAGTACCTGATCCGCAACATCGGCCGGACGACCCGGCTGGAGGACCTGCGCACCCTGGTGGTCGCCTACAAGGCCGGGCAGCCCATCCATCTGCGCCAGGTGGCCGACGTCGACTTCGCCGCCCGTGTGAAGCGCGGCGACGCCGGCGTCGACGGCAAGCCCGCCGTCATCCTGTCGGTCCAGAAGCAGCCGGGCAGCGACACGACGGCACTGACGGCCGAGGTCGAGAAGGCTCTGGCCGATCTGGCGCAGTTCCTGCCGAAGGGGGTGAAGGCGAACGAGATCCTGTTCAAGCAGGCCAACTTCATCGACACCTCGATCCACAATGTCATGACGGTGCTGCAGGAGGCGGTGGTGGTCGTCGCCGTCATCCTGTTCCTGTTCCTGCTCAACGTCCGCACGACGCTGATCTCGCTGACCGCCATCCCGATCTCGATCCTGATCACCGTGCTGGTGTTCAAGGCGTTCGGCATGTCGATCAACACGATGACGCTGGGCGGCCTCGCCATCGCCATCGGCGAACTGGTCGACGATGCCGTCGTCGATGTGGAGAACATCTACCGCCGCCTCGGCGAGAACCGGCGGGCGGAAAACCCGCGTCCGGTTCTGGAGGTGGTGGCGGCGGCTTCGCAGGAGGTGCGCTCCGGCATCGTCTACGCCACGATCATCATCATCCTGGTGTTCGTGCCGCTGTTCGCCCTGTCCGGCATCGAGGGGCGGCTGTTCGCGCCGCTGGGCGTGGCCTACATCGTCTCCATCCTCGCCAGCCTGCTCACCGCCATCACCGTCACGCCGGTGCTGTCCTACTACCTGCTTCCCAAGCTGAAGCGGCTCGATGAGCATGACAGCTGGCTGGTGCGGCGGCTGAAAGCCAGCAACGCCCGGCTGCTGAGTTGGGCACTCGCCAACCCCGGCACCCTCTTCGCCGTCGTAGGCTCCGCCGTGGTTATCGCCGCGGCCACGGTGCCGAGCCTGCCACGTGCCTTCCTGCCAGCCTTCAACGAGGGCACGCTGACCATCTCCATGGTGCTGAACCCCGGCATTTCCCTGGCCGAGTCCAACCGTGTCGGTCTCGCCGCCGAGAAGCTGATCATGCAGGTGCCGGAGGTGGCATCGGTCGGTCGCCGCACCGGCCGCGCAGAGCTCGACGAGCACGCCGAGGGTGTCCATTCCAGCGAGATCGACGTCGATCTGGTACCCTCCGCCCGCAGCCGCTCCGCGGTGCTGGCCGACGTGCGGGCACGGTTGGCGGCGCTGCCGGTGTCGGTCAACATCGGCCAGCCGATCTCGCATCGGCTCGACCACATGCTGTCCGGCGTCCGCGCCCAGATCGCCCTGAAGGTCTATGGCGAGGATCTGGACACCCTGCGCAGCCTAGCCGGGCAGCTGCAGCAGACGCTGACGGCGATCCCCGGGCTGGTCGACCTCCAGATCGAGAAGCAGGTCCGCATCCCGCAGGTGCAGGTCGTGATCGACTATGAGCGGGCGTCCCTCTACGGCGTTACCCCGGCGATGGCGACGGAGGCGCTGGAGAGCCTGTCCAACGGGCGGGTGGTGTCGGAGATCGTCGACGGCACCCGGCGCTTCGACGTGGTGCTGCGCCTGTCCGACGAGGACCGCACCACCAGCGGCCTGGCGAACCTGCTGGTCGAGACCCCGGCGGGCCGGGTGCCGCTCAGCCTGTTCGCCAGTGTCGAGGAGACCGACGGCCCGAACCAGATCCTGCGGGAGAACGGCAAGCGCCGCATCGTCATCCTCGGCAACAGCGATGGCAAGACCGACATGGCGCAGATCGTCGCGGGCATCCGCGACGTGGTCGGCCGCTCGTCGTTGCCGCCCGGCTACTTCACCAGCCTGGAGGGCACCTTCCAGGCGCAGGAGGAAGCGTCCAAGACCATCGCCGCGCTGTCGATGGTGTCGCTGGCGATGATCTTCCTGGTGCTCTACAGCCGCTACCGTTCCGCGGTGCTGACTCTGATCATCATGGGCAACGTGCCGCTGGCCCTGATCGGCAGCGTTGCCGCCCTGTGGATCGCCGGACAGCCGCTGTCGGTCGCCTCGATGATCGGCTTCATCACCCTGACCGGCATCAGCACGCGCAACGGCATCCTGAAGGTCAGCCATTACATCAACCTGGTCCTGCACGAGGGCGAAAGCTTCGGCAAGGCCATGGTGATCCGCGGCAGCCAGGAGCGGCTGACCCCGGTGCTGATGACCGCCCTGTCTGCCGGCGTCGCCCTGGTGCCGCTGATGATCGGTGCCGACGCGCCGGGCAAGGAGATCCTCCACCCGGTCGCCGTCACCATCTTCGGCGGTCTGGTCAGCGCCACCCTGCTCGACACGGTCCTGACCCCCGTCCTCTTCCTGAGGCTCGGCGAAAAGCCGCTCCGGCATCTGGTCGATGCCCAAGCCGGCTCGCTGCGTCCGGCCGAAGCCTACTGATCCACCCATTCACCCTGTCCAATTCAGAAGGAAAGCCTATCGTGAAGTTTTCGACCCTCCTCGTTGCCGCCACCCTGTTCGGCGTCCCGGCCACGGCCTTCGCGCATGGTCCGAGCGTCGGCTCGCACGGCGGCCCGGTGACCGATGCCGGGACGTACCACACCGAGCTCGTGCTCCAGGGCAACGACGTCGTCCTCTATGTGACCGACGGCGCGGACAAGCCGGTCGACGTGACCGGCGCCAAGGCCGAGGCCACCATCCTGGCCAACAAGCAGACCCAGAAGGTCGCGCTGGAACCGGCAGGCGCCAATGCGCTCAAGGGGAAGGCCAACCTGGGCGAGTCCCACGACAGCGTGAAAGTGGTCACCGCCCTGACCATGCCCGGCCAGAAGCCGGTTCAGGCCCGCTTCGAAGTCGGCCACGCGGGCCACTGAGACCGGATGGGTGGCATGAGGATCACCGCCTCATGCCACTCCGAACAGTCTGACCAGGCAGGATGGCGGAAAGACGTGGAAGCCGTTCCAGTCATGACACACCGGGGGAAGTGGCCGTGAAAATGGCATTGAAACTCGGCATCGGCTTGACCTTGGGCGCTGCGGTCGCGGTGGCTGGCGCGGTCATGCTCGTCAGTCCGAAGGCGGGCGCCGACCCGACCGATGCCGCGCAGGTCGCCCGAGGAAGGGTGGTGTATGCCGGGCAGTGCGCGTCGTGCCACGGGGCTCGGCTCGAGGGCCAGCCGAACTGGCAGAGCCGCAAGCCCGACGGCCGTCTGCCGGCGCCTCCTCACGACGCCTCCGGACATACGTGGCACCACCCGGACGCGGACCTCTTCAAGATCACTAGGCAGGGCATCGCGGCCTTCGCCCCGCCCGGCTACAGCAGCGACATGCCTGCATTCGGCGGCAGCGTGAGCGACGCCGATATCTGGGCGGTTCTCGCCTTCATCAAAAGCTCCTGGCCGGAAGACATCCGTCGCCGCCACGCCGCCATGAGCGAGCGGTTGAAGAACTGAGACGGGGAAGACATCGCCTTGCAAACCGGGATTGACCTTCCAGTCATTGGAAGGCGGAGCATGGGATCCTCAGTCGCCGCCACACCTTGAACCTGGGTGGTGCCGCGCAACACCGGGGTATCGCCCTCGGGCCTGCAAAGGGAGACGCGAACATGAACGACCTGCACCATGGCCATGGGCATCAGCAGGGACATGATCATCATGGTCACCATCATCACGCAGGACCCGACGACCGCACGACGGTCAAAGACCCTGTCTGCGGCATGATGGTCGACCCGGAGCGGACCGCGCACCACGCGGAGCATGATGGGCACAGCGTCTACTTCTGTTCGGCGCGCTGTCACGACAAGTTCGTCGCCGACCCGGAGCACTATCTGAAGCCGGACGCCAAGCCCGCGGCACCGCAGCAGGCCGGGCAGGCCTCGCCCCAGAAGGGCGTCATCTACACCTGCCCGATGCACCCGGAAATCCGTCAGGAGGGACCGGGCACCTGCCCGATCTGCGGCATGGCTCTGGAACCGGTGGGTGCCAGCCTGGAGGAGGGGCCGAACCCGGAACTCGTCGACATGACCCGGCGGTTCTGGATCGGCCTCGCGCTCAGCGTGCCGCTTCTGGTCCTGGAAATGGGCAGCCACATTCCGGCCCTCGGCGTCCATGATCTGGTGCCGCCGCGCATCTCCATCTGGATCCAGCTGTTTCTGGCGACCCCGGTGGTGCTGTGGGTCGGCTGGCCGTTGCTGGAGCGCGGCTGGCAATCGTTCCGGCGGCGCAGCCTGAACATGTTCAGCCTGATCGCGCTGGGGGTCGGCGTCGCCTACCTCTTCAGCTTGGCCGCGACCTTCCTGCCCGGCCTGTTCCCGGCGAGCTTCCGCGGCATGGACGGGGTGGTGGCGGTCTACTACGAGGCCTCCGCCGTCATCACCGTGCTGGTGCTGCTCGGCCAGGTGCTGGAACTGCGCGCCCGCGAGCAGACCGGCGGCGCCATCCGGGCGCTGCTGAACCTGGCGCCGAAGACGGCCCGCCGCATCAGGGAGTCCGGCGAGGACGAGGAGGTCCCGCTCGACCGGGTCCGCGGCGGCGACCGGCTGCGCGTCCGTCCCGGCGACGGGGTGCCGGTCGACGGCGAGGTGATCGAGGGGCGCAGCGCCGTGGACGAGTCCATGGTCACCGGCGAGAGCATGCCGGTCGAGAAGGAGCCCGGCGCCAAGGTGATCGGCGGCACCGTGAACCAGACCGGCGCCTTGGTGATGCGGGCCGAGAAAGTCGGCTCCGACACCATGCTGTCGCGCATCGTGACGATGGTGGCCGAGGCGCAGCGCTCGCGCGCCCCCATCCAGCGGATGGCCGATGTGGTGTCCGGCTACTTCGTCCCGGCGGTCATCCTGGCCGCCATCCTCGCCTTCGCCGGCTGGATGATCTGGGGACCGGACCCTGCCTTCGCCTACGCGCTGATCGCGGCGGTGTCGGTGCTCATCATCGCCTGCCCCTGCGCGCTGGGGCTGGCGACGCCGATGTCGATCATGGTCGGGGTGGGAAAGGGCGCGACGGCCTGCGTTCTCATCAAGGACGCGGCGAGCCTGGAGCGGTTCGAGAAGGTCGACACGCTGGTGGTGGACAAGACCGGTACGCTGACCGAGGGCAAGCCGCGGGTGACCGCCGTCATCCCCGCCGCCGGCATCGACGAGGCGGAGCTTCTGTCCCTGGCGGCCAGTCTGGAACGGTTGAGCGAACACCCCCTGGCAGCCGCCATCGTCGCCTCGGCCAAGGAGCGGGAGCTGTCTTTGCAGGAGGTCGCCGACTTCGACTCGGTGACCGGCAAGGGCGTTGTTGGAATGGTCGGCGGCCGCGAGGTGCTGCTCGGCAATGCGGCGATGATGCGGGACCGCGGCGTGGCCCTGGACGAGCTGGATGCCCGCGCCGACGACCTGCGCCGGGAGGGGGCGACGGCGCTGTATGCCGCGGTGGATGGCCGGCCCGGCGGCGTGATCGCGGTGGCCGATCCGATCAAGGCGAGCACGCCGCATGCCCTGGAAACGCTGCGCGCCGATGGCGTGCGCATCGTCATGCTGACCGGCGACAACCGGACCACCGCGGAGGCGGTGGCGCGCCGTCTCGGCATCGACGAGGTCGAGGCCGAGGTGCTGCCCGACCAGAAGCATCAGGTCGTTCGCAAGCTGAAGTCGGAGGGCCGCGTGGTCGCCATGGCCGGCGACGGCGTCAACGATGCCCCCGCGCTGGCCGAAGCCGATGTCGGCGTCGCCATGGGCACCGGGACCGAGGTGGCGATCCAGAGCGCCGGCGTGACGCTGGTGAAGGGTGACCTCGCCGGCATCGCCCGAGCCCGGCTGCTGAGCCGGGCGACCATGGGCAACATCCGGCAGAACCTGTTCCTCGCCTTCGTCTACAACGCGCTCGGGGTGCCGGTGGCGGCCGGCGTCTTCTATCCCCTGTTCGGCTGGACGCTGAGCCCGATCATCGCGGCTGCCGCCATGGCGCTGAGTTCGGTGTCGGTCATCGGCAACGCGCTGCGTTTGCGTATGACGAGCCTGTAGGAACACTCCGAGGGGGACGACCCCGCGGGTGCAAACAGAAAGGGCGGAGCTTTTGCGGCTCCGCCCTCTGTTCTCATCTTCTGCTTAACGGACCGTCTGTCGGCTGCCGGATAACCCGGGGCGGCCACATGGCTGAAGGTAGCATTCCGCCTGGAGGGTCCGCCAGATAAACCGAGGCGCGCCGCCGCGCAATGCGAGGTTCCCGCGCGGGTCCGCCGGATAATGCGAGGTTTTCGGCGGCGGACCTCCTGGGAATTCGATCCTGGACCGGCGCGGGGCCGGGGCGGCGTGGGGAGCGGTCTGCCTGTCCTTGTCTACGCACCGCCATCCGCAGCGACGACAGGTTGCCGCCCTTGTGGTGGAACCCTAAGGGCGCCCGAAATCGCCGCATGTTGGCATAGCCGTTGAGGAGCGCCTTCGCTTGTCGATACTCGCTCCGTCCGATAAGGATACCGCCTCCTGACCAACGGGGTGCGGCATGGACGACATGGAAGAAGAGATCACGGCCAAGATCGCCAAGTACCGGAGCCGGGGATGGGTGCCGGACGGCAGCGAGGAACTCTGGAGGGCCGTCATTAAGGCAATGAAGGCGCAACAGAGTTCCCTGAAGGAAAGGCAGCAACTCGACGCGTCCGGGGCATCCGACCACGTTCAGGCTCTCACGCCGAGCTTCGCCGTAGGGCAGACCCAGTCCATACCGGACCCGATGGGAGAATTGCTCGTCCTCAGAAAGTCGAGCTACAAGCTCGTCAGCAGGTATCCCGCCGCAGCAGGGCACGTCATCGTATCCGACGCCGTTCGGAACCTCATCGCCGACAGTTGGGACGGCGCCACGCCAAGCAGCCGGGCTTCAATGCGCCGAGTTGCAACGGCTGCACACATTCAGGGGCTTGCACACCTTCTTGGATGGGAAGACTGAGTCTGCCAAGCGGCACCTGAACGTTCCAGATCCGAGAAGTTCCCTTCCCCCTCCGGATTGTCCCAGGAGAACTCGGGCCTGCGGAACGACTCCAAGAGCCGCCATACGAGTTCGTCTTCTTCAAGCCACAGCGTCTCCTGACCGGCCAAGCCAAGTCCTGCACGCATCGCATCCACAGCCGCATCGAGGTCCGGCGGCGGTATTGGACAAGATGTCCTTGCGTCGCCAACTCGCCAACCGAGCACGGCGCCGTCGTCCTCGATTAGGTCGTCGGGAACTGTACCAGTTTCAGCGACGATGACGGCTGGAAGAAGGCAATGCGGCAGACCGAGCCACTCATGCGGCACCCTGATGCCCCTCAGGAAGATCGGTAGACGGGCTTCGTTCTTCCCTCCGATCACAGCCGTATCGGTACCCGCTTCGAACACCATACCCCACCTCGCCGTTGGCTTCACACCGAACCCGTACGAAACCGAGTCTAGGTCGAGGCGAACCACACCGGTTCACTAGGCATTAACGGCTAGTCCAGAACTCCCTTCCGCACAGCATGAAGCGTGTCAAGGAGCGTGTTCAGGCGGTCAAGGGTCGCATGAAGCTGTGCTGAACATCGGAACCGCGGTGTCGGCCAACTTGATCCAGGCGTTCCACCGGCGTGCAGATGAACGGTCATCCAGCCCTGCGTCGCGCAATCAGGGTGGGGAGCAAGCCCAACCCCGCCAAGGTCATCGCCTTCGAGGAACACGCGAAGATCGCGGTGAACGGCTTCGGCCTAAGGACTGATGAAGAGTTCAACTTCCTCGTCCAACACGTCGCATGCCTGGCCTTGGTGGACGCGGGGCACCTCTCCTACGTCTACAGTGCGTATTTCGGCGAATTCGCCCAGGCGTTTCGGTTGAAAGCGCCCACCGTTTCG
>NZ_CAMLJP010000013.1 GCF_946480385.1 uncultured Azospirillum sp.
CTATTCGTCGGTGTTCTGAGCCCGCCGGTCACGGAAATCCGCCTTTCAGAGAAGGGGTGTTCGATGTCGAATTCACCGACCTCCGGAGCCGCTGCGCCGGAGAACGGCGCCGCCATGTCCTCCATCGCCCCCGCGGTGCGCGAGTATGACTACATCATCGTCGGCGCCGGGTCGGCCGGCAACGTCCTCGCCTGCCGCCTGACGGAGGATGCGGGCGTCAGCGTCCTGCTGCTGGAGGCGGGCGGACCCGACCACCGGCTCGACTACCGCACCCAGATGCCGGCGGCGCTGGCCTTTCCGCTGCAGGGCCGCCGCTACAACTGGGCCTATGTGACCGAACCCGAACCGCACATGGACAACCGCCGGATGGAGTGCGGGCGCGGCAAGGGGCTGGGCGGCTCCTCGCTCATCAACGGCATGTGCTACATCCGCGGCAACGCGCTGGACTATGACGGCTGGTCCGAGTTGCCGGGTCTTGAGGACTGGAGCTATCTCGACTGCCTGCCCTATTTCCGCAAGGCGGAGACGCGCGACATCGGCCCCAACGCCTATCACGGCGGCGACGGCCCGCTCTTTGTCACCACCGCCAAGCCGGGCGTCAACCCGCTCTACGAGGCGATGGTGGAGGCGGGGGCGCAGGCCGGCTATGGCCGCACCGACGATCTGAACGGCTACCGCCAGGAGGGCTTCGGCCCGATGGACCGCACGGTGACGGCGCAGGGGCGGCGCTGCAGCACGGCCCGCGGCTATCTCGACCTCGCCCGGGGGCGGCCGGGGCTGACCATCGTCACCCACGCGATGACCGACCGCATCCTGTTCGACGGACGCCGCGCCGTCGGTGTCGCCTATCTGCGCAACGGCACGCCGGTGACGGCGCGGGCACGGCGGGAGGTGCTGCTGTGCGCCGGCGCCATCGCCTCGCCGGCGATCCTGCAGCGGTCGGGGGTGGGTCCATCGCCGCTGCTGCGCGAATTGGGCGTGCAGACGGTGGTCGACCTGCCGGGCGTCGGCGGCGATCTTCAGGACCATCTGGAGATGTATATCCAGTATGAGTGCCGCCAGCCGGTGTCGCTCTATCCCGCGCTGAAATGGTGGAACCAGCCGGCCATCGGCGCCGAATGGCTGTTCATGGGCACCGGCATCGGCGCCAGCAACCAGTTCGAGGCCGGCGGCTTCATCCGCACCGGCGACGACGTGCCCTGGCCCAACATCCAGTACCATTTCCTGCCCGTCGCCATCAGCTACAACGGCACCAACGCGGTGGAGGCGCACGGCTTCCAGGCCCATGTCGGCTCCATGCGCTCGCCCAGCAAGGGGCGGGTCCATGCCCGGTCGCGCGATCCGGGGCAGGCGCCCAGCATCCTGTTCAACTACATGGCCGATCCGCAGGACTGGCAGGAGTTCCGCGCCGGCATCCGCATCACCCGCGACATCATGCGCCAGCGCGCCCTGGCCCCCTACCGCGGGGAGGAGATCAGCCCCGGCGCCGATTGCATGACCGACGCCGATCTCGACGCCTTCGTCCGCCATCACGCCGAGACGGCCTATCACCCCTGCGGCACCTGCCGGATGGGGACCGACGACGGCGCGGTGGTGGACGGGCAGGGCCGGGTGCATGGGCTGGAGGGGCTGCGCGTGATCGACGCCTCGATCATGCCGCGCATCGTCACCGGCAACCTGAACGCCCCCACCATCATGATGGCGGAGAAGCTGGCCGACGCGGTGCGCGGCCGTCCGGCGCTGCCGCGCGCCGACGTCCCCTATTACGTCGCCGACGCCGCCATGATTCGGAAGGAGAGCCGGAGGGAACAACGACTGCGGGCGTAAGACCCGCAAGCCGACAGCGACAACCATAAGCAAGGAGAACAGGGATATGGGCAAGACATTCGGTAAACTCTGTGGTCTGGCCGTCGGCCTGATGCTGGCAACCGGGACTGCCGCCCTGCCGGCGGTCGCCGCCGATCCGGCATCCTGCAAGTCGGTGCGGTTCGGCGACGTCGGCTGGACCGACATCGCGGCGACGACGGCGCTCGCGTCGGTCACGCTGGAGGCGCTGGGCTACCAGCCGACCACCAGCATCTCGTCGGTGCCGGTCGTCTATCTCGGGCTGAAGACCAAGTCGCTCGACGTGTTCCTCGGCAACTGGATGCCCACCATGGAAAGCTTCATCAAGCCGGTGCTGGAGGACGGCTCGGTCGAGGTGACGCGCGTCAACCTCGAAGGTGCCAAATACACGCTGGCCGTCCCCACCTACGCCGCCCAGGCCGGGCTGAAAAGCTTCAAGGATCTGGCGAAGTACAAGGACAAGCTGGACGGCAAGATCTACGGCATCGAGGCCGGCAACGACGGCAACCTCGTCATCGAGAAGATGCTGAAGGAAGGGGCGTTCGGCCTGAAGGACTTCAAGCTGGTCGAATCCAGCGAGGCCGGCATGCTGGCCGAGGTGAAGCGCGCGACCCGGTCCAAGAAGTGGATCGTCTTCCTGGGCTGGGCGCCGCACCCGATGAACAAGACGATGGACATCACCTATCTGGCCGACGGCGACGACTGGTTCGGCCCGAATTACGGCGGCGCCACCGTCAGCACCAATGTGCGCAAGGGCTATGCCGCCGAATGTCCGAATGTTGGCAAGTTCCTGTCCAATCTGGTCTTCACTGTGGACATGGAGAATTCGGTGATGGACGGCATCATGAACGGTGGCCGCAAGCCGGAAGCGGTGGCGGCCGACTGGCTGAAGAAGAACCCCGCCATCCTGAAGACCTGGCTGTCCGGCGTCACCACGCTGGACGGCAAGGACGGTCTGGCCGCTGCGCAGGCCAAGCTGGCCGCGCTCAAATCCTGACCTGACGCCGCGTTTCCGCATTGCCTCCTCGACTCCGGCCGCGACGGGATACCGCCGCGGCCGTTTTTTTCAGGAAGCAGGCGATGTCCGCCCCCCAACGAACGCCTTGCCGCGCCGCGAAAGCGCCTCTATAAAGCGGCCCATCCGGCGCCCCGGTCTTCCGGCGGCGCCTCAGTGTTTTTCAATCGGCGAAAAGCCCCATTCCCGCAGGAGTCACCACCATGGCCGTCGAACGGACCCTCTCGATCATCAAGCCCGATGCCACCCGCCGCAACCTGACCGGCAAGATCAACGCCAAGTTCGAAGACGGCGGCCTGCGCATCATCGCCCAGAAGCGCGTCCAGCTGTCGAAGGCCCAGGCCGAGCAGTTCTACGGCGTGCATCGCGAGCGTCCGTTCTTCGGCGATCTGGTCTCCTTCATGATCTCCGGCCCGGTGGTCCTGCAGGTTCTGGAAGGCGAGAACGCCATCGCCCGCAACCGCGAGATCATGGGCGCCACCAACCCGGCCAACGCCGCTGAGGGCACCATCCGCAAGGAGTTCGCCGAGTCGATCGAGGCCAATTCGGTCCACGGTTCGGACGCCCCGGAGACCGCCGCCCAGGAGATCGCCTTCTTCTTCGCCGGCATCGAGCTGGTGGGCTGATCCTGCTCGCTTGACCCCGCGTCAGGCTTGCCGAAAGGGCCGCTCCCGAGAGGGGGCGGCCTTTTTTGCGTTTTGCGTCAAGCTCTGGCAGTATCGGGGGCCGTGACCATTTTGCCCCGCAGACGCCGGGGCTGATCCCGACAGGAGTTGCCCGCGATGGAATCCCAATCCGCAAAGCCGATCATCGCGGCGCTGCTGCAACCGCTGCCGGTGCTGACCCAGCCGCAGGCCCGCAACGATCTGTCCGACGAATCCGTGGTGCGGCTGCTGGTCCGCCAGTTCATCGACCTCAGCCTGGACGCCTTCAACCAGGTCCTGCAGGGCAAGCTGGATCAGGACGAGGCGGTGGATGGCATCAACCGTCAGGCCATCGCGCTGAATTCCGTCTTCCTCGGCACCAGCGGCTTCGAAACCGTCATCACCCACCCCTGGAACACGCCGGACCAGCTCGGCGCCTTCCTGAAGGACGTGGTTGCGCTGGAGTATCCGGAGGACGACTGCGTCCGCGCCATGCTGATCCACCTTGCGACCCAGGTGATGCACGCGCTGCGTCTTCCCGACGAGGAGCGCAACGAGGAGGTGGAGGCGCTGACCCTCGACGCCGCCGACCTGCTGCTCGGCCGCGCCCCGGAAGACGACGGCGAGATCGACATCGACATCGACGTCTGAGCGATCATCACCGTTCCCCCCGGCGGCCTCACCCCGCCGGGTTCAGGTTCACCTCGATCAGCACCGTGTCCTCGATGAAGTCGGCGCTGTGCCAGGCTTCGGGGTCGAAGCGGATGACCATGCCCGGCCGCAAATCCACCGGCCCGGCTTCGCAGGTCAGCAGGGCGCGGCCTTCCACGACGATGACGAACTGTTCGTGCGCGTGGGCGTGGCGCGGGGCGGCGGTCCCGGCCTTGATGACGATGTGCTTCAGCGACGCGCCGGTGCCGGGAAAGCTGCGCCGCTCCACCCCGTCTGCCGTCTGGGCCAGCAGGTTGCTCCAGGTGATCACGTCGGCCTTCGGCGCGGCGGGGGGAGTGGCGGGCGGCATGGTGGGGTCCTTCCTTGCGAAATTCACCGGGGTATCAAAGTCAACCCGATGATACGGGCATCGTCGCATCCCGGATCTCCCGCCGGTCGCCGGACCTGCTTCAGGCTGTCGCATCCGTGCCAAAGCTTGGGTGCTAAACCTGCTGTTAACGCTTGACCTTCTAAGACGGGACAGTTCGGTGACATGACTGCCGAACGATCTTCCGGACCGACGGAGGCTTTGTGGACGTTGCAGACACCGACCGACCGCGCCGCACCGCGGCTGCCGCTGAACCGGTGTCCGGGCCGTCCCGTCTCTCCGCCTCGCTTCCCGGCGCCCTGGCCGGTCTGACCGGCATCGGCGCGCTTCTGGCCCTGTCCGTCTCCGGCAGGATCGATCTGCCTGCCGCCGCCGCGCTGGCCGTCGCCAGCGGGCTGGCGCTGTGGAGCGCGGTTCGTGCCGGGTCTGCTGCCGCGGCGCTGGCCCGCTCCGACGCCACTCTGGTCCAGGCTCGGGACGAGTTGGAGGGGCTGCGCGCCCGCTCCCGCGATTTTGCCGCCGTCTCCCCCGGCTGGTTCTGGGAAACCGGGTCGGACCACCGTTATCTGTCGCTGTCGGGCGGGCTGACGGTCCTGCTCGGCTGCGATCCGCAGACGGTGTTCGGCGATTCGCTGTTCGATCTGGGGACCTTGGTGGCCGACGAGGCGACCTGGGCCGAATACCGTGCCGACATCGAGGCCGGCCGACCCTTCCGCGATCTGGAGGTCAGCTTCGAAGGGGTGGACGGCCGCGACCTTGTGCTGCGGCTCAACGCCGTGCCGGTGCGCGGCGCCGACGGGCGCTTCCGCGGCTATCGCGGCTGCGGCGTCGATGCCACCGCCGAAACGCTGGCGCTGGTGGAGGCGCGCTTCATGCAGGCGGTGGTGCATGACGCCATCGACAGCGTATCCGAAGGTTTCGTCCTGTTCAGCGCCGACGGCCGGCTGCTGATCTGCAACGAACAGTACCGTCGCGCCTATCCCACCATCGCCGACATGCTGACCCCCGGCCGCAGCTTTGCCGAGATCCTGCGCGCGGCGGCCGAACGCGGCGGTTTGGAGGGCGCCGACGACATCGGCGCCTGGGTGGAGCAGCGGCTGACCCGCCACCTGCAGCATTCCGCCCCGGTCGACGGCCGGCTGTCCGACGGGCGCTGGTACCGGATCAGCGAACATGCCACCGGCACCGGCGGCGTGGTGAAGATCCTGATGGACATCACCGAGCTGAAGACGCGGGAGGAGGAGCTTGCCGACCAGACCGCCCGCCTGAAGCAGACGGTCGCCGCGCTGCGCGAAAGCGAATTGCGTTACCGCCAACTGGTGGAACTGGCGCCCTACGGGATCGTCATCTGGGACCGCACCGCCATCCGCTTCGCCAACGGCGCCGCCGCCGCGATCCTGGGCATGGCGGCGGAAGCGGTGGAGGGCCAGCCGCTGGCCGGTTTCCTTGAGGATGGCGACGCGCTGGCGGTGATGCTCGCCGGTGCCGCCGACGGCGAGGAACAGCGGCTGGAATGCGACGCCCTGCGCCCCGACGGCGAGCGCCGCCGGCTGGAGGTCGCGGCCAGCCAGGCCGTCTATGCCGGCGGACCGGCGGTGCTGCTGGTGTTGAACGACATCACCGACCGCCGCCGGGTGGAGGGCGAGCTGCAGCGCGCCCAGAAGATGGAGGCGGTGGGCCGGATGGCCGGCGGCATCGCCCATGAGTTCAACAACATGCTGACCGCCATCGGCGGCTTCGCCCGGCTGGCGGAGCGCAACCCCGCCGATCCCGACCGCGTGCTGACCTGCGTGCAGGAGATCGCCAAGGCGTCGGAACGGGCGGCGGCGCTGACCGGCCAGCTTCTGGACTTCTCCCACCGCCGCGTCACCGACGAACGCGAGGTGGTGGCCGTCGCCCCGCTGGTGCGCGACCTGCGCGTCTTCCTGAAGCCGCTGCTCAGCGCCGGCATCGACGTGGCGATCCTGGCAGAGGATGAGGGCGCGCATGTGCTGGTCAACCCGGTCACGCTGAATCAGGCGCTGCTGAACCTCGCGTTGAACGGGCGCGACGCCATGCCCCACGGCGGCACCCTGACCATCGCCCTGACGGTGGAGGTGCCGGGCGATGCCTTTTTCGCCCGCCATCGCGGTCTGAAACCCGGCCGCTACGTGGTGATCCGCGTGACGGACCAAGGCACGGGCATCCCGGCGGAGATCCGCGATCGCATCTGGGAGCCCTTCTTCACCACCAAGGAGCCGGGGAAGGGCACCGGGCTCGGCCTGTGGATGGTCTACGGCACGGCGCAGCAATCCGGCGGTGCCGTTGAGCTGGAGGGCATGGCAGGGGAGCCCGGGCACGGCGCCAGCTTCGCCCTCTACCTGCCCGCCGTCGATACGCCGGCCGAACCAGCCGGGCTCGACCCGCTGCACGTCGCCGAGGGGGAAGGGGCGGTCATCCTGCTGGTCGATGACGAGGACTCGGTCCGCCGCTACCTGCGCCTCGTGCTGGAGGAGGCCGGCTGCACGGTGGTGGAGGCGTCGGACGGCCAGGAGGCGCTGATCCGCTATGACGAGGCCGGCGGCCTGTTCGACGCGGTGGTCAGCGACGTGTCGATGCCGCGGATGAACGGCCTGGAACTGGCCCGCGCGCTGGAGACCCGCAACCAGCTTCTGCCCATCCTGTTCCTGACCGGCTATGCCTCGCGCGAGACTGCGGCCGGGCTGACGGCGCAGGAGGGGCGGCAGATCGTGATGAAGCCGGTGGCGCCGGAACGGCTGCTGACCGCGCTCCGCGACCTTCTGGCCTTGTGAGGGCGGGAATGGACGCTTCCCGTCACGAGTCTCCGGCAGCGGAGCCGGCACCGGACGAGGCCGACGCTTCCTCTCCCGCCGCCTGCCGCGAGCCTGCCGACTTCTACACGCCCGCCGGCCGCGACGGCGTCGGCCGCTTCTGCCGCCGCTTCCTGGACGAGAACGCGCTGACCGCGACGGAGCTGCTGCACCACCCGCGCCACCAGACCGCGCTGTCCAACACCGCCACCTTCGTCGCCATCCTGACCCAGGCCGAGCGCGCGATGGACCGTAAGGGCGGGATGACCCCGCTGGTCAACGAGATCGCCCGTCTGACGCGTGAGCGGCTGAAGGAAAACCCGCCGCCCGACTTCCTGCCCGACGCCTATCCCGGCACGGCGGCGGAACTGCTGTCGGTCGGCGGCTTCCTCGGCCGCTTCCTGCTCGATGCCGCCGTTACCCAGCACATCGCCACCTGCCGCAGCTTCGCCGAGAAGGCGGAGTCGCTGCTGGATCTGGCGGAGACCACCGAGCATCCCGACGCGCTGGCGCCGCTGGAACGGCTGCTGGGCGAAATCCTGCTGAGCGACGCCGGTACCGCTTCCTGCGCCCGCGATGCGCCCTTCGTCACGCTGATCGACCTGATCGTGACGCTGATCGCCGCCGACCGGCCGATGGTGGAGGAAGCTCCGCCGGTGTTCCGGCGGCTCGACGCTCTGATGCGCCGGGTGCCGATGTTGGGCTTGCGCGATGCGCTGGCCGTCGCCTTCCGCCGCGAGATGGCCAAGCCCGCCTGCTTCACCATCGCCAGCGCCGGCGACATGTTCGGCATTGAGACGGTGCAGCGCGAGATCCTGGCGCTGAGCGACCTGTCCGCCCGCCTGCGCGACCGCGAGGGGGCCTATGTCGGCGGCGCCCGCACCGAGGCGGCCCTGCAGCGCCGCACCGCGCTGCTGGTCAACGAGGACACGGTTCCGGAGATCACCCGCGGCCGCAATTTTGTGCAGAAGCTGCGCATCCTGTTGGTGCTGCAGAAGATGCCGCTGTCGCCCTCCGCGGCCAAGGCGGTGACCGACTATCTGAAAAGCTTCTTCGACAGCCGCGACTTCGCTGGCCGGCTGCTGGACTGCTGGAAGGACCGGAACGAGAAGCTGAAGGGGTTGGCGGAGGTGCAGCGCATGGTGCTGTCCAGCGCCTTTCCGGAGGAAGAGCGGGAGTATCTCGGCAGCCAGCTCGACGACATCCAGAACGCCTTCCTGCGAACCCAGCGCGTGCTGGCTCCGCTGATCCAGGCCAAGGACGATCCGCCGGTGGACAGCGTGCTCGACATCGTCCGGCTGGCGGGGGAGGGGGCCATCTGCAGCGGCAAGAGCCGGCTGGCGGTGGCCCGCGTGCTCTACCGCCACTGCCACCGCCCGCGCTTCGTCCGCCATGTGCTGCTGAACGCGCCGGGGGCGAAGGAGCGGGCGGCGCGGGCGAATTGGCTGCGGCAGTCGCTGGCGATGGTCGGCGTGCCCTTCATCGATCTCGCCGCGCAACGCGTGCTGGTGGTGGATGACGAGGCCGGACCGCGCGCCCTGGTCGCCTCCGTTCTGCAGGACCTCGGCATCGGCCATGTCGACAGTGCCGCCGACGGGCAGGAGGCGCTGGAGCGTTTCCAGGCCGATGGCACGGCCTACGACCTGATCATCTGCGATTGGATGATGCCGCGGCTGAGCGGTCTCGACCTGTTGAAGCAGGTCCGCGAGTCCCGCAGCGACCTGCCGTTCCTGATGGTCACCGCGCTGGCGACGCTGGAGGCGGTGAAGAAGGCGCTTGCCCATCAGGTCAGCGGCTACATCGCCAAACCCTTCACGCCCGATCAGCTGGAGGAGAAGATCTTCCTAGTGCTGGCGCAGAAGGGGATGGGCGAGTAGGGGACTTCCGTCGCGCCGGGCTGTTGTGGTGTGCGAGACCCGATCGAAGGAGCCATCCCATGGCAGACCAGAAACCCGCCAGCAGCAATGTGCTGACGAACGAACCCGACCGTGACATCGCCGACCCGCTCGACGCGGCCAAGGAGGTGTCGGATACCGGCAAACCGATCACCCCCGATACCGAATCGGCCAAGCATATCGACCGCCCGGCGGAAAAAGGCAAAGCCGGAAAGACGGCCGCAAAGACGGATTGAGGGGGAGACGCTCTCGCCTGGGGCGGGAGAGGGGAATCGGGATCACCGCAACTTCAGGCCGGCTCGCTTGAAGGCGCGGATCAGCGCGTCCAAGATGGTAACTCCAGGCCGGCCTGTTTGAAGGCGCGCGTCAGCGCGTCCACGATGGCAGGGTCGACTTCACCCGTGCCGTAATCGAGGTTCATCACGGCGTACCACGGCACGCCAGCCTTGTTCGCCAGCATCCGTGTCGACCAGCCAAGGCGCAGGCGTGCTTCTTGGCACTGCGACCCGGTCATGATGCGTCGACTCCACACTTTAGCGTTTGCCTTCCATGGCCTTGCCCCGGCCCGCAACGGGAGGCCCGAATGGCCGATTCCGTCCGCAAGTTAGGGCTATCCATAATAGTGCAAGAATTTGCTCGGCTTGTCATGTGTCAGGTTGTTGCAGAGCGGAATGCTCTGCTTTGCTGGATTGTCATAGAAGGTAATTTACCGATATTCGATGAAAATAATTGGAAGTCCGCATATCCATCAATATGACCTCATCGATGACGTGGACTTGCCCGGACAACCGGCTTTGGGATCGGATCGCGGGATCGACAAGGCATATGTGAAGAATTTTCGAAGTGTGTTTTGTAGGGGGGGAGCTGCCGCTTCAGGTTGCACCCTTCCGCGCGACTTCGGTCCCCAAGGTCCTCAGCCGATGTTCTTGGACAGCAGGATCAGGTTCCGGTCGCCCTCGCGCCGGTAGCTGGCGCGGTCCATCGTCTTCTGGACCAGGAACACGCCCAGGCCGCCGACACGGCGGTCGTCGACGTCGCTGGTCAGGTCGGGCGGCGGGGCTTCGGCGAAGGGGTCAAAGGCGTCGGCATCGTCCTCCACCTCCGCCCTCAGCTCGGTGCCGTCCGCTTCCATCCGCACCCGTATCTCGTGCGGGCCAGCATCGCCATAACCATAGGACACGGTGTTGGTGATGAGTTCGTCGAAGCAGAGGTTGAATTTGAAGGCGAGGGCAGGGGGCAGGTCGTTGCGCTCGATGAACTCTTCCACCGCGGCGGCCAGCCGTTCCAGTTCGGACAGGTCGTTGCGCAGGACCATCTCCAGGCGGTTCGTCACGGTGTCGTTCATCCGCTCTGCCCCCATTCCGGCCCCCATTCCGCCCGCTATGCCGCCACGCCGGCCACTGCCCAGCGGCGCAGGGCCGTCAGGGCGATCCGCTCCACCTCGCTCCAGCCGAGCCCGCTCGCCATCTCCGCCAGCGCCACCAGACGGCTGCGGGCGCCGGCGTCGCCGACCGGCGCATTGCCCAGATCGGCGGTCAGCCCGGCAACGAGGCCATAGAGCATGGTCGACAGGCTGTGCATCAGCGTCGCGCAATCGGGCGCGGTCAGCCGGGTGGCGAACAGATAAAGCTGGCCGACGCCGCGCAGCCGGGCGGCGAAGCTCTCCGCCGTGCCGGCTCCAGTCGCGACCTCGCCGCGCAGCTCCTCCACCGACAGGCTGGCGAAGCGGCCGGCGGCGGCGATGAACTCCGCCACCGCGTCCTGGGGCAGGCCGCCGGTGGCATGGCCGCCGGTCTCGAACAGGCGCTGCGCCATGACGATCAGCTCCTCGATGTTGGCGAGGATGATGGCGACGCCGAAACGGGCCAACCCGTCATTGCCGTCGGTGCAGGCGCGCAGGATCTGCGTCACCTTGCGGATGACCTGCACGGCGAACATCAGCATGGCACTGCGGCTCTGCGCCAGTTCGGCCTCGGCGCCCAGTTCCTCCAGCGCGTGCTGCAGGATCTCCAGACGCAGGAAGTCGAGCGACAGCATCTGGATGTCCGGGTTGTCGCCGTCCATCAGCACGCGGTTCAGCTCGCCGGAATAGAGGAAGAAGCGGCCGGACAGGTCGAAGGCGATGCGCGCCGCCGACATCTTCGCCCGGTCGGCCGCCGGCGTGCCGGCCAGCGCGCGGGTCATCGCCGCGAACAGCCGGACCATCGGCATCCAGTCGCGCCGCTGGCTGGCCGGGGCGGCGCGTGGCGCCGGGGTGGAGGCGACGATCAACTCGGTCAGCGGCTCGATCCCGGCGCCGAGCAGCACCGACTGCCAGCGCTGAACGTCGCCACCGCTGCCCGCCTGCCAGTCGGCCAGCATGTCCAGCAGCTCGGTCAGCTTGCGGGCGTCCAGCGGCTGGCCGGGGATGGCGCGCAGGGCAGTTTCCAGCGCCGCCGCCAGCGCATCGCGGTCGCGCATGGGGGCAACGGCCGGAACCTCCGCATTGAACAGGGTCAACTCGGCGGTGGGCACCGGCGCCTGCATGGTGCCGGCAACCACCAGCGCATGGCGCAACGCCTCGGCGAACTCCGCGGCACTGGCGTAACGGTCGGCCGGCGCCTTGGCCAGCGCCTTCAGGATCACCGTGTCGAAGGGCGGCGGCAGTTCCGGATTGCCGTGCGACGGCGGCGGCGGCTCGACGAACAGGATCTGCTGCATCACCGTGGCGACGGAGCCGGAGAAGGGCCGCCGCTGCGCCAACAGGTAGTAGAGCACCACCCCGGCGGAGAACAGGTCGCTGCGCGCGTCGGCCTTCTCCCCGCGCAGCACCTCCGGTGCCATGTAGGCGGGGGTGCCCAGCAGGTCGCCGGCCTGGGTCAGGTCGGAGGAGGAGATTTGAGCGATGCCGAAATCGGCCAGCTTCGGGGTCAGGTCGTCCTGCACCACGATGTTGGCCGGCTTGATGTCGCGGTGGATGACGTTGCGGGCATGGGCGAAGGCCAGCGCGTCCAGCACCGCCGCCATCAGCGCGCCGCCCTGCTGCACCGACAGCGGTGTGTCGGCCTCCAGATACTGTTTCAGCTCCTTGCCCTGGATCAGCTCCATGGCGAGGTAGGGGGCACCGCCCTGGGCGGCGTCCAGGGTGCCGTAATCATGGACGCGGACGATGTTGGGGTGGTCCAGCTTCAGCCCGATCTGCGCCTCCCGCCCGAAGCGGGCAAGCACGGCATTGCGCTCCGCCGCCGCCAGCAGTTCGGCGCGCAGCAGCTTCAGCGCGACCGGCTGTCCGGACCGCCCGTCGGTGGCGCGATAGACCACGCTCATCGCACCCTGGCCCAGCACCCCCTCGACCCGATAGGGGCCGATGGGGCCGGGAAGCACGCCGCCTACAGCGCCGTCGGGCATCGGAAACTCTCCAGCAGGTTCTTGCCGAATGGGTTGTTCACGCTGTCGGCCCGCAGGGCGAAGACCGCCTTGCGGGTGCCCACCGTCACCGAGAAGGTGAAGCGGTCGGGCTGCGGCGTGGACTCCAGCTTGCCCTCGGCGAGGAAGTGGAACAAGGCCCAGGGACCCTGGCGCGAGATGCCGGCCGGTTCGCCCGGCAGCGGCGGGCCGAAGCCGAGGCGCACGCTGCTGGTGCCCTCCGCCCCCGGCCATTTCATCACCTGCGGGCGCGGCGGGCCATGCTGGTAGATCAGCGTCTGGCCGTCGATGTCCATCGCCACCTGGGTCGCCTTGGCGTCCAGCTCCACCGGCGTGATCTCGAACACCACCTTGGCGGCGGTCGCCCCGGCCGGGAACAGGCTGTCGCGGATGCGCGCCGCCCGCTCGAACTGGTCGAGCACGGCGGGCGGAATGCCCAGATCGACCTGATCCACCTTCTGCCAAACCCAGGGGCTGACCGTCATGTCGACGAAGGGGCGCAGGTTGGTGTTGAAGAACTGGTCGATCATGCCGCCCGGCGCGAACAGCTTGGCGAAATCGGCCGAGGTCACGTCGACCGGGCTGTTCGGCACCATGGGGAAGCGGTTGTCCAGCGCCGCCCGGCAGAAGGGCAGGACGGTGGACTGCCAAGCCTTGTTGATCTGCGCCCGCGCACCGCCGGCGCTGACCGTCGCCGCGCTCTGCGCCACGGTGGCGACCATGCCGCCTACCGGGTCGGGCAGGTCGCGGGCGAGGGTGCGCAGCTGCGCCGCCACCGCGCCCTTATCACCACCACCGGCCAGACCAGCCAGCAGCGCGCCGTTCTGGTCGGGCGCATTGGCGGCCCGCGCGATCTGCTGGTACAGCTCGCCCAGCAGCTTCAGCGAGTCGTCCAGCTTCGGCGGCGCCCCGCCTTCACCCTGCACCAGTTCGCGCAGGGCCTTGAAATGATCGTTGATCGGTTGTCCCGGCGGCGGTCCCTCCGGCTGCAGCGAAACCCCGGCCAACCGCGCCAGATAAGCGGCGTTGGTGCCGGTGGAGTCCACCGCTTTCTCCGCGACCTGCGCCTGCTGCGCCACCCCGGCCAGCGGCCCGCCGGCCACCGGACCCTTGCCGTCCGCCGGCTTGTCGCCATTGGGCTTGTCGGCCGGGCCGGGCGCCAGCGTGGTCTGCCGCACCATGGCGGTCAGCCACAGCTTCAGCGGCGATTGCGGGCCGGACAGCGTGTTCAGCACGTCGGCCGCCTGATTGAGGCTGCGCAAGGGCACGATCACCACGTCGCCCAGCATCTCGTCCCACTGGCGGGCGTAGCGGTCGAGATAGACGGCGAGGATGCCCTGTTCCAGCCGCTGTGCGCTGGCGACCGCCTGCGGTCCGCTGCTCGGCTGGCCCAGCACCCAGTTCTCGGCCACCAGTGCCTTGGCGACCTTGGGCAGCGCCGGCAGCACCGCCTTGTGGAAACCGTCATAGGTGTAGAGGCCGGGGACGCCGTCCGACAGCGGCTTGCCCGACGGGCGGATCAGCACCCGGCCGGCCAGCGGCCCGGCATTGTCGACCAGCCGCCAGTCGGCCAGCGCCTGGATCTCCGGACGGTCGCGCAGGATGGCGAAGCCGCGTTCGGCCAGCGGGTAGTTGGTCAGGCTCTGCCGCGCCTCCTCGACCAGCGCCTCGTCCAGCGGCATGGTGGGCATCGGGGCGGCCAGCATCGCGTCCAGATGGGTGCGCAGGTCGCGCCGCAAGCCGTCATAGGCCGGGCCGGGCAGCGACGCTATCCAGTCCAGCGCCATCCAGTCCGACACCAGCGCCTTGTCCATCGGCCCCTTGCCGGCCAGCATCAGATAGACCTTCAGCGCCTGGAACAGATACTCGGGCCGGCCGCGCTCGTGGCGCAGCTGCCCTTCCACCCGCAGGAAGACGCGGGGCAGCAGCACGGCATTCAGGGCACGGCCATAGACCGTCCCGCTCTGCCGGCCGAGCCGATCGCCCTGATACAGGCCGCCGGTCATCTCCAGCGGCGGCGGCTCGGTCCAGCCGGCGGGGATGGCGCGCAGCGTGTTCAGCGGCGGCACGATGGTGATGAAATCGGTGTCGTCCACCTTGGTCAGCGACCGCGGCGTGGTGGCCAGCGGCTCCAGCTCCGCCTGCGCCTTGGCGGCGGCGGCATCGACCCCGGCGACCAGGGCGGCATTGCCGGTGAAGCTGTTGGCCCAGAAGGCGGCGACCGCCAGCCCGGCCAGCAGCATCGCCGCCATCGCCCCGCCGCGCAGCAGGCGCTGCCGCCGCTCCAGCCCGCTGTCGGCGCCGACCAGCCCGGCCTCGGCGAACACCACCTCGCGCAGGGTGCGGGTCAGGAAGAAACTGCGTCCGCCGCTGGCCACCGGCAGCACCGGCCGTTCCAGCCCGAAGGACCCCGCCACCATTTCCGACAGCCGGTCCACCGGCGCGCCGTCCTGGGTGCCGCTGGTCAGATAGACGCCGCGCAGCAGTGCCCGTTCCTCATAGCGGTTGGGCTCGAAGATCACCATCAGCAGGTCGGCGATGGCCGGCTTCAGGGCGGCGATCTGCGCCGGGAACAGGGTGTCGAGCGAGCGGCGCTGGATGTCGGATTCGCCATGGACGCGGTCCAGCACGCGGCGGGCGATCCGCCCAGTCAGCGCGTCGAACTCCTCGCCGAAGCGGTAGACCGGGGCGTCGTCGCCCTTCCGGCCGTCGTCCAGCGGGAAGGTGACGCCCCAGACCTGCTCGCGCTCCTCGCGGCTGAGGTCATCGAAGAACTCGGCGAAGCCGGCGATCAGGTCGGCCTTGGTCAGCAGCACATAGACCGGCACGCGCGACCCGACCTGTCCGCGCAGCTCCTTCAGCCGCAGCTTCAGCTGTTCGGCATGACCCTTGCGCTCCGGCTCGCTCCAGGCGGCAAGCTCGGCAAGGCTGACGGCCAGCAGGATGCCGTTGACCGGCTGGCGCGGACGGTGGCGCTTCAGCAGGGCGATGAAGTTCTTCCACACCTTGCCGTCGATGGCCGGCTGGCTGTCCTGGGTGATGTAGCGGCCGGCGGTGTCGATCAGCACCGCCTCGTCGGTGAACCACCAGTCGCAGTTGCGGGTGCCGCCGACGTCGCGCAGCGCCGCCCGCCCCATCTCCGCCGCCAGCGGGAAACGAAGGCCGGAATTGGCCAGCGCCGTCGTCTTGCCCGCCCCCGGTGCGCCGATCAGCAGATACCAGGGCAATTGGTAGAGATAGCGCTGCCCCCATTTGCCGCCGAAGCGCGCCTTGCGCAGCTGGTCCAGCGCCTCGCGCAGGCGGCCGCGCAGCAGGTCGGTCTCCTGGCCGACGGCCTCGGAATCGGGATCGCCCTTGGCCACCGGCGTCGCCTTGGTCAGCGCCTGCACCATGCGGTCGTTGGCGCTTCGGTGGCGGTACAGCGACCACTGCATCGCCAGCGCCCACACCAGCAGGATGCCGAACACCACCGCCAGCCGGATGGTCGCATCCTCCAGCGGGAAGGCGCCGGACACGGCGACGAGCGGCCCCAGGAACCAGACGATGGCGCCCAGGCACAGCGCCGCGACCAGCGTCAGGAACCAGCGGGAGATCAGGGCGGAGAGGATGGATTTCAGCATCGGTGTTCCGCCATCGGTCAGGGCGCCAGCACGATGTCGACGCGCCGGTTGGCCTGCCGGCCCTCCGCCGTCGTGTTGGGGGCGATCGGGTCGGTGTCGCCGCGCCCTTCGGCGCTCAAGCGGCTCCCACCGTCCTTTGCGGCGTCGGCGCCCAGAATCTCGGTCATCAGCCTCTGCACCTTGTCGGCCCGCGCCTCCGACAATTCCTGGTTGGACGGGTAGCGCAGCGAACGGATGGCGACGCTGTCGGTGTTGCCGATCACGGCGATCCGGCCCTTCTCGGGACGCAGCGCCTCGGCCACATGCTTGAACACCTCGACATAGCGCGGTTCGATGCGGTCGCTGCCCGACGCGAAGACGTTCAGGCGGGTGCGGACCAGCACGCGGCCGTCGGTGCCGCCGCTGACCTCGACCAGCCCCGCCTTGATGTCGGCGGCCAGCGCCGCGGCGACGCGGTCGGCGACGGTCCGGCTGGGCGGCGGGGCGGGCAGGGTGGCCGGCGCCTCGATCCGCACGACCTGCACCGGCTTGTCCGGGATCAGCCCGGCCAGCCGGCGATAGGCGGCATCGGAGTGGTCGGCGAGCGCGAAGACGAACCAGGCATAGAGTGCCGCCAGCAGCGCCACGATCATCACCGCCGGAACCCACAGCGGGATGGTGGCCGCCAGCGGGCGGAAGCCGTCGGCCTGCCCGCGCCAATGCGGCGACAGGTCGCGTTCCGCCTCGCCGCGCTGCTTGCGGATGACGCGGTACAGCCGGTCACGCAGCTTCGCCAGATCGCTGTAGCCGCGCTGCATGACGCGGAACTTGCCCTCGAACCCCAGCGAAACGCAGAGGTAGAACAGCTCCAGCTCCATCAGGTGGCGGTCGGGCGCATCGGCCATCTGGTCGAGCAGGTCGAAGAAGCGCTCGCCGCCCCAGGTTTCCTTCTGGATGGTGGAGACCATGCTCTTGTGCGCCCACAGGCTCTGGCTGCCCCAGGGAGTCGCCAGCACCACGTCGTCGACCGTGGCGCACAGCGCATAGCCGGCGTTGCGGATCTGGGCGGCGGGCAGGCCGGCACGCACCGTCGCCGCCTCGAACCGCTGCATCTCCGCGATTACCCGCTCGCGCAGGGACTCCACGTCGCGGTGCTGGGGAAGGTCGCGCACCCGCACGACCATTGCCAGGATGGGCGCTGCGGCGGTGACCAGCGGGTTGTCGCTGACCGCCGTCAGCGCCGTCAGCGCCGCGTCGTCCAGCGGCCGGAAGCCGGGGGAGAACGGCGCCTGGACGGGGGCGGACGCGGGTGTCGGCGCGGCAGACGGCTTGGCCGATGCGAAGGCAGGCGGCGAGAAGGCTGCCGGAGCGGGGGCGGTGGAAAAGGACGGGGCGCCCTGGCCGAAGGCGGGCGGCACCAGCCCGGCCGCCGGAGCGGCGGCAGGAGCGCCGGACGGCGCGGCCGGGCGCTGGAACGCCATCGGCTGCATCACCGTGGCGTCGATGTCGTCCGGTTCGTCGAACGGGTTTTTGTCTGGCGGCGGCCGGACGCTCATGACGGCCCCTTCACGATCAGGTTGTGCGTGGCGGCGGGCGGCTGGTCGGTGGAGACCTTCGGCGCGGGTTCAGCCTTCTCGGCCTTGGGCGCATCGGCCTTCGGCTTCTCGGCCTCCGGCTTTTCGGCATCGGGCTTGTCCGCGTCGGGCTTGTCGCCCTCGGCCTCGCCGTCGGCGGCGGTCGCATCGCCGTCCTCGCCATCCTGCCGGACCAGCGTGATGGTGCTGCCCTTGGCGGTCAGGACGAAATTGTTCGCCTTGTTCGGCTCGACCGGCTGCAGGGCGCGCCAGCCGGCTTCCTCATAGGCGCGGAATCCGGCGGCGACGGCCAGCGTCTTGACGTCCGGCTTGGGCTGGATCGTCACGGACTGCTTGTTGTCGGGCTGCACCGCCAGCTCCTGCCGGTCGAGCAGGGTGGGGCCGAGCGTCGCCTTGTCCTGGTCCATGACCTGGAAGAAATCGGCATTGGCGAAGGCGTCGCTGGGGCCGAGCTGGTAGAGCCGCAGCATCACCGGCGACGGCCGGCCGCTGGGATCGGGGTTCAGCGCCTTCGCCCCCACTACCGTCAGCCGGATGGTGGTCGGCGGCGGCGGTTTCGGGGCGGACGAGCATGCGGCCAGCGCCAGCGCTGCGGCCAGGGCGGCAGCGGACCATGTCGTCTTCCGGATCCGCATCCAGCCGGCAATCCTCTGCATCACCACACCTTTCCCCTTATACGTTCGGGTATAGCAGGGCACGAATGGATGGTCATCCCTAACCAAAGGCGCCGGCGTGACAATTCCTCGACCGCCGGCTGGAGAGGTTGAACCGGGGTCGCCAGCGGGACAGACTCGGGGCAGGGGGACGGTCCACAACGCTGCGGCGAACGGAATAAAGCTGCTTCGCGCGCTGTTGGTGGTGCGGATCCTCGGGGGACAATCAACGAAGGTACCGATGCCATGCCCATGCTTTGGACCCGGATGAGAGCCGAACTGGGCGACAGCGACGCGCAGTACCGGCTGGCGGAGATGCTGCGGACGGCCGATGTCGTCGCCTCCGTCCCCTGGTACCGGCGCGCGGCCCGCCAGGGCCATGTCGCGGCGCAGACCATGCTGGCCTTCCTGCTTGCCAACGGCATCGGCGTGCCGCCCGACCCGCGCCGGGCGGTGTCCTGGTACCGCCGCGCCGCCGCCAAGGGCGATGTCGGGGCGCAGAACAACCTGGGCTTCATGCATGAACATGGCGCCGGCGTGCCGTGCGACCCGGCCAAGGCGGCGCTGTGGTACCGGCTGGCCGCGCTGCAGCACTCCGCCCCCGCCCAGGTCAACCTCGCGCTTCTCCTGCTCGACGGCCGCGGCGTCGACCGCGACGAGGTCGAGGCGGTGCGCTGGCTGCGCGCCGCCGCCGAACAGGGCCATCCCGCCGCCCAATACCGCCTTGGCCTGTGCCTGCGCGAGGGCGTCGGCCTGGAGCGCGATGCCGCCGAAGCCGCCCTGTGGCTGCAGGCTGCCGCCGCGGCCGGCGACCGCGAAGCGCTGGTGGCGCTGGCCGACCTGCGCCAGACCGTCGTCCCGGCCTTTGCCGACGACAGAACGGACAGAGGCGGGGCCGGCAGCGACGCGGAGGATGAGGACGAGGCGATGGTTTGGCGGCATCAGGCGGAACAGCGTCCCATGCAGGACGCCCGTGCCGGAGCGATGCCGCCGGGCTGACGCCCGTCCCAACCGGCCTCCATCACTCGATCACGCCCAGCTTGCGCCAGACCGGCAGGCTGTTGCGCAGGCACCAGTCCATGCTGTCGGCGATGGCCTTGCGGCTGGCGTCGTCGGCATTCTCCGGGGCGGCCAACCGGCGCATCGCGTGGCCGACCAGCGCGTCCAGCGTCTCCGGCACGCCTTCGCACAGGCCGTCATAGAGCAGCGCCTCCATCGTGCTGACATGCAGGCCGGCCCCGCCGACCGAGGCGGCGAAGGCGCTGCTCTTGCGCCCCTCGCTGGTGGCGAGTTCGTTGGCGGCGGCGCGGTTGTGGGCCAGCACGCCCGGCAGCGGCGTCACGGTTTCGGGCGGGTTCGGCACCGGGATCGCTTGGTTGGAGCCGGTCAGCATGCCGGCGATCTCCACCGCCGACAGGTTGCCGCCGGCCCGCCGCACCTCCGGCAGCTCCATCAGGTCGCCGATGCGGCGCGGCCCTTCGGCCAGCGCGTCGAAGATCGGCTCGTAATGCTTCGCCTCCAGCGTCGCCTCGCCCAGCGGCACCTGGATGGTGGTGCGGGCGTCGGCGCGCGGAATGGTCAGCGCCATCGCCATGTCCATCAGCATCGCGTCGCGCTTGGCCACGCTAATGCGCCGGGCACCGCGCACGAAGACGTCGCGGCGGAAGGGCCGGCCGACGCAGTAATCCTTGAAGGTCTCGCGCAGGCTGGGCACGCCGATGCTGTCGAGCGCCTTGCGCTGGTCGGGCGTCAGGGCGAGGTCCGGGTAGTTCTCGAACAGGGTGGCGGAGCCGGCATAGGTCAGCTTCGCCTCGCCCAGCTCGCGCGCGACATCTACATGGTAGAGCGGCTGCCAGCTGCCGTTCAGATACTCGTGCGCCAGATAAACCGACTGCTCGGTGCTGTTCTTGGCCTTGGTCTCGCCGCGCAGCTTGCCGAACATCGCCTCGTCGCCGAGGATCTTGGCGCCAGCCTTGTAGAGCTGTTCGGCGAAGTCCAGACCGGCCTTCACCTGAACATCGCTGCGCTCGTGGACCAGCCCGGAATACTCGTAGAGCAGCCGCTGCAGCGGCATCATCGGCGCCCAGCCCGGCATGGCGTTGTAGCTGACATAGACCAGCCCGCCCGGCTTCAGCTTCTTCGCCAGGAAGCGCGCGATGGCGCTGCGGTTCATCTGGCTGACCCAGCTGTAGACGCCGTGCAGCGTGACGAAGTCGAACTCCGGCAGATCCGGCCCCTCGCCGTCGGCCATCTCGGCGAAGCTCGCCTCATGGAAGCTGATGTTGGTCAGGCCGGCCGCCTCGGCGGCGTCGCGGGCGCGGGCGATGTGGGCGGGGTGGAAGTCGACCGCATGGAACCGCCCCTGCGGGTTGGCCGCCGCGAACAGCGCCACCGTCGTGCCGTGGCCGCAGCCCAGTTCGCAATAGTCGAACCCGCTTGCCGTGGACGGCGGGGCGATGCCGTTGATCAGGCAGCTCAGCGTCAGATGCGCCGGCCCCTGTTCGCGGTAGAAGCCCGGCAGATATTCGATGTCCGACACATAGCCGGCGCTCCAGTCGCTCATGGGGTCCTCGTTGGTCTAAAGCGGGGGCGTCGCAATGGCACGCCTTACAAATCCTGCATCGGAAACACCGCGTCCTTGCGCTCGACCGGGCTCGGCGCGTGCAGCACCCAGCCGTTCCAGCCAAGCCGCGTGGCATCGCGGTCGTCCTCGCCGGCGGCCAGCCGGGCGCCCGGCACCTCCGGCGCCTGCAACGTCACCTGAAGCTCGAAATCCAGCTCCGGCCCGACATACATGCGGACCAGATCCTGCAGCTTCCGGAACTCGCGGCCTTCCGGCATGAAATCGCGGAACTGGTCGTGGTTCAGCGGGCCGATGCGCAGCCGGAACTTGCCCTGGACGTCCCAGGCGCGGTCGCCGGCCAGCGCATCGATGCCCAGCCGGCAATGCTGGCCTTCCGGTTCGGCCAGCGTCGGCAGCCGCGTCTGCCCGTCGGCGGCGATCGGCAGCCAGCCACCGACGAAGCTCTCCACCGTCACCGGCCGGCCGAGAAAATCCGACAGCATCTCCTGCAGGTCGGCGGCGGAGTGGGTTCCGCGCGACAGCAGCCCGGAATAGTGCAGGAGCGTCTCGTCCTCGACCACCAGCCGCTTGGTCAGCGACGGCTGGCCGATGCCGACGAAGCTGGACAGCGTGGTGCTGACCGGATCGGGCTCGCGCGACCCTTGCCCGCGCTCGAACGACACCGGCAGCCGGTACTTTGCCCAGGCACGGTAGAACAGCGAGAAGCTGCGGTGATGGAAGACGTCGAAGAAGTCGCGCAGCGCCCGGTTCCGCTCGCGCAAAGACCGGATCATGATCTCGGTGTAGTGCTGCGGCAGCACGCCCAGCGGCCCGACCAGCCCTAGGAAGGTGCCGACCACCGTCGGCGGCCGTCCGTCCTGTCCCGGCTCCGCCCCCGCCACCTGATTGCCGGGGAAGGTCAGCGAGGTCTCGGCGCGCAGGCGCACCACCTCCTCGCGCGGGTCATGGTCATGGCCCACTGCGTGGCGGCGGGCGTTGCGCGGGTCGCGCGCATCGCGCCGGGCCTGCCATTCCAGCACCCGCACCGCCTGGAAGAAGTCGAAGCGGTGGGGGGTGCGGAACAGCCGGTCGATCACAGAAGCGGGCGATTGCCGGCGCGGGCGGGCCATGTGCGGAGCACTCCGGTGCGGCCCTTGACCGTAGCGGTCAGCCGCGTGAAGGAATTGATCGAGCAGTACAGCCCCAGGAAATGGTCGAGGATCATCGCCAGCAGGAACATGCCGCTGCCGCTGAAACGCTGCGGGTCGAATTCGATGCCGACGTCGATGCCGCGGCAGATGGCGTCGCCCCAGGCGACGTCGCCCGGCCGCGACGGCGCCCGCGCGGTGCCGCGCTTGGTCGTCACCTTGACGAGCCCGTCGGCGATGCCGCGCGTCTCGGCCGAATCGCGGAAGTCGTAGAGCCGCAGGATCTCGCGCAACGCCTCCGTCCCCTCCGCCCCGCCGGAGATCGACAGGTGGTTGAGCAGCAGGTGGGAGACCAGGCGCCAGCGGTGCCCCTTGCGCTCGGCAATGCGCAGCGTCGGCGTCGGCGGCGTCAGGCAGGCGACGCCGGCCACCGCCGCCATCCCCTCCATCAGCTTCAGGTGCGGATGGCCACCGCCATAGGGCAGTTGCGAGGGCAGGTCGCGGTTCAGGCAGGTGGTTTCGACCGACAGCACCGATTCCGCCTCGCTGGACGGGTCGAAATCGAGATCGACCAGCGCCAGATGCACTTCCGTCCCCGGATCGCGCCCGCCGGCCGGACGGCGGCTGGCGGTGTAATAGGTGCGGCTGACCGCCTCCACCCCGCCATGGCGCAGGCCGTAGAAGGGCAGGAAGCGCCGCTGCTTGCCGTCGGGATCGGTGGCCAGCACGCCGTCGACCGAATAGACCTCCAGCGCGCCGGGGCGTCGGGCGTCGGGCACCACCCGGTGTTCGTGCTGGGTCTGGGTCAGCGCCACCGGCTCCGCCCGCTGGCGGAACAGATTGACCACCGGGGTGCAGCCCAGCGCGAAATTGTCCTTCGACACCGCACGCTCCAAGTCGCCGTCGGTGCTGTTCAGATAGATGAAGATCTCCAGCGTGTTGCCGGCGCGGCGCAGCACCTTCGGCGAGATGTTCAGGTCGAAGAACAGGAACTTCTCGGGGAAGGCGAAATATTCGGTCAGCAGCCGGTAACCGCCGTGGGAGCGGGCGGGGTAGGGCAGCATGCCCTCCTCGTCGCCGAAACCAACCGGGCGGATGGCGTCGGGCCCGAGGATCACCGCGTTCGGGTCGTGCGGATCGTCAGCCAGCGCCACCGAGACGGCGTTGTTGAAGATCAGCTCGTGAAGGGCATAGACCTGCTGCGGCTGGCCGCGCAGGAAGAAGCGCAGGGTTTCCGGCCCCAGCTCGGTGAAGCTCATCTCCGGCACGCGGCAGCGCAGGGTCAGCCGCAGTGCCGCCACCGCATCGCCCGCCCGCGGATTGGGCGGCGCCACCAGCGGCCGGCCGCTCAGCACCGCCTGATCCAGATCGATCGGCCACAGCGTCGCCGGATAGACGGTGCGGAAGCGGCAGGTCTCCCCGCGCAGCGCTTCGGTCTCCAGCTCCGTCCCCTTCGGTACGGTGTGGGCGCCGGTCAGGTCGGGGCTGCTCCGCATCTGCACCACCGCCATCGACGGGATCGGCGCCAGATAATGCGGGTAGAGCACGTCCAGCAGCGTGTCGACCAGCTCCGGATACTCGTCGTCCAGCTTGCGGCTGATGCGGGCGTTGAGGAAGGCGACGCCTTCCAGCAGCCGGGCGACATGCGGGTCCTCCACCGCGTCGGCGCTGAGCCGCAGCCGGCCGGCGATCTTCGGATGCGCCTCCGAGAACTCCGCCGCCATGCGGCGCAGATAGGTCAGCTCGCGGTTGTAATAGGGGAGGAGTTCGTCAGCCACGGGCCTTGCTCGTCACGGAGACCATGTTGGAGGTGGGATCGACCACCGAATCGAAGACCATCGGCTCGGGCGCCGGGTCGGCGTGGATCAGCGCCTCGATCCGGAAGCGCAGCGTGCGGTCGGCCGGGTCGCTGTTCTCGACCATGCTCACCGCCAGATGGGCGAAGCGCGGCTCCCACCGTCGGATCGCCGCCTCGATCTGCGCCACCACTTCGCGCCGGCGGGATTCGGTGGCGACATTCTCCACCAGCAGATCGTGACAGCCATAGCCGAGGATCGAATCCGCCAGCTCCGTCAGATCGTCCGGCCAGCCCAGCACCCGGCGCCGGGTGTTAAGCAGGTTTTCCAGGTCGCGCCGGATCGCCGCCCGCAGATCCGCCACGGTGTGCGGCCGCGGCGCCATATGCTCCGGCGTGTCGTCGAGCAGACGGTCCAGGACGGACAGGGTGATGGACTGGTTGCGATCCATGGTGACCTTCGTGTCTTCTCCCTCTCCCGTCCCGGGAGAGGGAAGGGGCCCATGCGCAGCATGGGAAGGGTGAGGGGTGATCCAAGGATCAGAAATCCATGTCCGGATCGCCCCTCACCCTCCCCACGCCTGCGGCGCGGGTCCCCTCCCTCTCCCGGGGCGGGAGAGGGCGTTAACCTCACACCGCCCCGGAGAACTCCAGCGTGCCCAGCTGCATCATCGGCACGGCCTCTTCCCCCACCAGGAAGCAGCGCTGGCCCTGCCCACGCACCGGCGCGTCCTCCGACCACTCCGTCACCCGGCCGAGCTTTACCGCGGCGTCGGCATCGGCGCGCGCGCCACCATACAGCGCCGGCAGATAGACCTCGCCGTCCGGGCCGCCGCGCACCGTCATGTGCGCCGGGCGCCACAGCAGGTCGCGCGGACGTTCGGGCGCGCGGAACTCGACCAGCTCCACCGTCTCGGTGGCGATCCAGAAATACTTGCCGGTGCTGGTGAAGACCTCGAAGAAGCCGCCGGTCAGGTCGTCCAGGTCGCGGAAATCCTCGAACGGCGTGCCGTCATGGCTGCCGGACACCGGCGGGCGCATCTCCTCGGCCTGGGCCAGCTTCGCCACCGCATCGGCCGTGTCGCCGGCGCGGAGCGCCACCAGCGCCTCCAGATGCAGGCGCAGATGGTCGGCGGGCTGGTCGATGAATTCCGGCACCCGGCCATCGGCGAACAGCTGGCCGCGCGCCTGTTCGGCGCGCACCAGCTGGCGGAACAGCGCCATGGTGACGGCGACCTGCGGTTCCTGCGTGCCGATGGTGTCGAGCTGCAGGTCGGCGCGCTCCAGGTTGCCGGCGAAGCTCAGCAGCTCGGCCAGGAAGACGCGGCGGTCGAGATCGGTCGGCTTCTTCTTGATCTCGCCGTTCAGCGCGGTGATCGCCTCGTCGAGGCGGCCCGCCTGGAACAGCTGGGCTGCGGTTTCGCTCATGATCGGTTTCTCCCCTGGATGGAACGCCTGACCTCGCCGTTATCGCCGGGTCATGCCGCTCCGCCGGTTTGGGCCAGCTCCGTCACCAGCTTGAAAGTCGAGAAGACCTGATCGAGCTGGAAGTGCGGCCGAAGATGGATGACGCATTGATAGTTGCCGGGCTTGCCCGGAATGGCGCGGACCTGGATGCTGCCCTCGCGCAAGGGATAGCGTGCCTTCTGGTCCAGGCTGGCGTCGTCGTTGCCCAGGCAATAGCCGTGCAGCCAGCTCTGCAGGTCGCGCTCGCATTCTTCCGGCGTGACGAAGGCGCCGACGCGGTCGCGCACCATCACCTTCAGGAAATGGGCGAAGCGCGCGACGCAGAACATATAGCGCAGCATGGCCGACAGCCGGGCGTTGGCCGTTGCCGTCATGTTGGTGTATTGCCCGACCCGCTGGACCGACTGGTTGCCGTAGAAGACCAGATAGGGCGTGTCCTTGCAGCGGCTGACCGGGATGAACCCCAACTCGTCCAGATCGCGCTCCAGCTGGTCGGAGATCGACACCTCGACCGAGAATTTCTGCGCCACCTTCGTGGTGTCGGTGGCGAAGTCGGGCACCACCAGCTCGGTCACCAGCCCGCCGCCGACCACGTCGCGCTGGGCGCCGCGGATGTCGGCGAACCAACCGTGATGCAGGAAGGAGCGGATCAGCACGGTGCCGAAGGCATAGACCGCATTGCCCCAGCAGTGATCCTCCAGCCGCATTCCACCTTCTCCGCCCAGCGATTCTTCGCGGTAGCGGAAGCCGTGGCGGGCCTGCGGATCGTCGCCATAGGGCTCGCGCATCAGCACGCGCGGAAGCGCGACGCCGACGAAGCGCGAATCCTCGGTTTCCTGGAAGCGCTGCCAGCGCTGGTATTCCGTCTGCCGCAGCACCGATTTCAGGTCAAGCGGCAGGCCAAGCTCGTGGAAGGTCTCCAGCCCGAACAGCTCCGGCGCGGCCCCGACGATGGCCGGGGCGAAAGCCGCCGTGGCGACCTGGGCCAGCCCCTTCAGGCCGGACACGTCGTCGGTCGGCCGCTCCCTGGTCGGGCGATGCTGCACCGCATAGTCGCACAGCAGTACGCCGAACGGACGGCCGCCGGGCATGCCGAATTCGTCGCTGTAGACCTTGTTGAACAGCTGGCTCTGGTCGAACTCGATGGCGCGTTCCTGATCGCGGCACAGTTCGGCCCAGGTCAGGTTCAGCAGCCGCAGCACCACCGTCTCGGCGGTCTGCGCCTGCTTCACCAGCGTGCGCACCCCGCGCCACGACGCCTCCAGCGATTGGAAGCGCTTGTGGTGCAGGATGGCGTTCACCTGCTCGGACAGCAGCGCGTCGATGGCCGCGATGTCGCGGTCAAGCGCGGCGCGCAGCGTGTCCAGGCTGTCATAGACGGGAAGGGTGATCCCGAACCACAGGCGAAGCGCCTCGCCCGGCCCCTCCGCCGCCAGAAAGGCGTCGAGCGGGCCGGGGTCGTCGCGGCCGATCGCCATGTCGACCGCCCGCAGACGCAACGGCCGTTCAAGGACCGTCGCCTCCGCGTCGTCGGCATGGAAGTCGGCCGCTGACTCGCTCATGCGGCTATCAGCCGGCCTGCGGGATGCGGGCGACCATGCGCATGGAGGTGGTCAGTTCCTCCATCTGCAGCCACGGGCGCATCCAGGCGACGGCGTTGTAGGAGCCGGGCTTGCCCGGAATCTCCTTCACCTGCACCTTGGCCTCGGCCAGCGGGTACTTCGCCTTCATCTCCTGGCCCGCGGCTTCGTTGCCGTTGACGTAGTTCAGGATCCAGCGGTTCAGCCACGCCTCGCAGTCGCTCGCCTCCATGAAGGAGCCGATCTTGTCGCGCGCCATGATCTTCAGGTAGTGGGCGAAACGCGAGGTCGCCATGATGTAGGGCAGGCGGGCGGAGATCGCGGCGTTCGCGGTCGCCTCCGGCCGGTCGTACTTCTTGGGCTTCTGCGTGGTCTGGGCGCCGAAGAAGACGGCGTAGTCCTGGTTCTTGTAGTGGCAGAGCGGCAGGAAGCCCAGCTTCGACAGCTCGGCCTCGCGACGGTCGGTGATGCCGATCTCGGTCGGGCACTTGGCGTCGCTGTCGCCGTCGTCCGAGGTGAAGGTGTGGAAGGGCAGGTTCTCCACCTTGCCGCCGCCCTCGGCGCCGCGGATGGCCGTGCACCAGCCATACTGCGAGAAGGCGTTGGTCAGGCGCTGGCCCATCGCGTAGGAGGCGTTCATCCAGCAATAGTCGTTGTGCTGCATCGGCCGGGCGATGCCGCCCTCGTACGGGGCCTCTTCGTACTCGAACTCTTCGATCGGCTTGGTGTTGGCGCCGTAGGGCAGGCGGGCCAGCACGCGCGGCATGGTCAGCGTGACGAAGCGGCTGTCGTCGCTCTCACGGAAGCTGCGCCACTTGGTGTACTCGACGCTGTCGAAGATCTTCTCGAGGTCGCGCGGCTTCGACAGCTCGGTCATGTCCTCGAAACCGAACAGCTTGGGGCTGGCGGCCGAGATGAACGGCGCGAAGGCGGCCGCCGCGACGTTGGAGACGCCGGACAGCAGCTCCATGTCGTCGGGGTGGTTGGTGAACTCGTAGTCGCCGATCAGGGCGCCGTAGGGCTCGCCGCCGGCAATGCCGAACTCGTTCTCGTAGATCTTCTTGAACAGGTTGCTCTGGTCGAACTCGACCGCCTTGGAGATGTCCTTGTACAGGTCCTTCTTCGGGCAGTTCATGACGCGGATCTTGAGCGTGGAGCCCGTCTCCGAGTTCATGACCAGATAGTTCAGGCCGCGCCACGAGCCTTCCAGCTTCTGGAACTTCTCGTGGTGCATGATCGCGTTGAGCTGCTTGCTGATCTTGGCGTCGATCGCGGCGATCGCCTTGTTGATCGTCTGGCCCAGGTTCTTGTTGAAGGTGACCGTGCCGGCCAGCGCTTCCTGGGTCAGGGTGCGCAGCAGCTCCTGCGCGCGGTCCGGCTCGGTCTGCTTGGTGGCGGCGATGGCCTGGTCGAGGATCGAGAGGCCGGTACCTTCGGCGACCGCGCCGGCGGCAGCGCCCTGGGTCTGAGCGTCGCTCATGGGATCAGCCCTCCTTCGTCTCGGAGCCGAGCTCGCCGCTCAGCGCCTTCAGCTCGTCGGTGTTCTGCAGCACACGCTCCAGCAGGCCTTCCAGCTCTTCCGAGCGGTCGGCCTTGCTCAGCAGGTCGCGCAGCTGGTTGCGGGTCTCCAGCAGCTTGCGCAGCGGCTCGACCTGCTGCACGACGCGGCCCGGCTCGAAATCCTCCATCGACTTGAAGGCGAGATCGACCGACAGCTGAGTGCCGTCGTCGGCCAGCGTGTTGTCGACCTTCATCTTCAGGCCGGGCGTCATGCGGGCCATGACGTCGTTGAAGTTGTCGCGGTCGATCTGAATGAACTTGCGGTCCTTCAGCGGCTTCAGCGGCTCGGTCGGATCGCCCGAGAAGTCGCCGAGGACGCCCACCACGAAGGGCAGCTCCTTGACGACGGTCGCGCCTTCGGTCTCGACGTCGTAGGTGATGTGGACGCGGGGCTTGCGCACGCGATCCAGCTTCTGGTGGATACTCGCCATGTGATCGGACCTCCCTGCTCACGCCGTAGGATAGGCGATGATCGTCAATACCCGGATTGCTCTGCCGGCGGCGGCGCCTTGGCGCCCGAGGCGATGAAGAACTGCCGCCGCGTTTCCTCGTCGGTGATGAGTTCCTGCAAAAGCTCCTGCAGCGGCATACGGCCGCGGCGCACCACCTCCTCCAGCGTGTAGGAGATGGGGGAATGGGGTTCCGTCTTGCGGAAGAAATCGGCAACCTGCAAGAGGACCTTGAAGGCCTCCTCGCGCGTTGTCACAGCCCCACTGGCCTGCACCTTCGCCGTTGCGGCCACGGCTCCGCCGCCGGCCGCCACCAGCTCGGTCGATCCCGAGGGGGCGTCGTCCGCTGCCGGCTCGTCGCCGGACAGGGTGGCCAGACGGTCGCGCGCGGCGTAGTTCACCGCGTCCAGCGCCGCCGTCAGCACGTTGCGGATGTTGCCGGCGGGCGGCGCGTCGTAGCCGGCCTTGTCGTACAGGGTCTTGCCCAGCGCCTCGAACTCGTCGATGGCGCCCTGGATGTCCTCGACCAGCGTCTTGAAGTCCGACGCCGGCGTTTCGCGCACGCTCTGCTCGAACTGTTCCCAGGTGACGGCGCCGTTGTCGATTCGCGCCTGCCGGCGCGCTTCGTCGGTGATCTTCGCCAGCTCCACCGCCTGCTCGTACTGCCAGAGCGAATAGGGGATGTCCCCCATCGTCAGCGGCACCTTGCGGATCGGCTGGATCAGCGTGCCGTCGGCGGATTCGCCGTTCAGGCCGGTCAGCGGGCCGACGCGGGTGGCGATGCCGTCCTCGTCCGGGGCGGGATACAGCCCGTCCCAGAACCGCTCCACCAGGCCGCGGGCCAGCGCGAAGCCGTCACGCAGGCCGGCATAGCCCTCCGCCCGCAGCAGCGCCTCGATGAACCAGGCGGTGACCTCCAGATCCTTGGCCTGGGTGCGCAGGATTCGCGGGCTGACCTCCAGGATGGTGCGCCACTCCGGCAGAAGCCCGCCGGCGTCATCCTCCACATCCATGGAGCGTTCCGCGGCGCGGGCGGCGCTGCGTGCATCCTTGACCGTGTAGTAGTCCGCCGATGCATTCTCGCGCAGGTCGATTCCCGATTCGGAATCACCCTCAATCGGCTGCAGAAGCTCTTCAATGTCGAAAATTTGCGGTGACGCCATGTAAGGAGAGCACCCTTTCCGCGTTCATATGAAGGAAGCAATAGTCGCCCGCCGGCGTTCCCGCGAGTTTGGGAGTAAGCGTTCGAGCCGCAAAATTGATAGCGTTACTTATGATGGTTCGACAAGGCTATTCGTCATGGTGCGTCTGGACGAACGAAATATTGCAGATGCGTAACAAATTAGCCGGTGGGCTACCCAGACAAGCTTGACGAAACGCAATTGCGGATGAATGCTGCCGGTCTGACGTCGGAACGAAGCCCCTCGGGATGCCTTTTGCGATGACTCCTGACGCCGACCCGTACAACCCGAAAGACGCCGCCACCGGCTTTCCGGCCGATGTGGCCGTGGAAACCGGTGTGCCCGTGCTGGTGGAAAAGCGCGATGCCGCCGGCCGGCTGCTGGCACGGGTCGGCATTGCCGCAGGGATGCTGGAGGGGCCGTGCCTCTTCTTCGCGGAGGATGGCGAGACGGTGGTGTCGCGGATGACGTTCCGCTCCGGCCGTCCGCTTCTGCCGCAACCGCCGGGCGTCCCGTCGCCCTTCCTGTCCGACAGCCCGGTGGTTGTCGGCGAATCGCTGTTCTGACCGGCCGGAGTCACCAGGATGCCGCCTGCCGCCCGCCTCGGCGACCTGATCAAACAGGACACGCCGCACTGCCACGCACCGATCCACCCGCCGGCCCCGGTGCCGGCGCCGGCGCCCCATCCGGGGCTGCCGCTGGCGATCATCCTGGGCAGTCCGACGGTGCTGATCGGCAAGATGCCGGCGGCGCGGGTGACCGACATTTCCGCCCCCTGCGTGCTGCCCGGCTGCATTCCCGCCGGTCCCGGCATGATCTCGCAGGGGTCGGGCACCGTTCTCATCAACAGCCTGCCGGCTGCCCGGATCAACGACATGACCGCACACACCAGCTGCGTCGCCCCGATCCCCGCACCGGTCGGCAAGGTGCTGCCGCCCGGCTGCCCCACCGTCATCATCGGCGGCTGACCGCATGCGCCTCGGCCATTTCGAGACCCTGCGCCCGGTTTGCCCGCGCTGCCTCGCCACCGGGGGTGCCGCGGTGCCGCTGGCGCTGGGCATGGTGGTGGAGGCGACCGCGGACGAGGTGCGCTGGGGCACGCTGGTGTGCGGCGACGGCGCCTGCGCCATGGAATATCCCATCGTCGACGGCGTTCCGATCCTGGTTCCAGACCTGCGCGGCTGGATGGCGGCCAATGGCCATCTGCTGACCACACGCACCGACCTTCCAGCGGCGATGGAGGGGGTGCTGGGCGACGGCTTCGGCCCCGACAGCGCCTTCAACGCCACGCGGCAGCACCTGTCCAGCTATGGCTGGGATCATTACGCCGACCTCGACCCGGCGCTGCCGCCGGGGCAGGGCGGATCGGTGGTGCGCTGCCTCGCCGCCGGGCTGGAGCGGCTGGGCGCGCTGCCCGCCGGGCCGGTGCTGGATCTCGGCTGCGGCGCCGGACGGACCAGCTTCGAACTGGCGGAACGGACCGGCGGCCTCGTCGTCGGGCTCGATCTGCATTGGCCGCTGCTGATGCTGGCGCGGCAGGTGATGGAGCGGGGCGAAGCGGTCTTTCCGCTGCGCCGGTCCGGCATCGCCTATGACCGCCGTCGGATCGAGGCCCGGTTCGCCGGGGCGGAGCGGGTCGATTTCTGGATCGGCGACGCCCTGTTCCCGCCCTTCGCGCCGCAGCGATTTGCCCTGGTGACGGCGATGAACGTGCTCGATTGCGTGGCCTCGCCGCCGGCGCTTCTGCACGCCATCGACGGGGCGGTGGCGGATGGCGGCGGCGCGCTGCTGGCGACGCCCTTCGACTGGTCGACCCAGGCGACGCCGGTGGAGGCCTGGCTCGGCGGCCATTCCCAGCGCGGCGACGATGCCGGCCGCTGCGAAGCGGTGCTGGCCCGGCTCCTGACGCCGGGTGCCCATCCGCAATCGGTCACGAGGCTGCACGTCCAAGGAGAACCGGTCGATGTTCCCTGGACGGTGCGTATGCATGACCGCGCATTCATGCAATATATGACGAATTTGACAATGTTACGCGCATGTTCCGGGAAAGATGCGGGAAAGTTTCATTCAGCCTGAGAAGCATTGCTGTGGATTTTTCGAAATAGCTTGGCCAGAGTTCGCGGTACAGCCACAGGACGAACCGGCCGGCCGGTTGAGATGGAGCGGGCGCCATGGGCGCTCTGCCCGCACGGGTTGAAGACACGAAAGCACATGAAGGGGGTGGAGCCATGGTGGCGGTCGATCTGCAGAGCATGATTTCCCGGCTGAATCCTCTGTGCCGGCGGGCGCTGGAGGCGGCAGCCGGACAGACGCTGTCGCGCACGCATTACAATTGCGAGATCGAGCACTGGCTTCTCCAGCTGATCGGTGCCGCGGACGGCGACATCTCCGCCATCCTGCGCGTCTACGAGATCGACGCCGGCCGGCTGTCGGCAGACCTGACGCGGGTGCTGGACAAGCTGAAGACCGGCAACAGCCGCGCCCCCGCCCTGTCGCCCAACCTCGTCCAGCTGATGCGCGAGGCGTGGGTGCTGGCCTCGCTGCAATATGGCGAGGGGGCGGTGCGCTCCGCCCATCTGCTGGCGGCGTTGCTGTCCGACGAATCGCTGTCCGCCCAGGCGCGCGACATGTCCGGCCAGTTCGCGAAGATCACCGCGGATGTGCTGCGCCGCGACCTGCCCAAGATCGTCGCCGACACGGCGGAGGCGCGCACCAGCGCCCCGGTCGCCGCGGCGGGCGGCGCTGCCGGCGGGGCCGCCACGGGCGGTGCGCCGAAGGCGGGCGGGGCGACCCCCAACCTCGACCAGTACACCATCGACCTGACCGACCGCGCCAAGAACGGCAAGATCGATCCGGTGCTGGGCCGTGACGCCGAGATCCGCCAGATCATCGACGTGCTGACCCGCCGCCGCCAGAACAACCCGATCCTGACCGGCGAGGCCGGCGTCGGCAAGACGGCGGTGGTGGAGGGCTTCGCGCTGCGCATCGCCGCCGGCGACGTGCCGCCGGACCTGCGCAACGTCCGCCTGCTGTCGCTCGACCTCGGCCTGCTCCAGGCCGGCGCCGGCATGAAGGGCGAGTTCGAGAACCGGCTGAAGGGCGTCATCGACGAGGTGAAGGGCTCCAGCCAGCCCATCATCATGTTCATCGACGAGGCGCACACCCTGATCGGCGCCGGCGGACAGGCCGGCCAGAACGACGCCGCCAACCTGCTGAAGCCCGCGCTCGCGCGCGGCGAGATGCGCACCATCGCCGCCACCACCTGGGCCGAATACAAGAAGTATTTCGAGAAGGACCCGGCGCTGACCCGCCGCTTCCAGGTGGTGAAGGTGGAGGAGCCGGCGGAGCCGGTCGCCGTCGACATGATGCGCGGCCTGACCGCCACACTGGAGAAGCACCACAAGGTCCGCATCGTGACCGAAGGGCTGATCGAATCGGTCCGTCTGTCCAGCCGCTACATCCCGGCGCGCCAGCTGCCCGACAAGGCGGTCAGCCTGCTCGACACCGCCTGCGCCCGCGTGGCGATGAGCCAGACCGCGACCCCGCCGGCCATCGAGGACCGCCGCCGCACCATCCAGCTGACCGAGACCGAGGTCGCGATCCTGGAGCGCGAGGAGGCCATCGGCATCGACCATGCCGAACTGCTCGCCGCGCTGAAGGACAAGATCGCCGCCACCCAGGCCGATCTGGAGACGCTGGAGGCGCGCTGGACCAAGGAACTGGAGCTGGTCAAGGCGATCAACGAGACGCGCGACCAACTGGTCGCCGCGCACGAGCAGGCCAAGGCACCGGCCGCAGAGGGCGCAACTGGGGGTGCCGCTCCCGCGGAGCCGCTCGACGCCGAGGCGCTGAACGCCAAGCTGAGCGCGCTGACCGCCGAGCTGACCGCGCTGCAGGGCGAGGATCCGCTGGTCAAGGTCGCGGTGGACGGGCAGGCGGTGGCCGAGGTGGTCGCCAACTGGACCGGCGTTCCGGTCGGCCGCATGGTCTCCAACGAGATCAAGACCATCCTGTCGCTCGCCGACCGCATGAAGGAGCGGATCATCGGCCAGGACCATGCGCTGGACGCCATCGCCCAGGCGATGTGGACCAGCCGGGCCAAGCTGACCGACCCGCGCAAGCCGATCGGCGTCTTCCTGATGGTCGGCACGTCCGGCGTCGGCAAGACCGAGACGGCGCTGACGCTGGCTGACCTGATCTATGGCGGCGAGCAGAACGTCACCACCATCAACATGACCGAGTACAAGGAGGAGCATAAGGTCTCCCTGCTACTCGGCTCCCCTCCCGGCTATGTCGGCTTCGGCGAGGGCGGCGTCCTGACCGAGGCGGTGCGCCGCCGGCCCTACAGCGTCGTCCTGCTGGACGAGCTGGAAAAGGCCCATCCCGGCGTGCAGGACATCTTCTTCCAGGTGTTCGACAAGGGCACGATCAAGGACGGCGAAGGCCGCGACATCGACTTCAAGAACACCGTCATCATCATGACGTCGAACGCTGGCACCGACCTGATCCACAAGCTGTGCGCCGATCCGGAAACCGCGCCGGACGCCGACGGGCTGCTGGAAGCGCTGCATCCGGAACTGCAGAAGAGCTTCAAGCCGGCCTTCCTCGGCCGCTGCACGGTCATCCCCTACTTCCAGCTCTCCGACGAGAATCTGGCGAAGATCGTGGTCCTGCAGTTGAACCGCATCGCCAAGCGGGTGGTGCAGAACTACAAGGCCGCCTTCTCCTACTCCGACGATCTGGTGCAGAGCATCGTCAGCCGCTGCCAGGAGGTGTCGAGCGGCGCCCGCAACATCGAGACCATCCTCGGCCGCACGCTGCTGCCGGAGATCTCGTCCCGCATCCTCGCCCGCATGGGCGACGGCGAACCGATCACCCGCGTCCACGTCTCGGTCGATGGCGAAGACCGCTTCGTCTACGACATCGCCTGACACGCAATGACGCGGGAGGGCCGGGGCGGGAGCGTGAAAAAAGAACGGGCGGTGATGCCCGTCACAGCACCCGCCTCAATTCTTTCGTAACCATACAGCACCGATCAAGCTTACCCGTTAAGACAGACCTATAGAGAGAGCGAGGAGACCAACATGGCGATCTACATCAAGTATGACGGCATCGACGGCGAGGCCACCCACGAGACCCACAAGAAGTGGCTGGACGTCGGTTCGCTGCAGTGGGGCGTCGGCCGCGCCATCAGCACCCCGTCGGGCTCGACCGCCAACCGCGAGGCGTCGGAGCCGTCGGTGTCGGAAGTGACCATCACCAAGCTGATGGACAGCTCCTCGCCGAAGTTCTTCGTCGAATCCTGCACCGGCGCCATCGGCAAGAAGGTGCAGATCCACCTCGTCACCACCGGCAGCCCGGGCAACACCTATGCCGAGTACACCCTGACCAACGCCCTGGTCTCGGCCTACTCGATGTCGTCGGGCGGTGACCGTCCGTCGGAGTCGATCTCCATCAGCTTCACCAAGATGGAGTACAAGTTCATCCCGTACGACGACAAGAACAAGGCCGGCACGCCGATCTCGGTCTCCTACGACCTGTCGACGACCAAGAGCGCCTAAGTTCGGTTGCGCTTGCCCCCACCCCGATCCTCCTCTTCTTTGCAGGGGAGGGTTAGGGTGGGGGTAAAGCACCTGCCACCACTGATACTTTCTCTACTTCAAGGACCAAGCCCGCATGTCGGATGCGCCCACCATCTCGCAGACCGGCCGGCTTCTGTCGCTGACCTCGCCGTTGGGCGCGGACGTGCTGATCCCGGTGGCCGTCGAGGGGGAGGAAGGGCTGTCGCGCCTGTTCCGCTACACCATCACGATGATCTCTCCGCGGATGACGATCGCGCCGGCCGACATCCTGGGGAAGTCGCTGACGCTGTCCATCGCGCGCAAGGGCGGCGATCCCCGCATCGTCAACGGCATCGTCAGCAGCTTTTCCGCCGGGCCGCTGGCTCTGCGCGGCTATCGCGAATACACCGCCGAGATCGTACCGACCCTGTGGCTGGCCACGCTGCGCTCCGACTGCCAGGTCTTCCAGGAGAAGACCGTCGTGCAGATCGTCGATGCCATGCTGTCCGACTGCGGCGTCACCGAGGTGAAGAAGCAGGGCCTGTCCGGCACCCACAACGCCCGGCCGGTCTGCGTCCAGTACCGCGAGACTCACTTCGACTTCATCGCCCGCCTGCTGCAGGACGAGGGCATCTATTTCTATTTCCAGCACGAGGCCGGCAAGCACACGCTGGTGCTGAGCGACAGCGCGTCGGGCTACACCGACTGCCTGGACAAGGATGTCATCCACGCCGCCTCGGCACAGGGCAACACGCTGGCCATTGACGGCTGGGCGCATTCGCAATCCTACGTGTCCGGCAAATGGACGCTGAAGGACTATAATTTCGAGACGCCCAGCACCGACCTGACCGCCAGCACCACGACGGTGCTCAGCGTTCCCGCCTTCAAGTCGCACGAGATGTTCGGCTATCCCGGCGGCCATATGGTGAAAGCCGACGGCACCACCCTGTCGCGCCTGCGCATGGAGGAGACGGAAACCGGATACGAACGGGTGGAGGGCAGCGCCACCTATCGCGGCCTGTTCGCCGGCGGCAAGATCTCGATGACCGACCATGCGGTGACGGCGGAGGTCGGCAAGGGCTATGTCCTGACCGATCTGGCACTGAGCGCCCAGGACCAGAGCCATCTCGGCAACGGCGGCGTACCGCCCTCCTTCTCCTGCCGCTTCGTCGCGATCCCCGACGCCACCGTGTTCCGTCCGCCGCCGGTGCCGCGCCCGCGCACCCATGGGCCGGACACCGCGACCGTGGTCGGCCCCAGCGGCGAGGAGATCTATTGCGACAAGTACGGCCGGGTGCGGGTGCAGTTCCATTGGGACCGCAAGGGCACCAAAGACGAGAAGAGCTTCGTCTGGCTGCGCGTCGCCCAGACCATGGCCGGCAAGAACTGGGGCACCATCTTCACCCCGCGCGTCGGTATGGAGGTGCTGGTCGACTACATCGGCGGCGATCCCGACCGCCCCTTGATCGTCGGCTGCGTCTACAACGCGGAGAACATGCCGCCCTACACGCTGCCCGACAACAAGACGCAGAGCGGCATCAAGACGCGCTCCAGCAAGGGCGGCGACACAGCCACCTTCAACGAGCTGCGTTTCGAGGACAAGAAGGACGCGGAGGAGATCTACTTCCACGCCCAGAAGGACTTCACCCGGATGGTGGAGAACGACGACAAGCTGACCGTCGATCACGACCAGACCATCACCATCAAGAACGACCGCACCGAAACGGTGTCGGAAGGCAACGAGTCGGTCACGATCGCCAAGGGCAACCGCAGCGTTACCGTGTCGGAAGGCAACGACAGCCACGATGTGACCAAGGGCAACCAGTCCCTGACGGTGGGGGAGGGCAACCGCACCGTCACCGTCAGCAAGGGCAACGACACCCACACGGTCAGCCAGGGCAACCGGACGGTGGAGGTCGGGCAGGGCAACGACAGCCTCACCGTCGGCCAGGGCAGCATGGCGATCGACGTGAAGCAGGGCGACTATGCGCTGAAGCTCGGGCTGGGCGACGTGTCGGTGAAGGCCAGCACCGGCAAGATCACCATGGAGGCCACCACGTCCATCGAGCTGAAGGTCGGCGCCAACAGCGTCAAGATCGATCAGATGGGCGTCACCATCAAGGGCAGCATGGTCAAGCTCACCGGTGACATGCAGGTGCAGATCAAGGGCGCGATGACCCAGGTGAACGGTGACGCGATGGTTAAAATCCAGGGCGGCGTGGTAACCATCAATTGACGAAATACCGTCCACAGTGGGGCGGTCATCACAGCGGGGTTGGGACGGTGGACATCGGGTTGTTGCCGAAGTTGCGCTTTGCCCGCGCGGCCGAAGCGGTCGCGGGGCTGGACCTGTCGGCGGAGGCGAAGGCGCTGTTCGCGCCGAACGCCCCGACATCCGCCTACCTGAAGGCGCTGATCGACGCGGAGCTGTATGCGGACGCCATCCGTCTGCTGGGCATGGCTCTGCCGCGGCGCGAGGCGGTGTGGTGGGGCTGTCTGGCCGCCCGCGGCGCGCTTCCTCCCGAGCCGGCGCCTGCCGACGGCGCCGCGCTGGAGGCGGCGGAGGCCTGGGTCTTCCGCCCGACGGAGGAGAACCGCCGCGCCTGCTTCGCCCCGGCCGAGGCGATGAATTTCGAGACGGCCTGCGCCTATGCCGCCATGGCCGCCTTCTGGTCCGGCGGCAGCCTCGCCCCGCCCGACGCGGCGGTGGTGGTGCCGCCGGGTGACGGTCTGACCGGCACCGCCGCCGCCGCGGCGGTGCTGATGGCCGCCGCCGCCGTGCCGAAGGAGATCAAAGCCCGCCACCGTGCGGCGCTGGTCCAGGCGCTGGACATCGCCAACGGCGGCAGCGGCAAGGTAGGGGGGTGACCCGATGAAGCTGCGGCTGACCCTGATCCAATGCCCGCCGTCGCAGGGCGCCGACATTTCCCGCGATCTCGGCACCGGCCGGCTGGTGATCGGCCGCGGTCCCGATTGCGACTGGGTGCTGAACGACCCGGAACGGACGCTGTCCAAGGTCCACTGCATGGTGGAGTTCAAGGGCGGCGTCTACATCGTCATCGACAGCTCGACCAACGGCGTCTTCCTCAATGACGCGCCGGCTCCGATCGGCCGCGGCAACTCCGCCGTGGTGGGGGAGGGCGACCGGCTGCGCCTGGGCGGCTTCGTCATGCGCGCCGGCTTCGCCGCGGAAGAGGCGCCGGCCGCCAACGATCCCTTCCTGGCGGTGCTGCGCGGCTCCGACGCTCCGGCCCAGTCGGCGCCGCAGGCGGCCGACGACGACCCCTTCGCCCTGCCGGCCTTCAACAGCGGTACGGTGCCGGTGATGCCGATCCCGGACGACGAGGATCTGTTCGGCGACCTGCCGCGCGCCGACGACCGATGGAGCGGCAAGCCGTCCGGCGGCTGGCAGCCCACCGCCGCCCCGGGCCAATCGGCGGCGCAGCCCGGCTCCTACGGCAGCGATGCCGACTGGCCCGGTTCGGCCCAGCGCGATTTCTCGCCGGACAGCCTCGGCACCATCCGCGTGGCGCCCGAACAGCCGGCCTTCGACCAGGGAAGCGGCAGCGGCAGCGGCGGACTGTCGATCCCCGACGACTGGCTGGACGATCCGGTCGATCTGCCGCCGGCCCAGCCCTCGCCCGCGCCACCGTCCGCCGTTGCGACCCCGCAGCCCCAGGCGGACAGTCTTCCGCCGGAGGACTGGGCGGACGATCCGCTGGTGCCGCCCGCCTTCGCTGCCCGTCCGGCATCCGCCGCGCCACCGGCCGCCGACCCTGCCGCCGACTTTGCCTTTGACGCCGGCTTCGCATCCGGCCCCGGTTCCGACCCGCTGACTCGCGCGCTGGCCGACGTCGTGCTGTCGCTGGTGCGGCGGCAGGCTGCGCTGGAATCGCTGCTCGGCCTCGATCCGGAGGACACGCTGGCGCAGGGGAACTCACCCTTGCTCCGCGCGGCGGACGCCGACGATGCGCTGGCCCGGCTGCGCGCCTTGCCGGCGGGCGAGGCCGAGGCGCTGCTGCAGTCGGCCGCGGCCGACGGCGCCGCCCACCAGTCGGCGCTGCTGGCGGCGGTGCGCGAGCTGACGGGCGAGACGGCCGACGGCGGCACCCGGCTGGCGGCGCTCTACCGCCGGCTCCTGCCCATCCACCGCCATGCGCTCGGCGGCTGACGGCGGAAGACGATCCATGACGACGACCACCAGCCTGCAAGAGGGAAAGCGCCCATGAGTTGGGACGACAAGGTCATCTGGTCCGAAGGCATGTTCCTGCGGGCGCAGCATTTCCAGCAGCAGGACCGCTATGTCGAACGGCTGGTGCGCGGCCGGGTGGCGGGCTTGCGTCCCTTCGCCTGGGGCATCAGCGAGCTGACGATCAACCGCGAGCTTCTGGCCGTCGGCAAATTCGCCGTGCTGCGCTGCAAGGGCATCCTGGAGGACGGGACGCCGATCAACATCCCCGACGATGACGATCCGCCGCCGCCGCTCGACCTGCCGGAGACGCTGGCGAACAGCATCATCTATCTGGCGCTGCCGGTGCGCCAGCGCGGCGGCGTGGAGTTCGAGGTGGGCGAGAGCGCCGACGCCGCCACCCGCTATGTCGGCGAGGAGACCGAGACGGTCGACGCCATCGCCGGGTCGGCCAGCGTGTCGCGCATCCGCACCGGGCGGCTCCGCCTGCGCTACCGGCTGGAACGGCAGGAGCGCGCCGGCTACCATTGCCTCGGCCTCGCCCGCATCCAGGAGGTGCGGTCGGACCGCCGGGCCACGCTGGACGAGCGTTACATCCCGCCGGCCCTGAACGTTCAGGCGCTGGCCCCGCTGGCCGGTTTCGTCACCGAAATCCAGGGCCTGCTGAACAGCCGGTCGGAGGCGCTGGCCGCCCGCGTCGCCGGGTCCAACGGGCGCGGCGCCGGCGAGATGGCCGATTTCCTGATGCTTCAGGTCGCCAACCGCTCCGAACCGCTGTTCGCCAACATCGCCCGCATGCCCGACATCCACCCGGAACGGCTGCACGGGATGATGCTGTCGCTGGCCGGCGAACTGGCCACCTTCACCGCGGTCAACAAGCGGCCGCCCGCCTTTCCGCCCTATCGCCACGACGACCTGCAGGGCACGCTGGAGCCGGTGATGGCGGAGATCCGCCGCTCGCTCAGCGCGGTGCTGGAACAGACCGCGATCCCCATCGACCTGCTGGAACGCAAATACGGCATCCGCGTCGGCACCATCGCCGACCGCTCGCTCATCACCACCGCCACCTTCGTGCTGGCGGTGCGGGCGGACATGCCGGGCGAGGCGCTGCGCCGCAACTTCCCGGCGCTCGTCAAGATCGGTCCGGTCGAGCAAATTCGCGAACTGGTCAATGTGCAATTGCCCGGTATCCGAGTAAGGCCGCTGCCGGTCGCACCCCGCCAGCTGCCCTATCATGCCGGCGCTGTGTATTTCGAACTCGAACGCGGTAGCCCGATTTGGAAACAGCTTGCAACGTCCGGCGGAATCGCGGTTCATCTAGCGGGTGACTTCCCCCAGGTGGCGATGGAGCTTTGGGCGATCCGTGGCTGATGCATCACCATTTCATCATGTAGGGTTGCGATGAGGCTCGGCGGCGTGCTGGCCTTGCGCACGGGCGCCGTCATCGCCGCGACGGTGGCGACGGCCGTTCTGCTGTCCGTCGCCCTGTCCGGACTGAAGTTCGAACAGAAGCTGCGCGAGGTCACGTCGTCCCGCCTGACGGTGGTGGCGGACGAGATGAGGCGCAGGGTCGAATACGGGCTGACGCTGGGGCTCGACCTGTCCGAACTGGTCGATCTGCAGGCACAGGCCGAACGCGCCGCCTCCGGCGAGGAGATCCTCGGGGTGGAGGTGGTGGACGACCGCGGAATGGTGCTGTTCGCGTCCGACCGCAACAGTGTCGGCCGCCCCAGCCCGGTCCATTGGGGCGAGGAGCCCGGCAGCACGCTGCGCCAGCGCGTCGACGGCGACGTGCTGGTCATCGGCACCGGCGTGCGCAACAGCTTCGGCCAGACGGTGGGCGAGGTGATCCTGCGCTCCTCCCTCACCGGCCTGAAGGCGCGGGTCGCGGCGGTCGAGGACGGGCTGCGCCTCGGCACGCTGGCCCTGGTGCTGATCGCCGCGCTTGCGACATTCGCCGCCGTGTTCATCGTCGTGCGCCAGGGCGGCGGCCGCCGCGGACTGGCCGCCGGCGCGGCCCCACTGGGCATGGTGCGCGATCGTCTGAACCATGGCATCGCCGACGCCGACCGGGCCATGGAGGAATTGGAGCGGGAACTGGATGCGATGGCTCCCCTCGGCGGTCCATCGGTGACCATGGCATCGCCGATGCCGAAAGGGGCCGCGCCATGACCCGCGAAGGAAAGTCCCGCGCCGCGAAGACCGTGCCGTCGCGGCAGCGCGATCCGATCAGCGCGCTGGTGCTGCGGCTGACCATCGTCACGGTGGCGGTCCTGCTTGTGGCGGCGGGGGCGGCGTCCTGGCTGTCGCTGCGCAGCTTCGATCCGCTGTTCCAGCCGGAACTCGCGCGCAAGGCGCAGACGGTCGGCGGCCTGATGGCGGCCCAGATCGACCGCGGGCTTGGCGTCCGCATCCCGCTGGACCGGATGACCGGTCTCGACGCCCTGCTGGCGGCGGAGGTCGATCGCCACGACGACATCGCCTACATCGCGGTGACCGATCCTGCCGGACGCATCGTCGCGACGGCGGGCAAGCCGCTCGCCGGGCTGTCGTCCGTGCCGGCCGGCCGGCTGTCCGGGCCCGCCGACGGACGGCTGGTGAGCGGCTTCGTCGATGTCGAGAACCCGCTGGGCGGGACCGCCGCCGCGGCCGGCGCGCTGCATGTCGGCATCGACAGCGCCTTTCTGGCGAAGGCTTCCACCGATCTGGCGCTCGACGTGCTGTCGGTTGTCATCGTCTCCGTCCTGCTGATCTTCGAAGTGCTGCAGCTGGTGGTGAATCTCGCCATGCGGCGGGTGCTGACCCTGCGGCTGCTGGCCGACCGGGCGGAGGAGGGTGATTTCCGCGCCACCCTGCCCGTGATCCCCGGACCCGTCGGAACGCAGGCTGCCGGGGCCAATGACGACCGCGCGCTGGAAAGTGGCGTGCGGGGCGCGCTCGACAGCGTGAACGCCCGCCATGCCGGCCTCGCGGCGCGGGTGGCGGAGCTGCGGCGCCGGTTGGGTGACGACGATCCGCGGGTCGACCGGGCGGAGGCCGGGCTGGCCGCGCTCGCCGGCCGTTTCCGCTTCCGCGACCCGCAGTCCGCCGCCCCGCCGCCGACGCCGCTGAACCTCGTCTTCCTGCGTCTGCCGGTCTTCCTGTTCTGCCTGTCGGAAGAGCTGTCGCGCCCCTTCCTGCCGGCCTATGCCAAGTCCTTCGCCGGCGAGGTGCCGTGGCTGACGCCGGACATGGTGGTCAGCCTGCCGATCACGCTGTTCATGCTGATCTGGGCGCTGTCGCAGCCGGGCGGGGCGCGCTTCTCCGAACGCTGGGGCCGGGCGCGCTCCTTCACCATCGGCGCGCTGCTGGGCTCCGTCAGCCTGGCGCTGACCGCCTATGCCGGCTCGCTGTTCGAACTGATGCTGTGGCGCTGCCTGACTGCGCTCGGCTACGGGCTGGTGCTCATCACCGCGCAGGGCATCGTGGTGGACCACACCACGCCGCGCAACCGGGCGGCCGGCATGGCGATGTTCATCGGCGCCCTGCTGGCGGCCGGCGTCTGCGGCCCGGTCGGTGGCGGCATCATCGCCGATCAGGCGGGCTTCCGCGCCACCTTCCTGCTGGGCTCCGTCCTGGCGCTGGGCTCCGGCCTGTCGGTCAGCCTGCTGCTCCTGCGTGGCCGCTCCGCCGCGCGTCCGGCCGGCGCGGCCCCGCGTCCGGCGATGGGCAGCGCGCTGCCTCTGTTCCGCGACTTCCGCTTCTCCGCCCTGATGGTGCTGAGCGCGATCCCGACCAAGATCGCCTCGACCGCCTTCCTCTTCTGCCTCGTCCCGCTTCTGCTGACCGCCGACGGCGCCACCAAGGCGGAGATCGGCCGGGTGCAGATGATGTATTTCGTCGCCTTCATCCTGGTGTCGCCGCTGGCCGCCAGCCTGTCCGACCGCTGGCAGGCGCGGCGCGGCTTCATCGCCGCCGGCGGCATCGGCACGCTGGCCAGCTGCCTGCCCATCGTCGCCACCCAGGCGCTGTGGGGGCCGCCACTGGCCATCGCCCTGTTCGGGCTGTCCCAGGCGCTGGTCGGCGCGCCGCAGCTGACGCTGGTCTCGCAGATCGCCCGCGAGGGCGGTCTGCAGGAGACCGCGGCCATCGGCTGGTACCGGCTGATCGAGCGGCTGGGCGGCGCGCTCGGCCCCGTCACCGCGATGGCGGTGGCGGTCGCCACCTCCTACCGGGAGGCGATGCTGAGCATCGGCCTTCTGTGCGGGGCGAGCGCCCTCTTGTTCTGGATTCTCTTCCGCACCGGCCGGCCGGCCACCCCAGCGACCCGGCCGCAGGAGGCTTGACCGCGATGAGCGCGAACTTCTTCGACGAGGACGACCTCCTCCGCATCCGCCGCCGCTCTCTGCTGCGGCTGGCCGCCGCCGGCGGGCTGGCGCTGCCGGGCCTGCCGCTGGCCGGCAACGCGCTGATTGGATCGGCGCTCGCCGCCACGGTGCCGGACAAGACCTTCCGCATCACCATGGTGCTGGGCCGCGGCGAGAGCGACAACGAATATGGCTTCAAGGACTATCTGGCCCGCCGCGGCCTGAAGGTCGACTACACCATCCGCAACACCGGCGGCGACACCGCCAAGCTGCCGGGCATCATCGAAGAGATCAAGGACACCCGTCCCGATCTGATCTACAGCTGGGGCACGCCGCAGACCCGCGGCCTCGTCGGTCCCTTCGACGGTGCCGATCCGGGCAAATACGTCACCGACATCCCGGTCGTCTTCACATTCGTCGCCGCTCCGGTGGACGCGAAGATCGTGCCCGACCTCGCCCGTTCGGGGCGCAACGTCACCGGCACCATCCACATCGCCCCCATCGCGGTCCAGTTGAACACCATCCAGGCCTACCGGCCGATCAAGCGGCTGGGCGTCGTCTACAACCCGCAGGAACGCAACTCCGTCCTCACCATCGAGGGGCTCCGGGCGGAGACGGCGCTGCGCGGGCTGGAGCTGATCGAGGAGGCGGTGCCGCTGAACGACCGCGGCGAGCCGATTTCCGCCGCGGTGCCCGACGCCATCGCCCGCGCGGCGCAGCGCGGGGCCGAGATGCTGTATATCGGCCCCGACACCTTCATCGCCTTCCACAACCGCAGCGTCGTTGCGGCGGAGGCGTTGCGGTTGCATCTGCCGACCTTCTCCGTCACCGAACTGATCGTGCGCACCGACAAGGCGATGCTGGCGCTGGCGAGCAGCGCCTACGGCATCGGCCGCTTCACTGCCTTCAAGGCGGCGCAGATCCTGCTCGACGGCGTCAAGCCGGCGGACATCCCGGTGGAAACGCTGAAGCGCTTCTCCGTCATCATCAACATGGCCACGGTGCGGGCGCTGGAATACTACCCGCCCATCGGCCTCCTGAACTTCGCGGAAATCATCGAATCGTGAGTGGCGAATTATGAGCGTCCCGCCCCCCGTTCCCCTGCCGTTCGGCGCGATCCCCCTGCGCGGCGACGCCGCGCGCGCGGTCGCCGCCGTCCGCCTGCGGGCGCTGGCCGCCGATCTGCCGGACGGGCTGACCGTCCGCATGATGGACCTGGACGATTCCAACCTGCTCGCCGATTTCCGTGTCCGCGTGGTGGCGACGCTGGAGGATCCCGACCATTACCGCATGGCGGGCGAGGTCGGGAACTTCGTCGCCGACCATCTGGGCGACCGCGGCCTGACCGCCGGCATCTTCCGCAAGGGTGCGCTGGTTGCCTACGGGGCGCTGGGCCTGCCGTCGGCCGGCGATCACAACCGGGGCCGCGACCTCGACCTGCCGGAAGCGGAGCTGCCCTGGGTCGCGCACATGTCGTCGGCGATGGTCGACCCCTCGGAGCGCGGGCGCGGCCTGCATCACCGCCTGATCGACTGGCGGATCGAGGTGGCGGAGGCGCTCGGCCGCCGGCATCTCGTCACCACCGTCAGCACGCGCAACCACCGCAGCTGGGGCCATCTGGCCCGGCACGGCATCTATCCGAAGCGGCTGGTCCGCGTCGGCGGCGATCTGGTGCGGCTGCTGGTTCATCGAGACTTCACCGTCGACCCGGTCTTCGACACCGCCAGCGCCGAGCTGGTCGCGGTGGAGGAGCTGGCCTCCCGCTGGGACGTGTTCGACCGCGGCCACGTCTGGGGCCGCGTCGCGGCGGGCGAGGGAGCGTCGCAGCGCTGGTATGCCCTGTGCGGCCGGGAACGCGATTCGCGCTGATTGGGCCGCGCTGATCGAGAGCTGATCGGCAGACGGCCGGAGGGAGAGAACCGGGATGGGATCGGGCAGTTTCGGGGCGCGGCTGGCGGCGTTCGTGGCGGTGGCGGTGTTCGTCGCCGGCCTGTCCGCCGTCGTGCTGTGGACGCGCGAACAGGCGCGCCGCCTGGACGAGGCCGTGACCTCCCAGGTCGGCTTCGTGCTGAGCGAGGCGAAGACGTCGCTCGAAACCCAGCTGAACCTCGGCCTGGCGCTGGGCGACCTGCCGCAGGTCGATGTGCTGCTGGTCCGCGCCCGCGCCGCCCTTCCCGGCATCCAGTCCGTCGCCGTCCTGGACGAGGCCGGCACCATTCTCTTCTCCACCAACGCGGTGGAGGTGGGAGAGGCGCTGCCGCCCCGCCCGGCATCGGCAACCGACGGCCCTGGCGGCTCCAATCGCCCCGACGGTGACGTCAGCGGCTTCTGGTCGGAGGTGCGCGGGGCCGAGCGGGTCTATGGCGTCGGGCTCGCCACCAGCTTCGACACCGCGGCCGGCAGCGTGCTGGTGCGCATGCCGTCCGGCGCGATGGCGGAGCCGATGCGCCATTATGCCCTGACCCTGTCCATCGGCGCGGTTCTGATCGTGCTGCCGCTGGCCCTGATCGGCTGGCTGGCCGGGCTGGGGATCGCCGCCGGGCCGCGCCGGTCGCTGGCGGACCTCGCAGCATCCCTGGAAGGGCTGGGGGAGGGGACCACCGCTCTTCCTGCCCCATCCGCCGCTCCATCCGCTGCCCAGGCCCTCGGCCTGCCGGCACCCGCCTTCGCCGACGCGGTGCGGCGGCGCCTGACCATCCTCGACGAGGCGGAGCGCGAAGTCGCCCGCCTGGACGAACTCGCATGACATCGCGCAGCCATCGCTCCTTCATGCTCGGCATTCCGGCCGTCATCCTGCTGGCGGCGGCGCTGGCGATGGCGGGCATCGGGCTTCTCGGCACCTGGCTGGCGCAGGAGCAGCTGGGCGAGGCGCGCGCCGCCAAGGCCGCCGCGGTGGCGGAGGCGGTGCAGCACGATCTGGAGCGCGCCATCGGCTACGGCATCCCGCTTCCGCGGATCGAGGGGGTCGGCGCCTTCCTCCAGGGCATCGCCGACCGCAACCCGGATATCGGCTTCCTGGCGCTGACCGGCACCGACGGCGCGCTTCTCCAGTCGGCGGCCACCGGCGGCTCCCTTCCCGACCACAAGCAGATGGAGACGCTGGCGTCCTCGCTGCGCAGCCTGCCGACGCCCGAGACCCGCGCCGCGACCCTCCAGCCGATCGAGCGCGACGGCTTCCTGATCCTGCGCCTGCCGGTGCGCATCGGCCGCCTGTCGTCGGAAGGCGGTGGCGGCGGGGTGGGGCAGCCGCCCGCCGGCCATGTGCTGGTGGGGGTGCAGCCCGGACAGGTGCGCGGCCAGATCGCCGGGGAGCTGGCGACGGTGGCGCTTGGCGGTCTGGCGGTCCTGCTGCTGCTGGCCGAACTGTCCGGCGTGCTGGCCCGCGCCAGCTTCCGCGCACCACTGCGCCGGCTGGCCCGCGCGATGGAGGAGGCCGCGGCGGGACGCTTCGCCACGCTGCTGGGCCGTCGTCCGCGCGATCAGGTCGGCCGTCTGCTCTTCTCCTTCAACGCCCTGGTCTTCGGCCTGCACGAGCGTCGCCAGCGCTTCGCCGCCCATGCGGAAGAGGTGCGCGCCGCCGTCTTCGATCCGGAGGTTGCCGAGGCCGTCGACCGTACCCGACGCTCCGCGCTGGAAGCGCTCGGCTCCGGCCTGGAGGCCGCTCCCCGGCGAGAGGTCGACTCCCGTGCCGACGACATCCATTCCTTCGCCCTGCTGGCGGCGTCCGCCGCGACGATGCTGGTGCCGGCCGCCGGGGACCTGTCCGGCGGCATGCTCGCCGCCTTGCCGGCGGTCGCGCTTGCCGGTCTGGCTGCCGGTTACGCAATTCCCGCCCGCCTGCGCCGGATCACCGCCCTGCTGGCCGCGCTGATTCTGCTGGCGGCGGCCGTCGCGGCGGTTGCCGTGCCGTCTGCGCCGGTTCCAGCGTCCGGCTTCCTCGGCGCGCTGTCGGGAGGCTTCGCCGCCGGGCTGGCGCTGTCCTATGTGCGGCGGCAGACCGGGGACGGTGGCCTTCCATCGATCCTGCGGGCGCTGGCGGTCGGCGTCCTGGCCGCGCTGCTGTGGGCGGTGGCGGTTGATTGGGATGGCGGCTTGCTCGCCGCGTCGGCCCTGCTTCCCGCCGGGCTGGCCCTGCTGCTGGCGCGGCCCATCGTCGTTCCGCGGAGCTGAGAGGCCCCCATGCTGCTCCAGACCCGCATCATCCTGTTCGTGCTCGCCACCGTCACCATCGTGGCCGGCCTGCTTCTCGGTTTCGCCGCCCTGCGCGAGGACGCCGCCGACGAGCGCGCGCGCGAATTGGAACTGGCACGGCTCGAAACCTCCTGGCAGCTCGCCGTCTCCGGCGCCGTCGGACGCATCGACCAGGGCCTCGGCCGGCTGGCCGGTGACGCCGAGATCGCCCGCGCGGTGGAGGTGGAGGAGCGCGGCGCGCTCGACCGCCGGGTCGCCGCGCTCGGGATTCTCGCCGCACCCACCACCGGCGGCATCACCGACGTCAACCTGCTGTCGAAGACGGGCGACCTGCTCTACAGCAGCGATCCGGCCTTCGATCCGGCGCCGCTGCTGAACCGTGGCGCGCTGGACGCCATCCTGTCCGGGCAGAAGCTGGCGCGCGGCGTCCGTCTGGTGGATGGCGAGCGTCTGGTTGTGGTGGCCGGCGTGCCGATCTATGCCGGGACCGGGGCCGGCGGCGGTGCGGGCAGCGGGGCCGGCGTCACCGGCGCCGCGGTGGCCGGCCTGGACTTCGTCGCCGCGCTCGACGTGCTGCGGCGGACCACCGGCGGGCGCGTCTTCGCCGTCAACCGCAGCGGCGCGGCGCTGGATGGCGAGACCGATCCGCTGTGGCCGGCGGTCAGGCCGCTGGTCCGCCCGGCGGAGCGCAGCATCACCCATGTCGCCGACGGCGGGCGCCGCTACGCGCTGGCCAGCCTGCCGGTCGCCGACCTTGCCGGCGGGCGCGTCGCCACCGTGCTGATCGCCACCGACGTCACCCAGGCGGTGGAGGAACAGGCGCTGTGGTCGGTCGCCTATGTCGCGGCGGTCGGGCTGGTGCTGCTGGGCGCGCTGGGGCTGCTCTACGGCTTCCTGCGGCGGAACTTCTCCACGCTCGACGGGGCTGTGAAGGCGTTGCAGGACCTCTCGCACGGCCGCTCCATGGGCTATGTCGAGCTGCCGGCCGGCAATGACGAGATCGGCCGCATCGCCGGCGCGGTGGAGGTCTTCCGCGGCGTGATGCGCGAGATCGAGCGCAGCGCCGGCCAGCGCGAACGCCGCCTGCGCCGCCAGCAGCGCTTCATCCGCCGCCAGATGGAGGCGCTGGCCGTCACGCTGGAGGAGGATGCCCGCCAGACCCTGCTGGAGGAGCTTCGCCAGATCGAGGCGGAGACCCACGACGCCCAATCCTCGCAATCCAAGGGGGTCGGCGACGAGCTTGGCCTGCTGGCACTGGGCTTTTCCCGTCTGGCGACGCGGGTCAGCACCCAGCAGGTGCAGCTGACCCAGATGGTGCGCGATCTTCGCGAGGCCCTGGAGGACAAGCGCCGCCTCATCAGCCTGCAGCAGGAGCTGGAGATCGCCCGCACCATGCAGCTGACCATCCTGCCCCAGGTCTTCCCCGATCTGGCCGAGCTGGACATCGCGGCGCGCATGATCCCGGCCAAGGAGGTCGGCGGCGATTTCTACGATTTCTTCCCGATCTCCGAGCACAAGGTGGCGCTGGTCATCGCCGACGTGTCGGGCAAGGGCATCCCGGCCGCCTTCTTCATGCTGATTACCCGCACGATGCTGCGCGCCATCGCCGAATCCGGCGTCGGCCCGGCCGAGACGATGCGCCGGGTCAACAACCTGCTGGCGGCGGAGAACGAGCAGATGATGTTCGTCACCGTCTTCTATGGCGAGCTGGACCTGCGCACCGGCGTGCTGGCCTATTCCAACGGTGGCCACAACCCGCCGCTGCGCATGACCGCATCCGGCGCGGTGAAGGAGCTGGAACGCACCCCCGGCATCGCACTGGCCGCCATGCCCGACATGCCCTTCGGCGAGAAGAGCCTCACGCTCGACACCGGCGACATGGTCTTTCTGTTCACCGATGGCGTCACCGAGGCCTTCAATGGCGAGGAGGTGATGTACGGCGATCCCCGCCTTGCCGCCGCGGTCGCCGGCCAGTCCAGCGCGTCCGCCCGCGACGGGCTGGACGGGGTGCTGACCGACGTGGCCCGCTTCACCGCCGGCGCGCCGCAGTCCGACGACATCACCTGTCTCGTCCTGCGCTGGCGCGGCCGGGAGGATTCGTCCGTCGCACCGCGAATGCATCGTCCGGCGTCCGCCGACATGGTATAAGCACGAACGTGGTAAGACGAGGCGAGGGCAGGGTATGAACATCACCGAACAGTCGGTCAACGGCGTCACCGTTCTGCGGGCGGAGGGTCGGATCGACAGCGGCAATGCCGGCGAATTCGAAGCGGCTCTGCTGTCCGCCATCGGCCCCGAAGGGACGCGGCTTGTTGTCGATATGGCCCAGCTTTCCTACATCAGTTCCGCCGGGCTTCGTTGCCTGCTGGTCGCCGCGAAGGCGGCACGGACGAAGCGCGGCTCGATTGCCCTTTCGGCCATGGCGCCGCACATCCGCGAGGTGTTCGACGTCAGCGGCTTCTCGTCCCTGTTCGAAATCCACGCCGACGCGTCTGCGGCGGTCGCGGCTCTCGGCGGGTGAGGGGATAGGGGGCAGGCCTCCGCCGGCCGTCGCCGGCTTTTCGATAAGGCGGTTCCCAAAAGGAACCGGGTGTATGATGGGAAGTGCCATTCGGCCCAACATCCTGGTCGTCGAGGATTCTCCGGCCGTCCGCCTGTCCGTCGCCGGCTATCTGGAAGGGCGCGGCTTCGAGGTGACCGAGGCGGAGAACGGACGCGCGGCCATCCGCGCGCTCGACCGCCGCAGCTTCGACCTGATCGTCACCGACGTGCTGATGCCCGAAGTCGACGGAATCGAACTCATCAAGGCCGCGCGCAACGCCCAGCCCGACGTGAAGATCCTCGCCATGTCCGGCGGAGCGCCCAACATGCCGGCAGGCTATCTCTTGAAGATGACGCGCATGTTCAATGCGGATGAGATCATCTACAAGCCCTTCCTCAATGAAGAGTTGGGGGCCGCGGTTGCCCGTCTGCTCGACCAGCCGCTGCCAAATTAAGCAGATCCAGGCGCCTGCCCAATAATAGGGCGCAAAAGAAAACGGCTTCGGTGCATGAAGCGCCGAAGCCGCAAGTGATGCGTGGAACCAACCGCTCTCCACCACGCAAGTGCCGTGCCAGAACTCCCGGGATGGTCGGGGGCCAGCCGCTGAAAATCCGGAACGCCGTTTGTCCGCTCCTGTTGTTCGGGGAAGGACGGGCGCGCCCACGCCTTACGTGGTGCGAAGCCCGCATTCCAAGAACCCGGAAATGAGGGAGCCGACCACGATGGCGCAGTACGAGAATCGGTGGCGGGGCGAAGGCCGCGACTGGCGCGACGACGACCGGGAGCCGAACCGGCATCGCGACTGGGGCGAGGGGCCGCAGCGCGCCGGCGTCTATGGCCAGGACGACGACCGCCGTCACGAAAGCATGTATCGCCCGCAGGCCCATCGTCACCAGGACGACCAGAGCCGCAACTACCGCGACGCCAGTTATGGCGGGCGCGTCGGCAACGAATCCGGCGGCTACGGCCGCGAGACCTATTCCGACAGCGACGACCGCCGCGGCGACAATTCCCGCGAAATGGAGCGGGTCTATGACCGCAACTTCGGCGGCGGCCGGGACATGAGCCGCGGCGGCTACGGCGGCGGCTATGGCGGGCGCTCCGGCAGCAGCGGGTATGGCGGCTATGCCGGCGCCGGCAATGCCGGAACCGAGGGCAACTATACCAGCCGCGACATCGGCAGCGCCGATTACCGCGACCGCGATTACGGCGTGCGTCCCTATGGCGAGGTGCGTGGCCGCGGGTCGCTCGGCTATGGCGGCCGGGAGTATGGCGAGCGCGATTACGGCACCCGGGATTATGGCTCGCGCGGCTATGGCTCCCAAAGCGGCTATGGCGGCGGCTACGAATCCGGCCGTGACCGGGGCGATTGGGAGCGTGGCGACTGGAGCCGGCGCGATTTCGGCGGCAGTTCCTCCACCAGCTATGGAGGAGGCTACGAGCGCGACGGCGACCGCAACCGCTCCTGGGGTGAGGACCGTGGCAGCATGTTCCGCGGCGGGGAAAGCCGCGGCGATTATGGCGGCGGCTATGCCGACGACCGCTACGACCGCTACGAGCGTCGGGGCGACGACCGCGGCCGGAACCGTGACCGCGGCTTCTGGGAACAGGCCGGCGACGAGATCGCCTCCTGGTTTGGCGACGACGATGCCGAGCGGCGGCGCCGCGAGGACGAACGCCGGGCCGCCCAGCATAGAGGTCGCGGCCCGCGCGGCTACAGCCGCTCCGACGAGCGGGTGCGCGAGGATGTCAGCGACCGCCTGACCGACGACGCCTACATAGACGCCTCCGACATCGAGGTGACGGTCAGCGGCGGCGAGGTGACGCTGACCGGCATGGTCCCCGACCGCCACACCAAGCGCCGGGCCGAGGACGTCGCCGAATCGGTGTCCGGCGTCTCCCATGTGCAGAACAACCTGCGCGTCCGCAGCCAGACCGGAAACCAGAGCGGCACCGGCTGGGGCAGCTCCACCGGCGCCGGCGCCTCCGCCATGGCGACCGTGGGCGGCGGCACCACCTCCACGTCGATGTCCGGGACGACCGGCGGCCATCAGGGCTCCGACACCACCGCCGCCGGCAGCGCCGCCGGGCTCGGTGCGGGCACCGGCGCCAACATCGGTTCGTCTTCGCCCTCCAGCACGGGGACCGGCGCCGGCACCAGCGGCGGTCCGGCCGGCGCCTCGGCGGGCACCGGATCGATGACCGGCTCCACCACCGGCGTGACCGGCTCCACCGGCACCGGCCGCTCGCCCTCCACGCGGAGCTGACCGGCAGGCATCCCGTTCCGATGCAAGGGCGCGAAGCCCGGCCTCCCAGGCATCTCCGCCTGGGCGGGTCGGGCTTCGCGCCTTTTTTCGTGAGGGATCGGCGCCTGCCGCGGTGACGCTGTCAGCCCCTTGCCGGGCAAGGGTTTTCGGCAGATGACGCGGAATTCATTTTTCTTGGAGACTGGTTCCTTGACACTCTAAGGATCTCGACTATCGTCAGTTTTTGAAACCCGTGAGTTCCATTCATGCCTCTTGATGCGGAAGAGATACCTGACTGGCGCGCTCGGCGGCGCGAGGTGATCCTCAACGCCGCGGCGGAGCTGTTTGCCGGCCGCGATTACGCCTCCGTCCAGGTTGAGGAGGTGGCGAAGCGTGCCGGCGTGGGCAAGGCCACGCTCTACCGTTACTTCCCCTCCAAGGAAGAGCTGTATCTGGAATCGCTCGAACGGGCGCTGGGTGGGCTGGAGCACAAGCTGAACGTCGAACTGGCGCCGCAGCAGGTTCCCGCTTCCGTCCGCCTTTCGGCGATGGTCTCCGCCCTGGTGAACACGCTGAGCGAGCAGTTGCAGACGTTGAAGCTGCTGGGCGGCGACCAGTCCGATCTGGCCGACCGCACCCGCCGCATCCTGCGCCGCCGCAGCCAGCGCAGCGCGACGGCCCTGCAGCAGGTCCTGGCCGAAGGCATGCAGTCCGGCGAATTCCGCAAGATCGACCTGGAAATTGTGCCTCTGCTGATCATCGGCATGGTCCGTGGCGGGATCATGCAGGTGGACGACCGCCCGCGCGAGGCGCTGGAGCGCTCCGTCATCGATTTTCTCATGTCCGGCATAACCAACCTGCCCCCCTTCATATAAGCGTTTGCCGGCCAAAGGCTCCGGCGTCTGGAGTCCCATCCGATGAGACGGTTTTTCCTGGTCCTGCTGATCGCCGCGCTGATCGGCGGCGGCGGGTACTACTGGTATGCCTCCCACAATGCCGGGGCAGGCGGGCATACCGCGGCGGCGAACGGGGCGAAGTCCCAGGCGCAGTCCTCCCCCCGCACCGTGCCGGTGGTCACCCAAACGGTGGCCGTGCAGGCGGTGCCGGAACAGATCGTCACCATCGGCAGCGTCCAGCCCATCGCCGCCATCGCCATCAAGGCCCGCGTCGACAGCGTGGTGGAGACGGTGAACTTCACCGAAGGGCAGGAGGTGAAGGCCGGCGATACGCTGTTCACGCTCGACAGCCGCTCGCTCGACGCCCAACTGCGCCAGGCCCAGGCCAATCTGGAACGCGACCGCGCCAATTTGGACAAGGCGAGAGGCGACGTGAAGCGCTATGGCGAGCTGGTGCGCACCAGCGCCATCTCCCGCACCACCTACGACGCCGCCGTCGCCACCGCCGACGCGCTGGAAGGCACGGTGAAGGCTGACCTTGCGGCGATCGAGGCGGCGAAGGTGTCGCTCAGCTTCACCCGCATCACCGCGCCGATGGACGGCCGCACCGGTACGATCACTGCGAAGGTCGGCACCATGGTCCGCGCCGCCGACGCCAACCCGCTGGTCACCCTGACCCAGCTGCGCCCGATCAACGTCGCCTTCAACGTTCCGGAAAAGCATCTGCCGGCGATCCGCGCCGCGATGGCTGCCGGCTCGCTTCCCGTCACCGCCAGCATCGCCGGGGGACATGGCGAGAAGGCGGAGGGCAAGCTGTCCTTCGTCGACAGCCAGGTCGACCAGCAGACCGGCACCATCCTGGTGAAGGGCGAGTTTCCGAACGCCGACACCCGGCTGTGGCCGGGCCAGTTCGTCGACACCGTCCTGACCCTGCGGGTCGAGCCGGACGCGCTGACCATCCCCGATCTGGCGGTGCAGACCGGCCAGAAGGGCCGCTTCGTCTATGTCGTCAAGCCCGACGAGACGGTGGAGGTCCGCCCGGTCACCATCGAGCGCAGCCACGCCGGCCTCAGCGTCGTCGCCTCCGGCCTGCAGGCCGGGGAGCGGGTGGTGGTCGATGGCCAGTCCCGCCTGTTCCCCGGTGCCAAGATCAGCGAACGCGCCGGCAAGCCGGCCGCTCCCCCGCCCGGCGAGACGGCGGAAGGCGGCCGGCGGCAGGGCTCCGCGGCACATGACGCGGCCGGCACCCGGACGCAGACCGCCGGGGGTGCGACGTGAACCTCTCCGAACTCTGCATCCGCCGTCCGGTGATGACCATTCTCCTGACGGCGGCCCTGGTGCTGGGCGGTTTGGCGGCCTACCGCCAGCTGCCCACCGCGGCGCTGCCTCGGGTGGATTTCCCGGTCATCAGCGTCAGCGCCAGCCTGCCCGGCGCCTCGCCGGAGACGATGGCGGCGTCCATCGCCAGTCCGCTGGAGCGTGAATTCTCCACCATCGCCGGCATCGACACCATCACGTCGAACAGCACGCTCGGCAGCACCAGCATCACCATCCAGTTCGTGCTGGAGCGCGACATCGACGCGGCGGCGGCCGACGTGCAGGCGGCCATCGCCCGCACCCAGCGCCGGCTGCCGGCGGAGATGACGACCCCGCCCAGCTACCGCAAGGTCAACCCGGCCGACCAGCCGATCCTGTTCCTGTCGCTGAACTCGCCGACCCTGCCGCTGGCCCGCCTGAACGACATCGCCGAGACGCTGATCCAGCCCAAGGTCGCGACCCTGCCGGGCGTCGCCCAGGTCCAGATCTACGGCTCGCAGAAATATGCGGTGCGGGTTCAGGTCAATCCCAACGCGCTGGCCCTGCGTGGAATCGGCATCGACGAGCTGCAGAAGGCGCTGGCCGCCGCCAACGCCAACACGCCCGTCGGCACCCTGACCGGTCAGCAGCAGCAGCTGGTGATCGCCGCCAACCCGCAGCTTCCCGACGCCGACGCCTTCCGCCAGCTGATCGTCGCCTACCGCAACAACGCTCCCGTGCGGCTGGGCGACGTGGCGAAGGTGCTGGACAGCGTCGAGAACGACCGCACCGCCAGCTGGCTGAACGGCACCCGCAGCATCATGCTGGCGGTCCAACGCCAGCCCGACGCCAACACGGTCGAGGTGGTGGACCGCGTGCGCGAACTGGTGCCGGTGTTCCAGGCCCAGCTTCCGGCCGCCGCCGCCATCCAGGTGGTCAACGACCGCTCGCAGTCGATCCGGCAGGCGGTGGAGGACGTGCAGTTCACGCTGGCCCTCACCATCGTGCTGGTCGTGCTGGTCATCTTCCTGTTCCTGCGCCGGCTGTCGGCGACGCTGATCCCGGCGCTGGCCGTGCCGATCTCGCTGATCGCGACGGCGGGCGGCATGCATCTGCTGGGCTTTTCCGTCGACAACATCTCGCTGATGGCGCTGACTCTGGCCGTCGGCCTCGTGGTGGACGACGCCATCGTCATGATGGAGAACATCGTCCGCTACGTCGAAGAGGGGATGAAGCCGTTCGAGGCCGCGATCAAGGGCTCGCGCGAGATCGGCTTCACCATCCTGTCGATCACCCTGTCGCTGGTCGCGGTCTTCATCCCGATCCTGCTGATGGGCGGCGTGGTCGGGCGGCTGTTCCACGAATTCGCGCTGGTCGTGACCATGGCCATCGCGGCGTCGGCCTTCGTGTCGCTGACGCTGACGCCGATGATGTGCTCGCGCTTCCTCACCCATGCCCACCACCAGCAGGAAGGCCAGAAGGAGAACTGGTTCGGCCGCACGCTGGAGGCGGGCTTTTCCGCCCTGCTGAGCGGCTATGGCCGCACGCTGCGCTGGACCCTGCGCCACCGGCCGCTGATGGGGCTGGTGATGATCGGCACCATCATCGGCACCGTCCTGCTCTATCAGGCGATCCCCAAGGGCTTCTTCCCGACCGAGGACATCGGCCAGATCTTCGTGACGACGGAGGCGCGGGCCGACATCGCCTTCCCGGCGATGGCGGAACGGCAGCAGCAGGTCGCCGCCATCGTCAAGGCCAATCCGGCGGTGGTGGACGTCATCTCCTCCGTCGGCACCGGCGGCAACACCGGCAACATGGGCCGCATGTTCATCACCCTGAAGCCGCGCGACGAGCGTCCCTCGGCGACCGAGGTGATCCAGCAGCTTCGCCGTCAGGTCGCCGGCATCCCCGGCATGGCGGTCTACATGCAGCCGGTGCAGAACCTTCGCATCGGCGGCCGGTCGTCCAAGAGCCTCTACCAGTACACCATCCAGGGTCTGGATCTGGACGAGCTGTACCAGTGGTCCGACCGGCTGGAGCAGGCGCTGCGCGGCATCCCGATCCTGCAGGACGTGACCAGCGACCTTCAGCTCAACAACCCGCAGGCCTATGTCCACATCGACCGCGAGAAGGCGGCGACGCTGGGCATCGGCGTCGATCAGGTGCGCTCCACCCTCTACAGCGCCTTCGGCCAGCGGCAGGTCTCGACCATCTACACCCCCAGCAACGACTATCAGGTGATGATCGAGCTGGAGCCGAAATACCAGGGCGACGACAGTTCGCTGTCGCGCATCTATGTCCGCTCCGCCACCAGCGGCAAGCTGGTGCCGCTCGACGCCTTCGCGCGGGTGGAGCGCACGGCCGGCCCGCTGGCGGTGGCGCACCAGGGCCAGCTACCCGCCGTGACCCTGTCCTTCAACCTTGCCCCCGGCGCCTCGCTTGGTCAGGCGGTCGACCTGATCCGCGTGGCGGAGCGCGAGATGGGGCTGCCCGCCACCATCACCACCGGCTTCGCCGGCACCGCGCAGGTGTTCCAGGATGCCCAGTCGGGGCAGGCCCTGCTGCTGGCGGCGGCGGTGCTGGTGATCTACATCGTGCTGGGCGTGCTGTATGAAAGCTTCATCCACCCGCTGACCATCCTGTCCGGCCTGCCCTCGGCGGCCATCGGCGCGCTGGCGACGCTGATCCTGTTCGACACCGAACTCAGCGTCATCGCCATCATCGGCATCCTGATGCTGATCGGCATCGTGAAGAAGAACGCGATCATGATGATCGACTTCGCGGTGGAGGCGCGGCGCAACGGCATGGCGGCGCGCGACGCCATCGAGCAGGCCTGCCTGCTGCGCTTCCGTCCGATCATGATGACCACCATGGCGGCGATCATGGGCACCCTGCCCATCGCCATCGCCCATGGCGCCGCCGCCGAACTGCGCCAGCCCCTGGGCCTTGCCGTGGTCGGCGGGCTGTGCGTGTCGCAGGTGCTGACGCTCTACATCACGCCGTCGCTCTACCTCTACATGGAGGATTTCGGCCACTTCGTCGGAAATCTGTTCCGCAGCCGCAAGGCGGACCTGCCCCACGGCCCGATGCCGGCCAGCGGCGACGATTGAGGGGCAACAGGGGCCAAAGGAGAAAACTTACACCGCGATCTGCGTGACCATCGGCGTGTTCACCCCGGCGTCGGCGCGGCGGTAGGCGTCGATGGCCTCCGACCAGGGTTCGATGGTCAGGCCGCTGCCCATGGCTTCCTGATGGATGCTCTGCGCCACATAGCCGGCGTTCGGCAGGGCGTTCAGCGGCACCGGCCCGCCAATGACCGGGCCCGCGTCTTCCACCGACCCGCCGATGGTGAAGCCGCCGGCCGAGCCGGCCGACGATTTCGCCCGCGTCGCAGTCGACTCGGCATCGGCGCGCCCGCTGCCCTGCAGGGCGTCGCCGGTCGCCTCGGTGCCGTCCTTGCTGCGCTTGCGTTCCTCCTCGCCTGGGATGCGGCGGATCGGCTGAACCGCCGCGGCGTCGCTCGCCAGCATCTGACGCAGCTTCGCGAGGCCCGAATTGGGCGACGCGCCGGTCGGTGCGGGAAGGGCGGCCAGTCCGGACAAGGGGCGGTTACCTCAGAACAGCCAGTGGAACACGGTGTAAGCGCAGCATCGCTGAAGCAGTATCGCTCATCCGGCGATCTTGCACAAACCACCGGCGATTCGAAACAGGGTAGTGCGGCAAAGGTTCCGAAATACTTAAAATGCCCCACAAATGTCCTCGGATTGCGACTCCATGGCGCAGAGGAGAACTCGGCAGGACGGAATGGGGCTGTTACAGTAGCCCCTTCGATAGCGGACCAGCAAACCGACGGATGGCGCGCAGACCTTGCCGGCCCAGATCCCAGACCTTCCCCAGAGTCCTGAATTTTTCGGGACCCGTCCCCTTCCGGGTGACGGACCTGCGCCGGAGCCCGCGACCGGCGACGATCTCGCCGTGCTGGCTCTGGAGCAGATGGACCAGGGTGTGATGCTGGTCGATGCCGATCTGACGGTGCGCGTCATCAACGGCCGGCTGTACGAGATGTTCGAGGTGCCGCGCGGCTACATGCCCGGCGCCGATTACGCCCGCATCATCCACTACCTCGCCCATCGGGGCGAATACGGCCCCGGCGACCCCGATGCCATCGCCGCCCGCCATCTGGATCGTGCGCGCCGCGCCGACCCGCCGCTCTACGAGCACCGCCGCCCCAACGGCCGGGTACTGGAAGTTCGGACCCGCCCCACCTCCGGCGGCGGCTTCGTCCGCACCTACTCCGACGTGACCGAGCGGCGACGGGCGGAGGACGAGCTTGCGACCCAGCGTCATATGCTGCGCCTGACGCTGGAGAATATGGGGCAGGGCATCGTCCTGCTCGACCCCGACCTGCACTACATCGCCTGGAACAGCAACGCGCTGGATATACTGGGCGTGTCGGAGGAGGAACTGCGCGCCAACCCGGCGCTGCCCGATCTGGTGCGGCACCAGATCGCCAGCGGCATGGTCGGCATGCCCTCCGGTGCCCCCGATTTCGGCGACGACCTCGACGCCAAGACCGTCTATCTGATGGATCGCATCGGCCGGCCGGAGCGGGAGTTCGTCTATGCCCGACCCCAGGGCGACGGTCGCTTCATCGAGGTGCGGGTGGTGCCGCTGCCGGACGGCGGGCAGGTGCGGACCTTCACCGACATCACCGACCGCCTGATCGCCGACGAGACGCTGCGCCAGAGCCGCGAGATCCTGACCGGGGTGATCGACGCCATCCCGGCCCTGATCGACGTGAAGGACCGCGACGGCACGGTGCGCCTGACCAACCGCTACTACCGCGAGACCTACGGCCCCGCCGCCGCCCCGCCTCCCGGCCCGTCCACCGACCGCGCCACTGCTCTCGACCGGCTGGTGGTGGACAGCGGCCAGGGCGTTCCCTTCCACGAGGACCGCGCCCCCGACGGCGACGGCGCGATGCGCGACTGGCTGACCACCAAGATGCCGCTGACCGACGATGACGGCGAGGTTACCCACATCGTCACCGTGGCGCTCGACATCACCGCGAGAAAGCGGGCGGAGGCCGAACTGCGCGACGCCCAGGCCAGCCTGATCCAGGCGGAGAAGCTGTCTTCGCTTGCCCAGCTGGTCGCCGGCGTGGCGCATGAGGTGAACACCCCCATCGGCGTCACCCTGACCGCCATCTCTCACTTGGCGGAGGAGGTCGGCCGCATCCGCAGCTTATTCGAGGAGAACCGCATCCGCCGCAGCGATTTCCAGGAATTCCTGGATGTCGCGTGGGAATCGACGCGGATGATCCTGTCGAACGTGGAGCGCGCCACCGGCCTGATCCAGAGCTTCAAGCAGGTCGCCTCCGATCAGGCCAGCGGCGAGCGCCGCGCCTTCGACCTCGCCGCCTATGTCGACGAGGTGCTGCTGAGCCTGCGCCCGCGTCTGCGCCGCACGCGGGTGACGGTGGACCTCGACATCCCCACCGGCCTGATCGTCGACGGCTATCCCGGTTCCTTCGCGCAGGTGCTGTCCAACCTGATCATCAATGCCCTGGTCCACGCTTTTGACGAGGGCGAAACGGGCCGCATCCTGTTGTCCGCCCGCGAGGAACCGGCCGGCTGGATCGAGATGCATTACGCCGACGACGGCAAGGGCATCCCCGCCGACATCCGCTCCCGCATTTTCGACCCCTTCTTCACCACCAAGCGCGGCCTGGGCGCCAGCGGGTTGGGCCTCAGCATCTGCGCCAACATCATGACCGGCACCATGCGCGGCAGCATCGCGCTGGAGGATGGCGAAGGGAAGGGCACGCGCTTCGTGCTGCGGTTTCCGGTAGGGTAGGGGGGAGACGGCCGGCAAGTGGCTGCTCCGTGCGGAACGGACCGCATTGGCAGGAGCTTCGCCAAGCCCTTGTTCAGCCTTGCGTCAGTCGCGGCTTAAGGCGTGTTTTTACTCCAGGATCTGTTTGTACAAGACATTGAAGTTGAAATAGTTCATGTGCGCCTTCCCTGTAAATTTTTCGGTGAAACCCGTCGAAAATTTAATGGGAGTGACTTTGAAATGAGGGAAATTACCTTTCACCGGCGGAGCGCAACACATCCAGTCGCCATTTGAATAAAAATCGCTCCAACTCCTGATGTCTTTGTTTGTCAGAAGGTCACGCACTGCTCGCTCTAGGTCTGGGGAACGTGCGCAGCATATGGCAAGCGGCGATCCGGCGGTGACCAGATGTATCGGAACCTCCGACTGAAAGGCAGCCAGAGATTCCACCGCCGCAACTGCGCCAAAGCTGTGCGCAAAGACGACGATGTCGGTATAGTTCTTCCCTTTGGCATCGTTCAAAGCGACTGCAATGCGTGTCTGCAGCTTCCGCGCCAGATCGTCGTCATTCCTGAAGTAGCGCTTAGTCGAATGGGCCACGTCAACGACCAGATTCACGGGCAGTAGTGCCATCAGAGTTGAAGCGCTGAGCCAAATCTGCCAGCCGGCAAGTTTTGCCCCGAGTGCGCTGAGCCAAATTCTGACCGATTGCGGAAGCGCATTGGCGAAGGGATTTGCGTCGTCCAGCGACCCGATGGCTGTGAGCGCCGCAATGACAGCGCCATAGTACCAGAAGAGCAGAATCAGCACGGCGAATACTGAGCTTAGAAACATGTAGTGGTTTGACCAAGCAACCCTTAGAACTCGTCTGGACATAGTCCAGAATAGAAGAATCGACAGACCCCCAATGAACTTCTTAAATGGGGATCGTTCGGAAAGGGGAGGGGTGAGGTCGTTCCAGAATACCTCTTTAAATGAAAGAGAGTATTTCTTATCTCCTCCGCTGCCATATTGATAGCTGTACTGGATGTGCGCATCGGGGGATTCGACCGATTGCAACGTCAAACCGCGTAGGGCGGCAAATCTTGTCAACCCTTCCGTCAACCGCTTGAGGCATTCATCCTTTTCCCGGCTGGCGAAGCCCGGAACGACGATGATGAGTTTCTCATCCACTGACATGTCTATGGCCTCAGCTCTTTACTTAAAGTCAAGGCTGTCCTCCAGAGATACTGCCTGAAGTATATGGGTTCTCCAAGGGCAAGCTGAAGCTGTTTTCAAACCTGGAGATCACTCCCTCAACGGTGTATGTGCTGGTTCCGGATCGTCACCGGCCGGCGATGGCCCCCCAATGTGGTTACCGCCAATCGTGCACTCTCACCCCGCGATCAGCTCCCTGATCCGTGTGGCCAGCACTTCCATGGCAAAGGGCTTAGTCAGGACCAACATGCCGGATCCCAACGGTCCGTTGTTCAGCATCGCTTTCTCGGCGAAGTCCGGCCGATTGGAAAGGAAACAGACAGTGACGTCGACGCATCCTGCCGGATGTGGCAGCTCCCGTCAGAAGGCACGAATTGCAGGAATCCTTGCGAATTCGCAATGCCACCCGCTCACCATCCCATTAGTCTGTACTCATATTCCCCATCAATGCCGCCCCGGCGGCACCGGAATGGAGCACATGCCATGGCCACCCACGCCGACCTGAACGCCCCGATCTACGAGCACTTCAACCTGGGCATCTTCGTGCTCGGGCTGCTCGCGGCAGCGCTGATGCTGCTGATCCTGCCGATCGGCTTCATCTTCCACCTCAGCATCATCCTCTATGCCGCCCTGCTCGGCACCGCGCTGTTCTTCGTTGCCATCTGGAAGATGACCGCGGGAGCCAAGCGGCCCTGAAAAAAAAAAGGCGCCCTCCCCAGCATCACCGGGGAGGGCGCCTTCGCCTCACATTACCTCACTGAACCACCGAACCGCCTCACTCCGCCGCCAGCGGCTGCGGGGCGGCGACCGGGGCGCGGAACGTCTCCAGCAGCTTGGCTTCCTTCGCCTTCGCCGCCGCCACGTTGCGGGCCTTCACCGGGCCATAGCCGCGCATCTCCATCGGCAGCGAGGCGATCTCCACCGCCAGAGCCAGCTTCTCGCGGGTCAGGCCGTTCAGCAACTCGCCCACCACCGCCTCGTAATCGGCGATCAGCTGGCGCTCCTGCCGGCGCTCGGCGGTGCGGCCGAACGGGTCCAGACGGGTGCCGCGCAGGCGCTTGCCCTTGGCCAGCAGACGCAGGGCGTGCAGCATCCACGGGCCGAACGTCTTCTTCTTCGGCTCGCCGCCCTCCTCGTCGGTCTCGCCCATCACCGGCGGGGCCATGTGGAAGGTCAGCTTCCAGTCGCCTTCGAACATGCGCTGCACATTCTCGACGAAGCCGCTGTCGGTGTAGAGGCGCGCCACCTCATACTCGTCCTTGTAGGCCATAAGCTTGAAGTGAGCGCGGGCGACCGCCTCGGTCAGCGCGGTGGAGCCGGGGACCTTCTGCTGCTCCGTCCGGCGGGTCCAGTCGATCAGCGCGTGATAGCGGGCGGCATAGGCGGCATCCTGGTAACCGACCAGGAAGCGGTGGCGGCGGTCGATCACCTCCTCCAGGCTGCCGGACTGGCGGCGCTGATCGAGCAGCAGCGACTGCGCGGTCTGCACCACCTCTTGTGGCTTCGCGGCGGCCTCGACGGCGGCGAGATCAACGGCGGCGCGGCGGCCCCACTGGAAGGCGTCGAGGTTCAGCTTCACCGACACGCCGTTCAGCTCGATCGCCTTCAGGATCGACTCCTCGCTCAGCGGGATCAGCCCCTTCTGCCAAGCATAGCCCATCAGGAACGGGTTGGCGTAGATGCTGTCGCCCAGCAGCGCGGTGGCCAGCTTCGTGGCGTCGAAGGCATCGACATTGGCGTCGCCGCCGCAGGCCTTGCGGATATCGCCGACGAGGTCGCGCACCGGGATCACCATGTCCGGCTTCTTGATGAAGTCGGCGGTGATGCTGTCATGGGTGTTGATGACGGCGCGGGTGCGGCCGGCGGTCATCTTCGACAGGCCGTCGCCCGCCGCCGCGACGATCAGGTCACAGCCCAGCACCGCGTCGGCACCGCCGGCGGCGATGCGGACGGAGTGGATGTCCTCCGGCGTGTTGGCGATGCGGATGTGGCTGGTTACCGCGCCACCCTTCTGGGCGAGGCCGGTCATGTCGAGCACGCCGACGCCCTTGCCCTCGATGTGGGCGGCCATGCCCAGCAGCGCGCCGATGGTGACGACGCCGGTGCCGCCGACGCCGGTGACATACAGGCTCCAGGTCTTGTCGAAGGCCGGAATGACTGGGGCGGGCAGGGCGGTGCCGTCCACCGACTTCGCCGCGGCCGGCTTCGGCTTGCGCAAGGACCCGCCTTCCACCGTCACGAAGCTGGGGCAGAAGCCCTTGGTGCAGGAATAGTCCTTGTTGCAGCTGGACTGGTCGATCTGGCGCTTGCGGCCGAACTCGGTCTCCTGCGGGATCACCGACACGCAGGACGATTTGGCCGAGCAGTCGCCGCAGCCTTCGCAGACCAGCTCGTTGATGACCACGCGCTTGGCCGGGTCGACCATCTTGCCGCGCTTGCGGCGGCGGCGCTTCTCGGTGGCGCAGGTCTGGTCATAGATCAGGACGCTGACGCCGGGGACCTCGCGCATTTCCTTCTGCACGCTGTCGAGGTCGTCGCGATGCTCGACGTTGGCGTATTGCGGCAGGCCGCTGTTGATGCCGTACTTCTCCGGCTCGTCGGAGACGACGGTGATGCGCTGCACCCCCTCCGCCCGCAGGACATTGGCGATGGACTGCACCGTCAGCGTGCCGTCGAAGGGCTGGCCGCCGGTCATCGCGACGGCGTCGTTGAACAGGATCTTGTAGGTGATGTTCACCTTGGCGGCGATGGCCTGCCGGATCGCCAGGATGCCGGAATGGAAATAGGTGCCGTCGCCCAAATTGGCGAAGATGTGCTTTTCGTCGGTGAAGGCGGCCTGACCGACCCACGGCACGCCTTCGCCGCCCATCTGGGTGAAGGTGTCGGTCGAGCGGTCGAGCCACGTCGCCATGTAATGGCAGCCGATGCCGCCCAGCGCCCGGCTTCCCTCCGGCACGACGGTGGAGGTGTTGTGCGGGCAGCCGGAGCAGAAGGTCGGCTTGCGCACCACGCGCGCCACATGGGCCTTCTGCTTCTCCTGCGCGTCGAGGAAGGCGATGCGGCGGACGAGATTCTCGTTGTCGATGAAGCGCTGCAGGCGGCGGCCGATCACCACGGCGATCTGGGCCGGCGTCAGTTCGCCGGCGCTCGGCAGGATCCACTCGCCCTGTTCGTCGAACTTGCCGACCACCTTCGGGCGGACGTCGGGGTTCCAGTTGTACAGCTGTTCCTTCAGCTGGTTCTCGATGACCGCGCGCTTCTCCTCGACCACGACGATCTCTTCCAGACCCTCGGCGAAGTGGCGGACGCCGTCACGCTCCAGCGGCCAGGGCATGCCGACCTTGTAGACGGTGATGCCCCAGTCGGCCGCCATCTCCTCGGTGATGCCCAGCTCGTCGAAGGCCTGGCGGACGTCGAGATAGCTCTTGCCGGTGGTGACGATGCCGAAGCGCGGACGCGGGCTCTCCATCACCACCTTGTCCAGCTTGTTGGCACGCGCGAACGCCAGGGCGGCGTACAGCTTGTGCTTCATCAGCCGGTGTTCCTGCTCCAGCGGCGGGTCGGGCCAGCGGATGTTCAGGCCGCCCGGCGGCATCGGGAAGTCGGCGGGGATGACCGGGGACACGCGGTGCGGGTCGATATAGACCGACGCCGAGGTGTCCACCGTCTCCGCGATCGTCTTCATGGCGATCCAGCAGCCGGAGAAGCGGCTCATCTGCCAGCCGATCAGGCCGTAATCCAGGATCTCCTGCACCCCCGACGGGTTCAGCACCGGGATCATGGCGTGCATGTAGGCGTGTTCGGACTGGTGCGGGAAGGTGGAGGATTTGCAGTTGTGGTCGTCGCCGGTCAGCACCAGCACGCCGCCGTGCTTGGACGTGCCGGCCGCGTTGGCATGCTTGAACACGTCGCCGGAGCGGTCGACGCCGGGGCCCTTGCCGTACCACATGGCGAAGACGCCGTCATACTTGGCGCCCTTGAACATGCCGACCTGCTGGCTGCCCCAGACGGCGGTGGCGCCAAGCTCCTCGTTCACGCCGGGCTGGAACTGGATGTGGTTCTTTTCCAGGAACTTGCGGGCGTTCCACAGATTCTGGTCGAAGCCGCCCAGCGGCGAGCCGCGATAGCCGGAAATGAAGCAGCCGGTGTTCAGTCCGGCGGCGAGATCGCGCTGGCGCTGCATCATCGGCAGGCGCACCAGCGCCTGGGTGCCGGTGAGGTAAACGCGACCCTCTTCCAGCGCGTACTTGTCTTCCAGTGAGACAGTTGCGAGCGCCATTCTTCATTCCCTCCCATCGGTCGGCAGCCTGGCAAACTCCGGTCCGGAGTGCTGGGGCGTCGATTTGTTCGCTGGGCAAAAAGGTAATGAAGGCTGTCTTATATCGCAACGCCCGCGGCCGGCCGGATCGCAAAAAGCAAGGATCGGCCGGCAACCGGCGGTCTTCCGTAACGGAGCGTATGGAATGCCCTGCCTTGCGGAAATTCCCGCTCCGCTTCCTTCTCGCCCAGAGCCTGTCCAAGCGATATGGGGATGGACTCAGCGGCCGGTGAGGGGGGATTTGCCCGGAGGGGTCGGGCTGCCGCCTTCGGGCCAGCTGCCGAAGTCGGAGTGGCCGCGCGCGGCCAGGGTGCGGACGCTGGCGCGCAGCGTGCGGATCAGGCACAGCGCCACCGCCATCGACTGGGTGCTGCCGTCCGACCCCACCAGCCAGCGCAAGGCGGCGGCATGGGCCTGCAGGGCGTCGGTATAGCCCTCGACATCCGGCTCCACCCAGGTGACGCAGGTGGACAGCGACGCGACGATGGAGGACGCGGCGGAATCGCCGGCGGCGGCGATCTGCAGATCGGACAGGGCGTGGCGCAGCCGGCTGCCGATCGGGTCGGGCCGGTCGATGGCCGCCTCCAGCTTGTCGAGTGCCAGCAGCAGCCGGACCCGCTTCGGATCGTCGCTGCGCATGGTCGCGGCGCTGCGATCCGGCGGCGTCACGGATGCCGGGGCGGCGGCCGGCGGCATCGGAGGCGGCAGCTGCGCCGCCCCGCTGGCGACCGGGCGCGGCGCCGACGGCCGGGGGGAGGGCAGGCCGGCGGGGGAGATGCCGCCCTGGTCGGCCGGGCGTGCGGAGTCCGGACGGCTTTCGTTGCGGCTCGCCGTTCCATCGGTGGTCCCGCTTGCTGCCCCACCGGTCGCCGTGCGCGGCGTGCCGTCGCGGCGGTTCAGCACCGCATCGATGCGCCGGGCCAGCGTGGCGGCCGGTACCGGCTTGGCCAGCACGGAATCGGCGCCGGCATCCCAGGCATTGCGCACGGTGGCGAGGTCGGCGTTGGCGGTCAGCACGATGATCGGCATGTTGGGCCGCAGGCTGCCCGGCGACTGGCGGATCCACTGGATCAGCTGCGCGCCGCCCACCGGCTCCATCACCCAGTCGGTCACCATCAGGTCGAACACCTCGCGCCGCAGGGCGTCCTTGGCCTCCTGCCCGTTGGCGACCGCGGTGATCTGGCCGACGCCCCAAAGCCCCAGCATGTCCTTCAACGCCCGCTGCAGCAGCGGATTGTCGTCGACAATCAGGATCTTGACGGGGGAGGCGGGACGCTTCGTCATGGAGTGGTTCCGATGATGCGGCTGTGTCTGTCCCCATATCCGCCTCGCCCCGCTCCTTTTCATGGGAGGGGGACGGGTAAGCGACCAATGAGACGCCCGATGCGCCGTTGGGTGGGCCGGGTTATCCCCTGAGCCGTTCGAAAGGGTAGCCGGCCCGCGGAACCACCCCTTTCGATGCGCAGCCATGGATGCGGCGCATATCAGGAAATTCTTATGACTGTGGACGCGCCGCGGTCGCGCTCCTATGATTCCCCCCGGTTTCCTATGGGAAAGGGCGGTACGATGGATGGCGGTTGCGGTGGTGGAACCTGTGGCGGTGGCGCCTGTGGCGGTGTGTCTGGCCGTCCGTCCGGTGGGCCGGACGACCTGAAGCACACGATGCGGATGGCGATGGTGGTGAACGGGCTGCTCGGCGCCCTGCTGCTCACCGCCGCCGACGCGACGCAGGCGGTGTCGCTTTGGGCGGCGGCGCTGCTGGTGCTGAACCACGCCGCGGGTCATGCCGTGACCCTGGTGGGCATGGGGCAGCGGCCCGAGCTGCGCACGCGGTTGTCGATGCTGCAGGGAGTGGCGCTTGCCGTCGTCGCCGTGGCTCTGGTGGTGACGGCGGGGCGCAGCATCGCCGGCATGACGATCCCCGACGTGCCGCTCGCCAGCCTTGCCGTTCTGCTGGCCATCGGCGTGACGGTGGCGACCGCGACCCTGCTGTTCGCCAACCGGCGCGGCACGCTGACCCTGCGGGCGATCTGGCTCTGCTCGCGCAAGGACGTTCTGCCGCTCGCCGCCGGTCTGGTCGGGCTGGCGGCAAGCTGGCTTCTGCTGGACGGCGCGCCCGATGCGTTGGTCGGCGCCGGCGTGGCGGCGGTTCTGCTGGCCGGTGCCTGGGGGCTGCTGCGCGGCGGGGTGGCGGGGGAGGGGAAGTCCGCGCCGCTGCGTTAGCCCCCCGCCCGCAACACCCCCCTTACGACCGCTGCCGCAACCGCTCCAGCAGCCCCTTGGTGGCGAAGCCGTCCGGGATTTCCCCGATGGACGCCTGGAACCGTCGCACCGCGTTGCGCGTGTTGGCTCCGATGATGCCGTCGGCCGCGCCCGGTTCCATGCCCAGCGCCGCGAGCCGCTGTTGCAGATCGATGCGTTCGTCGCGGCTCAGCGCCTGTTCCTCGCGCGGCCAGCTGCCGCGGACGCCGGGCTTGCCGGTCATGCGGTCGGCCAGCAGGGCGACGGCCAGCGAATAGCTGGTCGACGGGTTGTAGCGCATGATCGCGCGGAAATTGTCGCGCACCAGGAAGGCCGGCCCGCGATGCCCGGCCAGCACCAGCACCGACGCCGTTCCCTCGCCGTCCAGCTCGCTGCCGTCCAGCGGACGCACGCCCAGCCGGCGCCATTCCGACAGCGGCTTGGTGATGCTCAGCTCCGCCTGATCGTAGGGGAAGCCGTCGGGCAGCCGCACCTCCTGCCCCCAGGGCTCGCCCGGCCGCCAGCCGTTGGCGAGCACGAACTTGGCGGTGGAGGCCAGCACGTCGGGCATGCTGCCCCAGATGTCGCGATGTCCGTCGCCGTCCTCGTCCACCGCGTTGCGCAGGAAGACGGTCGGCATGAACTGGGTCTGCCCCATGGCCCCGGCCCAGGAGCCGCTCATCCGTTCCGGCGCGATGTCGCCGGAATCGAGGATGCGCAGGGCCGCCAGCAGTTCCGAGCGGAAATAGGCGGCGCGGCGGCCCTCGAAGGCCAACGTCGTCAGCGCGTCGATGACCGAGAAATTGCCGGTGGACTTGCCGAAATCGGACTCCACCCCCCAGAAGGCGACCAGGATCTCCCCCGGCACGCCGGTGCGGCGGGTGATGCGGGAAAGCAACGCCGCATGCTCCTGCAGCTTCTGCCGGCCGTCCTGGACGCGCTTTTCATTCACGGCGCTGTCCAAATACTGCCACACTTGCCGGGTGAACTCGGGCTGGGCCGAGTCCAGCTCCACGACGCGGTCGGACAGCTTCACCCGCTGGAAGGCGCGGTCGAAGGTCTGCGGACGGATGCCCTGGCTCAGCGCTTCGGCGCGCAGCGCCGCCAGCCATTCGGCGAAGGAGACGGACTGCTGCGCCGCCGCCGCCGGGGCCGGGATGGCGGCAGCCGTCGGGGTGCCGGAGACGACCGGAGCGGTGGCCCCGGTGCTCTGGCAGCCGGCCATCAGCAGGGTGGCGAGAAGGAGGCGGGCGGGATGACGGAACGGGACTCGCATGCGCTCGACCGTGATCGGAGGGGGAACCGGGGCGTGACCCTAAGGCTCCCGGCTGCGACGCTCAACCGACAAATGGACGCGTCCGGGGCAGAACCCCCGATTGCGGGGGCGGCACGCTTGCAGGGCCGGCGGACCGGTCCATATCAAAATCCAACGCAACGCTTTCGCAATTCCCGTCCGGCGGGTCTCCGCCCGCCGGTGCCGATCCCGGAAAGACCGGTTCCCGGCAAGGATGACGGGACGGGAGCGAGATCCGGAACACCGCCTTCCTCAATCGCGTTGAACTGGAGGCGCTTCGATCCGGAAACCGCATCGATCGGGTGCCGCTTCGACGAAGAGGCCGCCTTCTGTCACGGAACGCCAAGGGTGCCGTCGCCATGAAAATCGTGATCTTCGGCTTGACCAACGGGTATCGCCAGGATGGCGGGCACAGATCGCGCTGGCGTGCCCTGATCCAGGCGCTGGCGATCCGCGGCCACCGGGTCGTCGCGGTCGAACGCAGCGGCCCGGATGCGCCGACGCCCTGGACGATCCCCGGCGGCGACGTGCTGTCCTACGGCGCCTGGGACGATGTCGCGGTGGAGGCGGCGGCGCAGGCCGACGATGCCGGGGTGGCGCTGGTGGTGGCGCAAGGGCCGGATGCCCGCCGTGCCGCCGACCTCGTCCGCCACTCCAAGGCGCCGCGCCGCGTGCTCTACGACCCCGAAGCGGCGGTCAGCCTGACCGCGCTGGAGGCGGGGGAGAGCGTGGCCCATCTGCCGGCCGACGGGCTGGGCGGCTTCGACATGGTGCTCGCCTCCTGCGGCGGGCCGGCGCTGGACCGCTACCGCGCCAAGGCCGGGGCGGAGTCGGTGGCCCCGCTCTATCCCTGGATCGTGCCGGAGGCGGACAAGCCCGGCGACTTCAAGCGGGAGTATCTGGGCGATCTCTGCTGCATCGTCGGCGGGCCGGACGGCATCCGCGAGGGGCTGGACCGCTTCTTCATCGATCCCGCCCAACGGCTGACCCGCCGTCGTTTCGTTCTGGTCGGCGCCGACCTGCCGGACGGCGTGCCGCGCGCGTCCAACATCCTGACCTTCCCTGATCTCGACCCGGCGCAGCATGCCGACGTGCTCGCTTCGGCCAGCCTTGCGCTGACGCTGGCCCGCGACGACGAGCGCAGGATCGGCTGGTGTCCGTCCGACCGGCTGTTCCTGGCCGCCGCCTGCGGCTCCGCCATCGTCGCCGACCAGTGGGAGGGGCTGGACAGCTTCTTCGAACCCGGACGCGAAATCCTGGTGGCCGCCCAGACCGACGACGTCACCACGGCGATGATGCTGCCGCGCAACCACCTGACCGACCTCGGCCGCCGGGCGCGCAAGCGGGTGCTGGCCGAACACAGTGCCGAACGCCGCGTGCAGGAACTGCGCGGCATCCTCGACCTGAAGGGCGGCGGCGACGACTGACGGCGCCATACTCAACGCCATACTCAACGGGAGTGCACAAGAGCGGGGAGCGGGCTATGGTCCGCTCCCCGTTTCGTTTGCGCCAGATCAGGGAGCCACCCGCCGATGCCGACCGTCACCATCCGCCCCGCCGTCGAGGAGGATTGCGCCACCATCCTGCGTTTCGTCCGCGAACTGGCGGAGTTCGAGCGCGAGTCCGATGCGGTCAAGGCGACCGAGGAGGATTTCCGCCGCGACGGCTGGGGGCCGCAGCCGGTGTTCGAGGCGCTGATCGCCGAGCTGGACGGCGCGCCGGTCGGCTTCGCCCTGACCTTCCGCAACTTCTCCACCTGGGAGGGGCGGCCCGGCCTGTATGTCGAGGATCTCTACGTCACGCCGGACGCCCGGCGCTATGGCGTCGGCCGCAAGCTGCTGGCCGCGGTGGCGCAGCGCGCGGTGGAGCGCGGCTACCGTCGTGTCGATCTGAGTGTCCTGGATTGGAACCCGGCGCGTGGATTCTACGACCGGATCGGGTTCAGCCAGATGAAGGAATGGCTTCCCTACCGCCTGACCGGCGAAGCGCTGGTCAATCTCGCG
>NZ_CAMLJP010000014.1 GCF_946480385.1 uncultured Azospirillum sp.
GCCCCCGCCCCCGCACCGGCCGCCACCACCAAGCCCAAGGGCAACACCCCCATGCAGTTCACCGTCGATAAGGGGCCGCTCCTGGCCGCCTTGAAGCGCGCCGTCGCCATGGTCGGCAAGAAGTCGGCCATGCCCATTCTGGAATGCGTCCTGCTGGACGTCTCCGACACCACCTTGACCATCTCCGCCACCGATCTGGCGGTGGACGTTCAGGTGAAGCTGCCGATCGGCATCGGCGCACAGCCCGGCCGGCTGGCGATCCCCGGCTCCGCCCTGGCGACCGCCATCGACGCCATGCCCGACGGCGCACAGCTCACCCTGGAGATGGTCGACGCCAAGGCCGAGGGCGCCCGCCTGCGAATCCTCTGCGGCAAGACGCGGTTTCATCTGCCGACCTATCAGGCGGACGACTTCCCCGTCTTCGCCCAAGTCGACGGCGCGGAGTTGTTCGTCCAGGTCTCCGCTCTCAAGCAGGCGATCGACCGCGTTTCCTGGGCCATGTGCTCGGACGAGACCAAGCCGAACCTCATGGGCATGTTCCTGCATGCCCGGCCCGAGGGGCTGCGGGTGGTGGCCTGCACCACGAACGTCATGTCCCGCACGGACCTGATCACGACCGCCGGGGCGGAGGACTTCGTGTCGAAGTTCGCCGACAAGGAAGGTCCCCGGGGCATCCTGATCCCGAACCCATCGGTCGGCGCCCTCCGCCGCCTGCTGGATGCCGTCGGCGACGAAACGGAAATCCGCGTCACCATCGGTCAGAAGCGCGCCACCTTCGACATGTTCCCGTACCGGTTCGGGACCACGCTTTCCGCCGTCGAGTTCATCGGCTACGAGCGCACCATCGACTTCGCGCTGGGGCAGACGAAGCAGCGCATGACCGTCCCACGCGCCGAGTTCCTGTCGTGCGTCCGGCGGGTCCGGGCCATGGCCGGCGATAAGAGCCGCTCGCTTGCCATGTCGATCACCGCCGAGGGGGTCCGCGTCGAGACGGCCGAACAGACGGCGACCGACGCCGTCGACATCCTGGAGGTCGCCACCGGCTTCAAGGCCGGGAGCCTCTCCATCGGGTTTTCCGCGCCCCTGCTGGTCCCCGCCATTGAGGCCCTGAACGCCGGCTCTTTGGCTTGCGAGCTGGGAGACCCGGCTACCCCGACCTTCTGGAGAGCAGAGCAGGAGGCGGACGTCAACGCCGCCGAGCACCTCGTGGTGGTCATGCCGCTTCGCCTCGCCGCCAAGGTGGAGGCTTGATCATGGCGATGGATGTTCGCGAAATTCGGCACTTCCACGTCTGCTGTGGCATCGGCGGCGGTATCAAGGGCTTCAACCGTGGCGGCGCGCGCGTCGGCAACATGGTGGCTGCGCCGCGCTGCATCGGCGGCGTCGATGTCGATCCGGTGGCGCTCGCCAGCCTGGAGAAGGTGACCGGCGCCAAGGGTACGCTGCTCGACCTGTTCGACCGCCAGCAATACATCGCCTTCCACGGCGTCGAGCCGCCGGCCGGCTGGCGCGAAGCCACCGGTGAGGACTTCCGCCGGGCTGCCGGTGGCGAGCGCCCGCACGTCGTGTTCATGAGCACGCCCTGCAAGGGCAACAGCGGCCTCATCAGCACGAAGACCAGCGAGGCTCCGAAGTACATCGCGCTCAACGAGCTGGCTCTGCGGGCCGTCTTCCTGACCATGGAGGCATGGGCGGACGATCCGAGCGAGATCCTGCTGTTCGAGAACGTGCCGCGCATCGCCCAGCGGTCCCGCCGACTGCTGGACCGCATCACCGGGATGCTTCGCCACTATGGCTATGCGGTCGCGGAAACCGCCCATGACTGCGGGGAAATCGGCGGGCTGGCCCAGAGCCGCAAGCGCTTCCTCATGGTCGCCCGGCACAGGGAGAAGGTGCCGCCCTTCCTCTACGAGCCGCCCAAGCGGAAGCTCCGCAGCGTGGGAGAGGTGCTTGAGCGCCTGCCCCTGCCGGGTGATCCGCTGGGCGGGCCGATGCACCGAGTGCCCAGGTTGCAATGGAAGACCTGGGTACGGCTGGCCTTCGTGGAAGCCGGGTCGGACTGGCGGTCGCTCAACAAGCTGAACGTCGCGGACGGCGTGCTGACCGATTACGGGATCGTGCCTGAGGGGCGGTGGCGTGACGACGTGCTGGGTGTCCTCCCCATGGATGCGACGGCGCCGACGGTCACGGGGAATGCCGGCCCGACCACCGGGCGCTTCAGCGTCGCCGACCCGCGGGTCATCAGCACCAGGGAAGGCACCGGCTACCTCGGTGTCAACGAATGGGAGCGTCCCGCCGGCACCGTCACGGCCAACGGCCGGCCCGGCTCCGGCGCCTTCTCCATCGCCGATCCTCGCATGCGGGAGGGCCACGCCTGCTACCAGCAGTATGGCGTGAAGGCGTGGGGGGAAGTCTCCGGCGCTGTGACCGCGAACGGCGGACCCGGTGGTGGCGCCTTCTCGGTCGCCGATCCTCGGCCGGGCTTCGGACCCGGCACCCACCACAACGTCTATCGCGTGGTGCGGTACGGCGATAGCGCCGGCACGATCACGGGGGCAACGCACCCCGCCGCCGGAGCCGGGTGCGTTGCCGATCCGCGTCCGCCGGCCGGCTCCCACGCGAGCAAGTATCGCGTGACCAGCTACGGCGAGGCCGCCGGTACGGTGATCGGCGCCTCTACCACTGGCCAGGGTGCGTTCGCGCTGGCTGACCCGCGCACCGGGTTTGGGCCGAACTCGCATCGGAACAAGCTGAAGGTCTGCGGCTGGGATGGATCGTCCCCTGTGGTGACCGGTTCCGACCGTGTGGGGAGCGGCGCATTGTCGGTCGCCGACCCGCGCCCGGAGTCCTTCCGTAATGGCCGAGGCGCCTTCTCCGAGGGCGGCCATTATGGCGTGCTGGGCATGGACGAGACCAGCGGGGCCGTGACCGGCTCCGGCCAGCACGACAACGGGCGCTGGTCAGTCGCCGATCCTCGCCCGGCCATGGGCGACGAGGCGGAAGCTCTGCCGGCTCCCAACCAGCAGCTGGTAGCCGTGATCCGGGCCATGGACGGGACGTGGCATCGCCCCTTCACCACCCTGGAGCTTGCTGCTCTCCAGTCTCTGGTGGACTTCGATCAGCCGGGCCTGGAGTTGGCCGGCTCCTCGGACAGCCTGTGGCGCGAGCACATCGGCAACATGGTCCCGCCCGACGCCGCACAGGCGATGATGGGCGTGATCGCCCGGACCCTGCTGCTTGCCTGGTCCGGCGAAACCTTCGTGATGAGCTGCGATCCGGTATGGGTCCAGCCGCTCACCATCGCGCTGGCCGTCGACACCTCCGCACAGGTGATCGAATGACCCGCTACACCCACCCCAATCCCCTCCGCAACGAGCCAGAGGCCCAGCAGCGCCGCGGCGCACAGGATCTCACCGCGCTCGTCGCTCAGGCGCTGGCTGCCGGCAATGCCACCGTCAAGGCGGTGACCGCCCAGGACGTCCGGGAAAACGCTGACCACAACGCGAAGGCGCGCTCCAACAAGGCCCGCACCGCCGCCCGGCGTGGGGCCGAGGTGCGCGCCGCCCAGCAGCGTGAAGCCGCCCGTCGGAAGGCCGCAGCCAATCCCCAGCCCGCCACTTCTGGCGGATCGCTCACCCCCGCCGCGGCGCGCTGAGCGCCAGGAGACCATCCCCCATGACCACCATCGACCTGACCAAGCTCGCAACCGACGCCGTCGCCAAGTACGTGGAGGACGGCTCGTTCCAGAAGATGCTCGAAAAGGGCATCAAGGATGCCCTGTCGAGCGTCATCAACGACGCCACGGGCTACAGCTCGCCGTTCCGCAAGGAGATGAGCGACGCCGTCAAGGGCGCCCTCCACATCCACGCCGACGCCATCAACCTCCCGGCCTATAACCAGACGGTCATCGGCATCATCCGGAACCGGCTGGACGAGGTTGTGAACGAGCAGCTCCGCGAGAAGCTGCAGAAGGACTTGGACGCCCTCCTGGTCGACGCCCCGAAGGAGATCACCCTCACCAAGCTGGTGAAAGACTTCAAGGTGTGGCTGCGCAAGGAGAAGTTCCACTCCGATAGCGCCTGCACCGTCATCGTCGAGAAAACCGAATACGGCTCCCACTGGATCAAGCTCGATCCGAATAAGTATCAGCAGTCGTATTCCTGCCAGTTCCGGATCGGCATCGGATCCGACGGCGAAGTCTTCAGCTTGTCCGACAGCGGCATCGACATGCAGAAGTCCGTCCTGGCGAAGACCCTTCGCGGCTTCCCCCGCGACCTGTTCCAGATGATGGCCGCCGGCACCAAGGTCATCGTCGACACCATGGACATCGACGACTCCATGGAGAGCTACGAGGACGACGAAGAGGAGGAAATCTGAGATGGCCTCCAAGGATAATCCTCGGCGCTCTGTCCTCCCCTCCAAGCGCATCGCCCTGTTCCGCTCCCGCGCCGCGGTGGTGGAGAGCCTGTTCGCCGCCGGCAAGCTCACCCCCATGGAGCGCCGGGAAGCGCTGGCTACCGCTACGAAGGACGCCGGCATTCCCTCGCTGTCCTTCGTCCAGATCAACCCGGGTGTGACGGTTTACGCCCACATGTCGGAAGAAGAGGCCAAGGAGCATCGCCGCGCCGCTGACCGTCGTCGGTACTGGCAGAAGAAGGCTGCCGCCCGTGTTGGGGAGGGCATCGTCCATGGCTAACCCCCACGCCATCACCTCTTGGAACATCGGGGACGCCGCGGCGATCTCTCCCAGCGGCGCCTATCGATACTGGCTCCGCCGGGACCTGGGCATGATCAACCTGGGCAACCCGCCCGTGGTCTTCTGCATGCTCAATCCGTCGACGGCCGACGCGACGGAAGACGATCCCACCATCCGCCGGTGTCGGGACTACGCCGACCGGTGGGGCGCTCCCTGGTTCGGCGTCGTGAACCTGTTCGCGTTCCGCTCCACGGATCCGGACATTCTGTTCGATTACGCCGCCTGCCAGGACCCCATCGGCCCCAGCAACCGGCCCGTGATCCATTACGTCGCCAAGGCGCTGGCTGCCGAGGGCGGCCGGATCGTGTGCGGCTGGGGATCGACCGGCCAGAGCAAGGCGGTCAGCCGCAAGTACATCGCCCAGGTGGTGGAGGATGTGGTCACGATCATCCGCGCCGCCGGTCTGGAGCCTCAGGCCCTCCGGCAGTCGGAGAAGACGAGCCAGCCCTGGCACCCCCTCTACCTGCCGGCAACGCTCGTTCCCCAGCCGTGGAAGGGGGCGCCACATGTCCGCTGACCTGAAGCCTCGTCACCATAAGGTGCTTGCCGCGCTGCCGGCCGGCGACCCTGCCCAGGTAGGCATGCGTCCCGCCGAGGTGGCCGCCATGCTGGGCCTGCGTGCGGACAACGTGTCCCGCGCCATGTTCGATCTGGTGGAAGCCGGACTGGTCCGCTTCGAGGGAGCGGATGGGCATCGCCGTTACGTCCGCCTGGAGGGCGCCGCCACCTCGGCCCCGTCGCCGGAAACCGTATGGGGCGCCGACGACTATGAGGCCTTTTTGGCCCGCAAGGCGGTTGTCGCCCTGCCGGCGGGCATCCCGGATCCGGGCGCCATGCCGGATTGGCTGAAGGCGTTCCAGGCCGACATCACTCTGTGGGCTCTCCGCCTCGGCCGGGCGGCCGTCTTCGCCGGCACAGGCCTGGGCAAGACGCGCATACAGTTGGCATGGGCTGCAGCCGTCCACCGCCACACCGGCCGGCCGGTCCTGATCCTGACGCCGTTGGCGGTCTCGCACCAGACTGTGGCCGAGGCGGTCGACGTCGGCCTGACCGGCGTGGCCTATGCCGCCAACCAAGGGGAGATCGCCACCCCCATCGTGATCACCAACTACGACCGGATCGACCACTTCGACCTGTCGTTGTTCGCCGGGGTGGCGTTGGACGAATCCAGCATCATCAAGGCCCACGACAGCAAGACCCGGCGCGTCCTGACCGAACGCTGCCGCGTCATCCCGTTCCGCCTGTGCTGCACCGCCACCCCGGCCCCGAACGACTATGTCGAGTTGGGCCAGCATGCCGAGTTCCTGGGCGTCATGACCGCCAAGGAGATGCTCGCGACATGGTTCGTCCATGACGGCAGCATCCGGGCCACCAACGTCGACAACCACGGCGGCAAGCCGGTGGCCGACTGGCGCCTGAAGCGCCATGCCGAGCGGGACTTCTGGCGGTGGTTGTCCACCTGGGCGGTGCTGATCCGCCGCCCCTCCGACCTGGGCCACAGCGACACCGGATACATTCTGCCGGCGCTGCACAAGCACCAGATCACGGTCCGCATCACCCAAGCGCCATGCGTTGCGACAGGGACGCTGTTCCGCACCAACGCCCGGACGTTAAAGGAGCGGCTGGACGCCCGGCGTGACACCATCGCCGAGCGGGTACAGGCAGCGGCCGAGATCGTCAACGCCCAGCCGGACCGGCCGTGGCTGGTCTGGGGCAACCTCAACGCCGAGACCGAGGCCCTGGTAAAGGCCATCCCCGACGCGGTGGAGGTTCGCGGTCCCGATCACCCCGACAAGAAGCGGGATCGCCTCCTCGGCTTCGTCACCGGCTCCCCGCGAGTGCTGGTCAGCAAGCCCAGCATCGCCGGGTTCGGCATGAACTGGCAGCACTGCTCGGACATGGTGTTCGTCGGGCTGAATGACAGCTTCGAGCAGCTCTATCAGGCCATCCGCCGGTGCTGGCGGTTCGGCCAGATCAAGCCGGTCAACGTCTACCTGATCGCGTCCGACCTGGAGGGCGCGGTTGTCGCAAACCTCGAAGCGAAGGAAGCCGCCGCCGATGCCATGGCCGAAGCGATGGCGGAGCACATGCGCGACCTCTTCCGCCGGGCCAACGGCCAGCAGCCGGCCATCACCCCCGCTTCGTCCAAGCCCATGGAGATTCCCCGATGGCTCAAGGCCTCGTGAACGATCAGGCCTCAGGCGAGGTCTGGCACCTGTGGAATGGCGACTGCGTCGACGTGGCGCGCAGCCTCCCGTCCGACAGCATCGACTACACCATCTATTCCCCGCCGTTCGAGAGCCTCTACACCTTCTCGGACAACCCCCGCGACATGTCCAACTGCCGGGACTCGGAGACCTTCTGGCAGCACTACCGGTTCCTGATCGACGAGTGCTTCCGGATCACCAAACCGGGGCGACTGGTCAGCATTCACTGCATGCAGTTGCCCACCTCCAAGCTGCGTGACGGCTTCATCGGTCTGCGCGACTTCCGGGGCGAGATCATCAAGGCCCATCAGGAAGCAGGCTTCATCTACCACTCCGAGGTCTGCATTCGTAAGGACCCGGTGGCAGCGATGCAGCGCACCAAAGCCCTGGGTCTCCTGCACAAGCAGATCTGCAAGGACAGCACGCTCTCGCGCATGGCCGTGGCCGACTATGTCGTGACGCTGCGCAAGCCCGGCGACAACGCCGAGCCGGTAGCGGGGCAGTTCGAGGCCTACTACGGCTCCGAGAACGGTCCCCAGGACCCGTTCACGGTGACCGAGATCACCGAAGGCGGGGGCGAGATCCGGCGGCAGGCGTACCCCGGCGACCCGAAGTACAGCATTGCCGTCTGGCAGCGTTATGCCGAGCCCGTGTGGCTCGACATCGCCCAGGGTGATGTGCTGTCCCGCAAGGACGCCCGGGAAGAGGCCGATGAGGCCCACATCGCGCCCCTCCAGCTGACCGTCATCCGCCGGTGCATCGACCTGTGGTCCAACCCCGGTGACACCGTCTTCAGCCCCTTCGCCGGCATCGGCTCGGAGCTTTACGTCGCCATCCAGATGAAGCGCCGCGCCGTCGGCTCGGAGCTGAAGCCCAGCTACTTCCGGCAAGCGGTGAAGACCCTGGCCGAGGAAGAGCGGGTCGCGGCCTTCGGCACCCTCTTCGATCAGGTGGAGACGTCATGGTGACCGCTCCCGCCGCTCCCACGCCGGACGACTTCCTGCCCATCTCCACCGCCCCGCGTGACGGGACGCTGGTGAAGCTGGCCGCCTTCGACGCCAAGGGGCGGTTGGACGCCTCCGTCAAGATGCGCTGGAAGGCCGATGCCAGGAACCCGCTGTTCCCCGGCGTCGTCGGCTTCTGGGTCACGCCCGACTTCCCCGGCCCGCACTCCTTCACCTGGAACGAATCCGATCCCGACGCTGCGCCGACCCACTGGCGGCCCGTTCGGACGAACTGAGGTATACCGACATGACGAACACCCAACAGCCCCAGGCGCTGGCCGCCACCCCCCTGTCCGACATCCACGGCCCGCTGGCGGGCACCGTTACCGACTTCGCGCCGACCTCCGCTTCCTTCGCGATCCCGGAGGGCCTCCACCCCTGCACCACCACCCTGGTCCGCGACTTCGCCGAGGCGATGGCGAAGAAGCTCCGCGACTCCGAGATCAAGCACGGCTGGACGGCCAACTGGATGCGCCAGGACTGGCGCGACGAACTGGCGTCCGAACTGCTCCGCCACGTCCGCAAGGGCGATCCCATCGACGTGGCCGCCTACTGCGCCTTCGCGTGGTTCCATGGGTGGAGCGTCGCCCCCACCAGCCCGACCGCCCGCATCACTGAAGAGTTCTGCCAGGTCATCCGCGAGATGGTCGGCGTGGCGACCGGCGAAGATGCGGATCCGGAGTTCGACCGCGAGGCGATGAAGCTGGTGGACAGCTGGCAGCGCCGCCTGCGCGACGCCCGTGCTCCCTACGACCCGTATCAAGGCATCACCCTCAACCTGTCCGCCACTTCTGGCGGCCAAGTGGCGACTATCATCCCCTACACCGACGAGGATGACCGCCCCGATCCGAACATGGCCGGGCTGGTGATGATCGCCATCGGCCGGGATGGAGCGCATGACCACGTCCTTGACCGCATTCCGACGAAAGCCGCCGGCGTCATTTGCGAGGCGATCAACCGCGCCGCGCCGCAGCCGGCCGGTATGGAGGTGATGACCGAGCGACTGCGCCAGATCGACGCCCATCTCGCGGAAGGCTTCATCGCGTGCCCGCGCTGCACCGAGGAGATCACCACCTCCGACATGGACGTGCGGAGCGACATTGCCGAGTTGATCGACGCGCTGACCGGCCTTCCTCCCGGTCACGTCGTGATCGAGCAGTCCGAAACCCTCGATGGCCGCATCGCCCAGACCGTCAAGCGCCCCGACGGCACCGATTACGTGCGCGTCCTGCCCGGCGGGGATGATGCGCCGCGTTTGGCCCTGATCTACCCGGATGATCTGACCCCGGCCCTCATGGAGGCCCTGGGCGTCCCGAACTTCAAGGCCTCCCCCATCGCGCATGCCCTCAGGGATGCGGGCGCCGATATTCCCCGCAAGAGCGAGGCCGAACAGGCCCACGTCCTCCACTGGTTCGTGAAGCTGGCCCTGCAGCACGGCACCGGCTGGTGGAAGGTTGCCGGCGACGAGATGCAGAGGATCGCTCTCGACGCCCGCCAGAAGGCCGGTGAGGGCTCCGCCAATGGCTGATCACGCCCCCACCACGGACACCCAGGCCCGCGCCGATCTGATCGCCCAGCTTGACCACTCCGGCATCCCCCAGGCGGTCCAGCACACCCACCAGCGGGACGAGGTGGTGTCCGAGTTCGCCGGCAACCCCCAGGCCATGGCCTCCGCCATCCTCCAGCTTCGCGCCTCTCTGGCGCTGGCGAGGGCTGCCCACGCCGATCTCCTCCGCAAGGAAGGAGAGTTCGGCGGGATGTCCTGTCAGCCGGATCTGCCGGCCGACGCCGATGACGCTGACCGGATCGCCCGGACGGTCTGCAATGCCATCAGCGTGGTGTTCGTCGGTTTCACCCAGGAACGCCGTCGCGGCCTCGAGTCTCAGGCGGCTGGTTACATCCGTGCGGCTCTGGCGCGCTCCCGAACCGCTCCGGACAAGCCCGCCACTCCTCCGGCCGTGACGCGCGCCACGTGTGAGGATGCCTGCGAGGCGGCCCGGCTTAACGGGGTCTCCATGAGCATGGAGCAGGCCTCCGCGATCCTCTGTAGCGCCCTCTCCGTCGATCACGCCCCCGACGCCCCTCATCCCTGCGCCCACCTCCTTGGCTCCTGTGCTGGCTGCTGCGGCGAAGGTGTGTGCGGTCTCCCGCCCATCCTGGTCGATGGAGGGTCTCAGGGATGACCAGCCACACCAACGCCCCTCCGCATTACATCGCCGGCACCTGCACGGTCTGCGGCGCCAAGACCTACACCCAGGCTGAGAAGCTCTGCCAAGTCACCCGCGATTGCACCGACGAATACGAGTGCCTGGGCGGTGCAGTGGATGACTGCCTCGCCCCGGCCGACGGTCGCCTCTACTTCCCGAACCCCGCGTTCACCGCCTGGGAAGACGCCCGGATCGACGCGCTGATGCGGAAGGATGGGCGGTCATGACCCGAGACGAAGCCCGCGCCCTCTGGGCCTCCAGCGGCCTGGACTATCGCGTCCTGACCCACGAGCTGCTCCACCGCCTCATCAGCCTGATCGACGCCGAATTGGTGGCGACCGACCTGATCCGTGGCTACCGAATGAACCGCACCCTCAGCCTCCGCCACAAGGCCGGCAAGCCCATCCAGGCGGAGCTGCGCTGCCGCGCCTTCTACTTCCGCAGCCGGGAGGCGGTGACCTTCCAGTCCGACGGCTGGATCGGCTTCTGTGGCTGGGCATCGGACGAGAACGCCGCACCCATCCTGGAGGGGTTCAGGAAGTGGGTTGTCAGCCTCGTTCGGGATGGGATGGACACCCAGGCTGTGGAGCGGGATCGCTCCATCCTGGATCAGGCGATTCAGATCGTGGAGCGGGCTGAGGCTGCATCCGAGTGGCGCGGCTACTTCAACGTGCTGGCATCGCTCCGCGCCCTCGGCTCCACCCTGAACGACGGGAGGGGTGGATGACCCCCTCCGATCCCGAACGGAAGATCATCATCGGCGCCCTGGGCCTCCTCTACTCGGACAAGCCCTATCGGAACCACTACCGCGCCCCCGAATGCGGCCCCATCCGCGAGCTGTGCATCGACATGGCTCAACGCAGCCTTCTGGAGCGCGCCACACCCTCGTCCGACTGGTTCTATGTCACCGCCCAAGGCGCTGGCGCGGTCGGTCACACCCTGCCGAAGGAGGCATAGGGAATGAACCTCCGCATCCTGAAGAAGCTGTCGAAGAAGGCCGCCCCGCTGCTGGCGCACTTCGACATCGGCCCGGACGACCTGTTCCTGGCCGAACCCCACGAATGCCACACCGGCTTGATCTTGGAAGGGTCTCGCAAGGACCGTTGGCATCGCCTCGCTACCCGCTTCGGTGACGCCCCCTACGCCCCGCTGAAGGGCACGCCCATGGTCCGTCGCATGTCCGGCGGCGAAGAGACGGAATGGGACGCCCGCACCGCACTGGAGGAGCTGGCGGAGTGCATCCGCTGGTCCGACAAGCCGGCGACCATGACCGACGCCGAATGGGCGCTGGCGCAGCGGATCACCCGCACTACGCCCGTCACCCAGGACGAGATCGACGAGATGCTGGACGACATGGACGACGAGGCCCCTTGCGACTTCGACCTGATGGACGAGGAGCTGGCGCTATGACCGGCATGGGGCACAATTCCGGTGGCGCTGGCGCGGATGTCGGCGGCATCGCGGCGGATCGCCTGAAGTCCTTTGTCGAGCGCATCGAGCGTCTCGAAGAGGAAAAGCGCGGTCTGCAGGAAGACATCAAGGAAGTCTACGCCGAGGCGAAGGGCACCGGTTTCGATACCAAGATCATCCGGCAGATCATCCGCCTGCGGAAGATGGACAAGGCCGACCGCCAGGAGCAGGAAGCCATACTCGAACTCTATAAGGAAGCGTTGGGGATGGTGGACTGATGACCACCAACCCTATGAGCGACTGGAGCCAACTGCGCAAAACGCTCTCCCGGCGCCGCGAAGCCATGGGGTTGCGGCAGTCGGACGTCGCTGAGCGCGGAGGGTTTGGGCTGCGATCCCTGGAACGGTGGGAGGGCGGCGACGCTGAGCCGCATGCCCTCAACCTGTTCCTGTGGTGCTCCGTCCTCGGCGTTCGCCTCACCCCCGTTATGACCAACACCCTGGCGGCTGGGCTGCAAGAGCCCACACCGCCGGTCAGTGGGCGTGTTCTCGCGCCCGAGGGGGCCTGATGGCCCGCATCCGCTCGTGCTTTCCGGGGCAATGGACCGACGAGGACTTCGTCGAGTGCAGCCCCTTGGCCCGCCTGCTGGTGATCGGACTTCGCAATGAGGCTGATGACCAGGGCGTTTTCGAATGGAAGCCGCGCGCTCTGAAGATGCGCCTGCTGCCGGCCGACGACATCAATGTCAGCGACCTGCTGGAGGAGCTGGCCGCCCATCGGCAGGTCATGCCCTACGAGGTCGACGGCAAGGCCTATGGCGCGATCCGCAACTTCGTGCTCTGGCAGCGCCCGAAGAAGCCCAAGGCGATCCACCCCGTTACCCCAGAGGTTCGGGAATGGGTCGGAATGAACAAGCGGTCAGCCCCGTCCGGTTCCGGTCCGGTGGATGACCAAGGCGGAGCCGGTGCGGAACCGGACGGCGATGAAGATGGCGCGGCTTCGGAAGCCGTCCCGGACCAATCCGGAACCGACGCCGCGTCAACTGCGTCGAGTTCCGAACCGGTTCCCCACCAGTCACCCACCGATACGGAACCGGTACGGATTTCGTCGTTCAGAGGTAGGAGGGAGGAGGTAGGAGGTAGGAGGGAGGAGGATCTAGGTTCTGGAGTCGATGAATCATCGGCTGGCGGTAACGCGGGCGCGAGCGGAAGCGATCCGACCGCCGCCGCCATCGTTCAGAATTTCGGCCCTGAAGCCGTGGATGCCGTGTTCGTGCTGGTGGAGAAGGGCGTCGAGAACTGGTTCGACGTCACACGGCATGAGCGATCCCCCAGGGATGCCCGGATCATTCGCGACTGGTTGGCGGCGACCGAATCCGCTGGACTGAACGCTCCGGATGCCCTGGCGCTGATCGGCGAGGTGGTGGACTTCCAGCTCAAGCGGCTGTCCGAGAAGCCGCGTCAGTCGGCGCCGTTCTCGCTCGGCATGCTCCAGAAGGACATCGACCGCGCAATCGACAAAACCAGTCGCAAGCCGCCACAAGTGGCGGATGGGCCGAAGGCGACCATCGAGGATCGCGCCCCCGCCCCCTACGACAAGCGGTTCACGATGGTGCAGTGGGCAAGCTGGATCAAGCCGTGCGCTGTCACCGTGGCCGACCGCCGGGCCGTCATCGTGGCGCCCGCCGCCCTGACCGCTGACCGGCTCCGCCAGCATCACGACCACGACCTGCGGGAATGCCTTGGGGTCGATGAGATCGATTTCCAGATTGCACCCCGCGTCAAACCCGGCAAAGGAGGCGGCGCTTCCGCTGCCATCATCCCCCATCCCGCGACCGTCGCGGAGGTTTCGAAATGAACCAATCCCCCGCTCCCGCTCCGCAAGCCGCAGAGCCCGACGCGCCGGTCAGCGTGCCAGTCGTCTTGACCCTAACCGTTCCCGCCCGCCGTCGGACCGATCTGCCGGATGTCTACACCGCCGAAATCGAGCAGTCGGGCAAGCTCCTGGCTCGACGCCACTTCCGGAGGGCCGATGACGGCAAAGGCATGGAGGACGTGACCGAACTGGTGACGGAGGTGCTCCTCAGCCGGAAGCGCGCCGCCACCTCCGCCAGCCAGCTTGTGCGCGCCGAGGCAGCCCTCACGGCAGCCAGCAAGACACCCCGCCAGCATCGCGAGGCCCATGGCGGACTGGTGGACGAGGAGACCATGGCCGGTGGCCGGACCCGGTCCCGCGCCCTCACGGCCCTCGGCACGATCCGGCAGCGCGACCTGTTGACCACGCGGCAGTGGGAGGCCGGCGACCGGCTGGCCCAGGATGCCAAGATCATCGCCGGGGCGAGGGAGGCGAAAGACGACGTCGCGTGCGACGGTGGCGGCACCCGTGATTGGGAGGACTTCGCCATCGCAGCGAGCCGCCGCCTTAACCTCGCTCGCGAGGTGTGCCAGTCCATGGCGTGGTACGAAGGGGTTTCGCCATGGGTGCTTGTCGAGCGCGTGGTTCTCCAGGACCAAGCTCTCACCGACGCCGTCGGCAGCAAGGCGCAGTCCGTAGTGCGGCGAGGCAAGGTCGCTCTCCGGATCGGGCTGGATGCGGTTGGGGATGCCTACGGGTTACCCGCAGCGGTCACTCGCACGAACGTCCTGCGCGACGGGATACCGGTGCCCATGACGGTAACGGAAGACCTGGACGGGAAGGATCGGCAGGAGGAGCTGCGGCGTGTGTGGCGTTCCATCATGCTCGATGGGAAGCCATGGGTTGCCACGGGCGAGACCATGTCGGACCTGTACGAGGTAGCCAAGAAACGACTTAAATCGTCTGGCTAACACTTTGGCGTTGACGCGGATACGACATCGTGTATTTTTCGATAGTCCCGACGCAGTGGGGCAAGTCACCCTGACGCGATGTCGTATTCAACCCGCCCGGTCTTCCGCGGCGGGTTTTGTCATTTTGGGGATCGCTGCACATGGAAAATCTGCCTTTGCCGATCCCCGATGTCGGGGAAACGCTGACCCGTATCTCCATCCTGTCCCCCGCCGCCCAGGTCGCGGCAGTCATCGGCATCGCCTGCATTGCGGTCGCCTGGATCTGGACGCGCCGCCCGCAGCCCGGCCCAGGCAACGAGACGTTCCAGCTCGTCATCGCCTCGATGACGGAGCAGGCGAAGGCCACCAACGCCCTGGCTGAGCAAGTTGAGCGGCTCGTGGAGCAGAACGCCGTCATCATCGCTCGCCCGCCGGTCGGCAGCTTGGAACGGATGAGCTGACCATGGATCGCAAGTCCCTCTCGCAGTCCATGGCTGACGCCGCGGACCTGATCGACTGCGTTGCCCAGCGCGAGGCCTATCGCCGCGCCACCGAGCTGATTGGGCCGGCTCTGGAGCGCATCGACGGTCGCATGCCGGCCGGTGGGCTGGATGGAATCGCGGCGGATCAGACGGACCGCTGATGCCGACCCGCCCACCGGTCTTCCGCGCACCCGGTTGGCATGCCGCCCCGCGCAAGCGCCAGCAGGTCCAAGACGCCTACTATGGCTCATCCGAATGGAAGCGGCTCCGTGCAGCCTGCCTCGCGCGGGACGGACACCGCTGCACCGATCCACACTGCGCCACGCCCGATCGCGGCGTCGGCGGGCGCCTGATCGCCGACCACATCATCCCCCGTCGCGAGGGCGGCGAGGACGTCCTGACGAACCTGCGAACCCTTTGCCCTACCTGCGATAATCGTCGTCACGGCAAGCGTGGTGGGTAGGGGGATGTCAATCCCTACAGGGGCTTAGGGCGTCCACCGGTGGGTGGTAAAATTTGCGCGTGTGCAAAATGGAAATAAAAGGGTTCGGAGGCTGAAAATGGCAGGACGCCCCCCCAAGCCGACGCACCTGAAGCTGGTCACCGGCACGGCGCAGAAGTGCCGCACCAACAAGCGGGAACCGAAGCCCGAGCGCTCGATCCCGTCGCCGCCGTCCCATCTGACCGACAAGGCCAAGACCACCTGGGGCGCCGTCTCGGTGCTCCTCGACAAGATGGGCGTGCTGACCGAAGCCGACGGCTTGGCGATGGTCGGGCTGTGCGAGGCATACGCCGATCTGCTGGCTGCGCGTGAGTCGCTGTCCCGGCCGCTGACGATGGAGTCGGAGGGTGGCAGCACGATCTTCGCCGAGGGTGGCGAGCGGTACTACTGGACCATGGGCAAAGGCGGCCCGATGCGCCGGGCCCGCCCAGAGGTCGCCGACATTGCCGATGCTGACCGCCGGTTCTCCGCGTGGCTGGCGAAGTTCGGTCTCACGCCGGCGGATCGGACCCGCGTGGCCGGACAGTTGCCCGGCGACAGCAACCCGTTCGCGGACCTGTAATGCCCCGCGCCCCTCGTCAACACCAGCCGGGCGTCCGTCGCACCCGTGGTGCGGCTGGCGGCGGCAAGCCTCTGGGTCCGGTCGCGCACCCGCATGTGGAGCTGGCGGAGCGCTATATCGACGACGTGCTGTCCGGCACGGTGCCAGCCTGCAAATGGGTCAGGCTGGCGTGCCAGCGGCACCGGAACGACCTGCGCGCCGACAACGCCGCGGACTGGCCGTATCGCTTCGATCCGGCGAAGGCAGAGAAGGCGTGCAAGTTCATCGAGCTGATGCCCCACACCAAGGGCAAGTGGGCGCGTCCGGATCCGCTGAACCCGAAGGGCCATCTGCTCCGCCTGGAGCCCTGGCAGTGCTTCATCGTCTGCGTGGTATTCGGGTGGGTGCGGAAGGTCGATGGGTTCCGCCGGTTCCGGCAGGTCTACGTCGAGGTGCCGCGCAAGAACGGCAAGTCGGCACTGGTGGCGGCCATCGGCCTGTACATGCTCTGCGCCGACGGCGAACAGGGGGCCGAGGTCTACTCGGGCGCCACGACCGCAAAGCAGGCTTGGGAGGTGTTCGGCCCGGCGAAGCTGATGGCGAGCGGCCGGCCAGACCTCAAGCGGCACTACGGGGTGGAGGTGAACGCCTCGAACATCTCGATCCTGGGGAACGCCAGCAAGTTCGAGCCCGTCATCGGCAAGCCCGGCGACGGTGCCTCGCCCTCCTGTTCGATCACGGACGAGTATCACGAGCACGCGACCAGCGATCAGTTCGACACCATGGTGACGGGCATGGGCGCCCGCGAGCAGCCGCTGGCCATCGTCATCACCACGGCGGGCGATAATATCGCCGGCCCCTGCTACGACATGCGGGACACGGTCAGGAAGGTGTTGGAGAAGGTCGCGAACAACAACGAATTGTTCGGGATCATCTACACCGTCGATGACGACGATAAATGGGACGAGCCAGCGGCGATCCGCAAGGCCAATCCAAATTGCGGCGTGTCGATCAGCGAGGAGTTCCTTCTCGCTCGGCAGCGGGAAGCGATCAACAACCCGCGCAACCGGGGACGCTTCCTGACGAAGCATCTGAACAAGTGGGTGAACGCCCGGTCGGCATACTTCGACATGGCCGCCTGGGACAAATGCGCGGCGCCAGGGATGAAGTTGGCGGACTTCGAGGGCCGTCGGGTGGCGCTCGGGCTGGATTTGTCCAGCAAGGTCGATATCGCGGCGCTGGAGGTGCTCGTCCTGCCGGAGAGTGACGACGAGCCCTATCGTGTCTTCACCTTCCACTACCTACCCGAGGACACCGTCCTCCTGCCGGAGAACGAGCACTATCAGGCGTGGGATGCGGAAGGCTGGCTGATCGTCACCGGCGGCAACATCATCGACTACGGCGTCATCGAGGAGGACATCCTCGACATCTGCGCGCGCTTCCAGGTGGAGAACATCGCCTACGATCCGCACCAAGCCACGATGCTGGTAACCCGGCTCCAAGCCAGGAAGGCGCCGGTGACGGAGTACCGGCCGCTGGTGCTGAACTTCAGCGAGCCGATGAAGGAGCTCGACGCCCTGATCCGGGGCGGGAAGCTGCAGCATGCCGGCGATCCCGGTATGAAGTGGATGATGAGCAACGTCGTCGCGCGGCCGGACAAGAAGGACAACGTCTATCCGACCAAGGAAAAGGACGCGAAGAAGATCGATGGGCCGGTGGCCCTGATCTCCGCACTGGGCGTCTCGATGACGCCGGCCGATGACAACGGGCCGTCCGTCTACCACTCAACGGAACGCTCCGGCGGCTTCCTGACGATTTGAGGTTCCCATGGGCAAGCGAAAGCGGGACCGGCAACAGGGCGTTGCCGTGCAGAAGGATCTTGGCTCATCGCAGAACCCCTCCGACCGCTTCGTGTCGCTGATGGGCGGGGCGCCCGCGGCGTCCGGCGTTCAGGTTTCCGATGCGGCGGCCATGCGGGTCTCCGCAGTCTATTCCTGCGTCCGGGTGATCGCGGAGGATGGGGCGAAGCTCAAGCCGCAGGTCTGGCGTGAGAAGCCGGACGGGTCGCGGGAGCCCGCGACCGACCACCCGCTGCACGCGATCCTTCGGCGGCCGAACCGGCATATGACGCCCGTCAGCCTGCTGCTCGCGCTGTTCTCGGCCTGGGGGTTTCGGGGAAACGCCATCGCGGTGATCTTGCGGGACCGCTTCGGGAACGCCAATGGGCTGTGGCCGGTCCATCCGGGTAGCGTCACGGTCTTCGAGGCGATGGACGGGCGCCTGTTCTACGCCATCTCCCGGCGGACGACGCTGGAGAACGCCATGCTGCGGAACGTCCCGCTTATGGCGCCCGATTACGACGTCTTCCATGTCCGAGGGATGACGTTCGATGGCATCGTCGGCCTGTCACCGCTGGCGCAGCTTCGCGAGTCCATCGGCATCGCGATCGCTGGCGAGGAACTGTCAGCCAAGCTGATGGCCAACGGCGCCCAGCCGAGCGGCGTTCTGAAGCACCCGAAGGTGCTGACCAAGGATGTGGCCGACCGACTCAGTGCGAGCTGGAACGGGCGCCACGGCGGCCCTGGCAACGCTGGCAAGACGGTGGTGCTCGAAGAGGGGATGGAGTTCGACCAGCTGGGCATGACCTCGGTGGACGCTCAGTTCCTGGAGCAGCGCAAGCTGACCATTGAGGAGATCGCCCGCGGCTTCCGCGTGCCGCTGCACATGATCGGTATGCTCGACCGGATGACGAACAACAACGTGGAGGCGCTGACCCGCGCTTATTACGACCAGACCCTCATGCCGATGCTGGAGGCGTTCGAGGCTGAGTTCGAGCGGGCATTCAACCTGCCTGATGGTGTCTATGTCGAGTTCGACGTCCGCCGCCTGCTGCGCGCCGACTTCAAGACCCGCCAGGAAGGCAACCGGACCATGTTCCAGTCCGGCGCCCTGATGCCGAACGAATGGCGCATCGATGAGGGGTACAACCCCAGCCCGGCCGGCAACGTCTTCGCTCGCCCGCTGAACACCGCCTATGTGGACCAGCAGGGCGCCGTCGTCTCCATCACCCCGCCCGGCGGCAAGAGCCCGACGGAGCCGGGCGCCGCCCCGAACCCCGAGGAACCGAAATGAGCATGCAGCGCAAGGCCCACAGCGGCACGGCCACCACCCTTGCCGACCTTCGACAGGTCCGCGTCATCTGTTCGGCGCCTGAGGTGGACCGGGCCGGCGACATGGTGGTTCAGTCCGGCATCGACCTCGCCGCCTACCGCTCCAATCCGGTGGTTCTGTGGCAGCACGACCCGGACCGGCCGATTGCCCACTGCGCCGAGATCGGCGTGGTCGATAGCAAGCTTACGGCCCTGGTTCAGTTTCCGCCCGCCGGTGAAGACGAGCTTGCCGATCTGATTTACAACCGCGTGAAGAACAAGGTTGTGAACGCCGTGTCCATCGGCTTCATGGGCAAGAACCTGTCGGCGCTGGACCCGGCCAACCCCCCGCGGTTCGACGCCAACGGCTGCAATCTGGGCGGCGGGGTCAAATACGAGACCTGCGAACTGGCGGAGCTGTCCTTCGTCTCGGTCCCGGCCGTCCGCGGCGCCCTGGTGGTGGAGCGGTCGGGCGCGGTATCGATCGATGTCGCTGAACTGGCGAAGCTGCGGGCCGCTGCCGCTGCACCCCAGAAGCTGGCGAGCAAATTCCGGGACATCGCCAAGACCGCGCCGAAGGGTGTGAAGGGGCAAATCCTCCGCCTCGCCAACATGGCGGAGAAGTCGGTCGACGGCTCGGCTACCAAGGATGCCCCTAAGCTGACCGCAAAGGGGCTGTGGCATATCGGCTATCTCGCGAGCGCCCTGTCGGAAATCAACTGGATCCAGGGCAGCACCGCCTGTGAGGCCGATTACGAGGACGACGGCAGCGCCGTTCCCGGCATGTTGGCCGACGCGATGCGCCAACTCGGCGCCGCGCTGATCGCCATGACGCAGGAGGAGGTCGCTGAGTTGTTGGCCGAGCTTGAGGAAAGCGAGCCGGACGAGGCTGCTAAGGACGCCCCTCCCCTGACGGTCAAGGACATCATCGGCGCCCTGCACGGCAAGGCCATTCCCGGAATGACGATCAAGGCCGGGCGCGTGCTGTCCAGCGCCAACGAGGCCAGCCTGACCCAGGCCCGCGACCTGATTGACGGCGTGATCCAGCAGGTCTCGCCCGAGGACGACGATCTGGAGACCCGAGCCGCCGCCCTGCGGATGCTGGAACTGAAGACCCTCGAATTCACCCTCGCCTGACCGCAGGGGAAACCGATCCGCTTTCCTGGCGGATGACCGGCCGGCCGCACCTCGCGCCCGGCCTTTTTTGCGTGGAGCTTTTCATGAAGACGATCCCGGAAATCCGCCAGGCACTCGCCGCGGCGGTGGACAAGGCAAAGACCGCGTCCAACTCCATCACGACCACCAAGGCGGCCCTGCGCACCGCCGACGCTGCGGGCAAGGAGGCCGCCACCAAGGCCGTGACCGATGCCGAGAAGGCGTATGCCGACGCCCATCAGGTCGCGAAGGACCTGGGGGAGGAGCTGGAGCGCGCCGTGTCGATGGAAACGATGGCCGCCAGTGGCGCCACCCCCCGCAGCGCCCCGGAGGGCACCTTCGCCTTGCTGCCGGCCACCGTGAAGGGCAGCGAGGAGGTGGTGAAGATGGCGCCGGTGCGCCGCATGCTCGCCGACATCATGGTCCGCCACACCGGCGGTGAGCTGAACGCCGAAAAGTGGCTGGGTCAGGTTTACGGCGAGGACACCGTCGCCGTCATCCAGCGATCGATGAACCTCAGCAACTACGCCGCCGGTGGCGCGCTGTCCCTCCCGGATTTCGCCTCGGTCATCATCGGGGGCCTGGAGAACATGACGGTGGTGCGCCGCATGTCGCCGCAGGTCCTGAATGTCCCCGGCACCATGATCCTTCCGAAGGAGACGCAGGCCCCCAACGGTTCGTGGACCGGTGAAAACACGGCGCCGACGCCGGGCGAGTTCAAGTTCGGCGACATCCGCCTCGATCCGAAGCGCCTGACCATCGAGGCGGTCATCTCCCGCCGGCTGCTGGATCAGGCGCGCAATGGCGGTGCGGCGGTGCGCAACCTCGAAGCCTATGTCGTCCGCCGGCTGCAGGAGCGCACGGCGGTCAACGAGGACTCGGGCTTCCTGCGCGGCGGCGGCACCGAGCATGTGCCGCTCGGCCTGCGGTCGCAGATCGCTGCCGGAAACGTGTTCGCCATCAGCGGCACCAGCTCGGCGTCCATCGAGGCGGACCTGCGCAAGGCCGTGACGTTGCCGAAGGAGGCGAACATCATCGTCACCAGCGGCTACTGGGTGATGGCGCCGCGCACGGTGGCGAAGCTGGCGGACCTGCGCGACCCGAACGGGAACAAGATCTACCCGAGCATCGACGTCAACAACACCCTGCTGCGCAATCCGATCATGGAGACCAATCAGGTCCCCACGAACCTGGGCGGGGCGAACACGGAGATCATGTTCTTCAACGGCCCGAGCATCATCGTCGCCAACGGCTCGGACGCCGAGGTCCGCGTGTCGCTGGAGGGTGGCTATGTCGGCGCCGACGGGAAGAGCTACTTCCTGACGCAGACCAACGAAATCCTCATCCATATGGAGATGTACGCCGACTGCAAGCTGGAGCGGCCGGAAGCCGGCTCCTGCATCACCGGCGTCAGCTACTAACCCGAGCGGGAGGCATACACCATGCACGCATCCATGCAGAATGCGGCGGCGCTGATCGCCGCCCGCTACGGCGTTGCCGGCGTCGACGTGACCGCCGGCGGGTCCGGCGATGCCACCGAGGTCAACTGCGCCTGGGTCGATCGCCTGGGCTTCGCGTCGCTCAAGGCCGTGGTGACCTACACCGCGACGCTGGCCGCCGCCGCGACGCTGACCTTCGCCGGCAACCTTCAGGACGCCAGCGACAGCGGCGGAACCGGGGCGGACGACTATGGTCCGGCGCTGCCGGCCACCGTGGTTGCGACCGGGCCGGGCGGAGGCGGAACGGTGACCGGTGTGGCGGAGCTGGATTTCGACCTGAGCGGCACCAACCGGTATGTCCGGCTTCAGGTGACGCCGAACCTGTCGGCGGCGAACACGGACGTCTGCGAGTTCGGGGTGACCTACATCCTGGCCGGCGCGACCGAGAACCCGGTCAGCGGCACGCTGGTCTGATCCAGTCCCAACCCACACCAGAGGGGCGGGGCTGAAAGGCCCCGTCATTCACCATGCTCGTCCGCTTCCTTAAGAGCCACACCCCCTATCTCGCGGGGGAAACGGCATCGTTCCCCGATGCCCAAGCCGCCGGCTTCATTTCCAGGCGCGTGGCCGTGGCGGTTGTCTCCGCTGCGCTCGATGGCAATGAGGGTGTGCCGCTTATCCCCTCCGAACAGTTGGCCGAAGGGCTGGATAGCCTGCTGGCCGGCTTCCGGCAGCGGGGGATCGAGGTCGACCACGCCACGCCGATAGGCGAGTTGGTGTCCCAAGCGGCGGGCATCGTGGCGTCCGAGCGGAGCACCTATGAGGCCGCGAGGGACGACGCCGAGGCGATGGCTGCCCCGGCTCCCGGTGGCGAGAGCGCGGCCCCTGACGTCGCCCCGGCCGGCGACAAGCCCACGGCCGAGGCGAAGCCGGACCCCGCTGCGAGTGAAGGTCAGCGGCGCACCGTGACCCCTCCGCGCGTCGCTAGGAGCGCCCAGTGATGGCGGGCGCGCCGGAGCGGGAGGGCGCCACGAAGCCGCCCCCCCGTCGAGCAGCACCAGCGCATCACGCGCGATCTGCGCCCCGCAAAGCCGGCAGAGGTCGCGCGGGGCGTCCCCTACACGACCAAGGGGTGATCCATGCCGACCATCGTCGTCGCTACCCCCGCGCCCGACCGCCGACTCTGCCCCCTTGCCGTTCTCAAGGCTGAACTCGGCATTGACAGCGGAGACACGACCTTCGATCCCTGGTTGGAGGCGGAATGCCTTTCGGCGTCCGACCGGGTGGCGGAGGCCTGCCGGGTCGCTGGCGACGATGCCGGCGACGCCCCGGCCACCTTCGCGGAGGAGGTGGCAGTCATCACATTCACCCCCGATGAAACCCCGAACGGGAATGTGCTGGAACTGCCATGGCGCTATCCGGCCCGCGTGACTGCCGTCACCATCGGCAGGGTGGCGCTGGATGTTGCGCTCTATCGCGGGCAACCGAAGGCCGGGCTTCTTTCGCGGATGGACAGCAGCGGCCGGGCCAGTTGCTGGGAGCGGCAGGAAATCGCCGTCACCATCGCGTCCGGCTGGACGGCAGATAAGGTGCCGACCGTTCTGCAGGACGCTGTGAAGCGTCTGGTGCGGCTCCGCTGGGAAGCCAAGGACCGGGACTTGGCGGTGAAGGCCGAACAGACCGAAGGAGCCGGCCGCACCGAATATTGGGTCGGCAGCATGGCGGCCTCCGGATCTGCAATGCCTGCCGACGTGCTGGACTCGCTCTACGCGGCCGGATTGGTCGGGGTCTGACGTCATGGCCCGCTCCCGCGAAGCCCGCATGATCGACCGGCGCGGAGCCTTAGTGGTGCTGCGCCGCCTGCAGCCCGCCTTTTCCGAAGTGATCATCAAGGCGTTCTGGCGCGAAACCGGCAGCGACACCCTGAACGGCGGCGCCGCTCAGCGGACGTTCTCGGTCATCGTCGCGGCCGACGCCCTGGCGGAAACGGCCTTCCCGGCGGACGGCCCGACGAAGGGCGATCACGTCATCATCAAGCCCACCATCGCGAACGGCGCCTGGACCGGCGGCGGTCAGACGCTGACCGTCTCCACCCCCGGCGAACGCACCGGCGGCTGGTGGATGGAAGCGAAGGGCTGACCCATGGCGACGATCCAAGCCTTCAACGCGATCCGCGCGTTCATCCAGGCCAATTGGCCGGACGTCGCGCCGCACGACTGCCCCCTGGAATGGGACAACGAGCCGATCACGCCGCCGCAGCCCTATGGCCCGATAGACCCCAGCACCAATCGGCCGGCAGTCAACGCCTGGGGGCGGGTGCTGATCGACGGCGACCTGTGGGAGCAGGCCAGCATCGGCGCCGGCGACCCAGCTACCGACCGGTGGGAGGAAACCGGATCGGTGATGCTGTTCGTGTTCGCGCCGGTCGGCACCGGCTCCGAGTTGAACCGCGAGCTGTTGACCGCCTTCGCCGAGATGTGCCGAGGGCAGGACATCGGCACCGTCGAGTTTCAGGACATCCGTTTCGATCCCATCGGCGCCAAGGACGACGCCGGCAACTGGTGGGGCATGCACATCGTCATCGACTGGAAGAGAGGATAGCCATCATGGCCCGATACACCGTCACCAAGCCCTTCAATACCGCGACCCGCCGGTTTGCCGTCGGCCAACAGGTCAACGACGCCGATCTGGACGGTACGCTGACCATGCAGGACCGCGTCGACCTCGGCCAGATCGAGAAGACGGAGGACCCCGTCACCAAGGAGGAGGAACCGGTTGTCGAAACGGAGGAACCCGCCGTCGAGACCGACCACTCCGCCGCGGTCACGGAGCCGCAGAACGATGCGGACACTGACCCGCAAGACGAAGTGATCGCCGGCTGATCCAAGGAGACCGTCTGTGGACAACCAGCACAAGCACATCAAGGGCTACCGCGACCTGTCGGCCGACGAGATCGCGCTGATGAACGAGGCGAAGGTCAAGGCCGAAGAGGTCGGCGCCCTGGTGGAGAAAATCCAGAACACGCCCGGCATCGATGGTCGGTGGGCCGCCACCGGCAAGACCGACCTGCAGAAGGGCTTCATGAGCCTGATCCGCAGCATCGCCAAGCCCACCACCTTCTGAACCCTCCCCGCAGCCCCTGAGTTTCTCCCTGCCGCCGGCCCTGTCCGAGCGGCTTTTTTCATGCCCGGCTGAAAGGAGCCGCCTCCATGTCCAGTTCTAACCGTGTCCGCCTGACGGGCGTCGCCGAGACGACCTACGGCACCACCCCCACCACCCCGCGCATGCGCAAGCAGCGCGTCACCTCCATCGGCCTGAGCACCAAGGCGGCCTACGTCGACTCCGACGACATCCGCGACGACCGGATGAACTCCGACTCGGTGCTGGTCGGCCAGACCAACGACGGCCAGATCGGTATCGAATGGCACTACCCGGCGGACGGCTGCTTGCTGTCCAGCGAGATGGAGTCGGCCTTCGGCAGCGCCTGGGCCAACACGCCGAGCCGTGACAACGACGGCACCGCCGGCAGCGTGATCCAGAGCGTGACCGCCGCCACGCAGGTGGTTGCCGTCGCCAATGCCGCCGCCTTCGTGGCCGGACACCTCGCCTATTTCTCTGGCTTCGGCCAGAGCGCCAACCGCAACAAGCTGGCGAAGATCACCACCGGCAGTTCCACGGCCCCGGCCTTCCTCGGCGCCGGGCTGGTGGACGAGGCGAACCCGGCCGCCGGTGCGCGGATCAAAGTGGTCGGCTTCGAAGGCGCGGCCGACGACATCAAGGCCGTGGCCGATGGCCTGACCTCCGAGGTCGGCGGGCTGGACTTCACCACGCTGGGCCTGCGCATCGGGCAGTGGGTGAAGGTGGGTGACACCGGTGCCGCATACCACTTTGCCGCCGACACGATGAACCGTTGGTGGGGGCGTATCACGGACATCGCCGCGCGCAAGCTGACCTTGGACAACCTGCCGGTCGGCTGGACGGCCGACACCGGGTCCGGGAAAACGATCCGGGCCTTTTTCGGGGACGTGCTGGTCAATGGCACTGACAAGATCGGCCTGACCCTGGAACGCGGGTTCATGGACCACTCGCCCGCGACCTACATCGCCCAGAGCGGCATGCGGGTGAACACCATGGAGTTCGGCGGGCAGGCCAAGGAAAAGGCCACCGGCTCCATCTCCTTCATCGGCATGAAGGCCGGCATGCCCGGCCCGACCACGCTGGACTCGCTGCCGGACGAGGCGCCGGACAACAACACTTATCCGGTGATGGCGTTCTCGGCCAACTGCGGCCGGATCGGTGAAGGTGGCTCGGCTCTCGGCAAGCCCAACTGGGCGAAGGGCGTGAAGTTCACCATCAACAACAACCTGCGGGCCATCGACGCGGCGGCCGACGGCGACGACACCGCCCCGGCGCCGGTGGATGTGGTGGACGGCTCCTGCGACGTGTCGGTGGATCTGGACACCTACTTCGGCAACGCGGACCTGCTCGCCAAGGTGCTGGCCGGCACGACGACCGCCATCAACACCCGCCTGCAGAAGGGCACCCAGGCGATGGTCTGGGAAGCGCCCCGCCTGACCCCGAAGGAGGGCGACCCCTCGGTGAGCGGGAAGAACACCGACGTCATGCTCCCGGTCAAGCTGACTGGCTCCAAGGACAGCCTGACCGGCGCTCAGATCATCGTGAACCGGTTCGAGTTCGTTCGGTAAGGGGGGGGCGGCGATGCACGTAATAGCAGGCGACCCCGGCGCCAGGTTCGTGTCCGTTTTCGACGGCGAGACGGGCGAGAAGCTCCAGCGCGTGGTGGAGGTCAACGACACCGAGGGCTGGTATCGCGCCCATGCGGCCGGTCCCGATGGTCTCCCCCTCCGCGACGGCGAGGAGTTCGTGATCGAGCGCGTGGACCGGCCGATCCGCATCGAGGTTCCGGAGCAGTACCGGCACCTCTTCACCTGAACGAGATCCCGCGACCAACGGGAAAGAGGCTGCCGGCTCTGCCGGCGGCATGACGGCACGCGCGGGCCGTGGGCGGGCGTTTGGTCGGCGCCCGCCCATCCATCGCGCACTCATCCGACCAACGACCAAAGCAAGGATTTCGACCATGGCGAACCTCGCCTCCCTGAAGCGCCGCTCCACCGCCCTCACCACCGGCGCCTGGAAGCGCCCCGACCCCGATCTGGATCTGGAGATCCTGGCCCGCGGCTTCACCGACGAGTATCAGGACGCCCAGGCGGCCAAGCAGCGCAAGGCCGCCAAGGGCTTCGGTGGCGATCCGGAAAAGCTGCCGGTGGCGATGAAGCGCTCGATCAACATCGAGTGCCTGATCAAGCACTGCCTGATCGACGTCAAGATGACCGACGACGACGGGGCCGAGGTCTCCTTCGAGGAGTTCTGCGACACCATCCGCGATCCGGATTACTCGGAACTCGCCACCGCGGCGTTCACCGCCGTCGGCATGGTCTCCGCCGACCGCGAGGCCGACGTCAAGGAAGCCGAGGGAAACTGACGGCGGCCCTTCGCGATCATCTCACCCGCAAGGCGGACAGCAACGACCTGCTGGCCGACCTTGCGGAGGATGATCCCGACGCGGCCGAGATGGTGGCTGCCCGCCTGGAGGATGAGGGCGAGGCGGTCGAACCCCTGCCGTGGTGCCGGTGGGCATGGCGTGCCTGGCACACGCTGTCCGATGACCGGCAGTGGCGAGGCGGCGGCATGGCGCCGTCCATCCCCTGCGGTATCCCGTGGTCAGTGGCCCGCGCCTATGCCGACGACCACGGGCACGACCTTCCCCTCCTTCTCCGCCTGCTGCGCGCCATGGATGGCGTCTATGCCGAGTGGTGGGCCGAGAAGGTGAAGGAGGCGAACAAGAAGCCGGCAAAGGAGTGACCCATGGCGAAAGCGGCAGCCTTCAACGCTCGGCTTCGGGTCTTCGTGGACCGCGCCTTGTCCCCCGAGGCGCAGTCCCGCCGGCTGGCGGAGATCGCCATCGCCGAGCGGGATCGGCTGATCGCCTCCGGCCGGGCCACCCGCCGGTACCGGCGTTGGGTCGATGGGGTGGAGGGTGTCCCGGAAACAGCGGTCCGGCCAGCCGACGGCGGCCGCATCGTCTACCGGTTCGGCATCCTGGGCCCGGTCTGCACCTTCGCCTTGTCGTTCCTCATCAACCGCTCACCGCCCCGGTCCTCGGCCCCGCTGAACCCGGCCACGGGCAAGACGGCACATTACCGGGATGGCTTCTATTTCGGCATCAAGGACAGCGCCTCGGCATATGCCGGCAAGGGCGACTCCTCCGGCCGGTTCGTCCTGGCGGCACAGTTCAACCCGGCGGCGCTGTCCCCGACCATCACCGAAATCATCATCGGCAACACCCTGCCGTATTCGCGCAAGATCGACGTGCAGCTGATCGGCGGGGCCTCGCTCTCCTTCGAGGTTCCCGCCGGCCTGTTCGATGACGCCGTGAAGGCGATCCGCTCCCGCTTCGGCGACCTCGTGGAGGTCAAGCGGGTCTACACGATGGATTTTCCCAACCAGTACCGGCTGAAAACCCGGCAGGTCTGGACCGCCGGCAAGAACAAAGGGCTTTCCCGTGGCCGGCAAGGCACGCGCGTGGAAAGCCCCGCCCTCATCATCCGCCCCCGTCGCTGAGGTTTCGCCATGACCGATCAAGTCGAAAGCCTGGACGTAGGCTTCCAGGATGGCGTATCGGCTGGCGCCAAGAAGGCGACCGACGCCGTTACGGGCCTGGGCGACGCCTTCACCGCCACCGAGGCGAAGGCCGCCCGCGCCGGTCGGGGCGCGAAGAAGGCGACCGACGAGGTTGCCGCGGGCGCCGCTGCTGCCGGGAAGGCCATCGACGCCTATGCCGGCACCGTCGAGCGCGCGGACCAGCGGGTGAAGCGCCACGCGCAGACGGCTGACCAGCTCGCCAACAAGTTCGACCGGGCCAAGCGGGAGGCCGCCGCCGTCGCCAGGGCCATCGCGCCCTACCAGCGGGCGCTGGACGATCTGGAAGCCAGCAGCGCGAGCGCGGCGCAGAAGGAGGAGCTTCGCGCCACCATCACGGCGAAGATGGAGGCCGCCACCGAGAAGGCCCGCGCCGCCGTGGCGCGCTACTTCAAGGATGTTGAGGCGGGTGCCGCCGCTGCGACTGCCGCTGCAGGCGGGCTGTCGGCGGGAATGGCCGCCGCTACGGCCTCGGCCGGCAGTTGGGCCGGCGCGCTGGGCAAGGTCTATGAGGCAGCCGGCAGCGCAACCGGCGGACTCGCCCAGGCCGCTCGCGCCCTGCAGGCGCTGAACGCCGATTTCCAGTCCGGACACGCCAGCATGGCCGAATGGGCGGCCGGGTCGAAGGGGCTGGAGGCTAGCTTGCGCGGCGTGTCGGCGGCACAGAAGGCGATCAACGACGCCACCGGCATCTCCCGCCAGTCGGCCAACACCGCTGTCGTCGGCCCGACGCGCTACGCCACCACGGGCCGTGGATCGAGCGGGACCGGCTCCATCACCTTCGGAGACGACGGATCGGCGCAGCGCCTGGACGACATCACCGCAGCCTTCGCCGAAGCGGACGCCAAGCTGGACAGCTATCGCACCTCGCTTGGGCTGACCGACGTTGCCCAGCAGAAGTATGAGGTCGGGCTGGCGGAGCTGCAGGCGACGATCCGCCGGGCCGGCGTGGATGAAGCCGAGGCAACCCGCCTGCTGACCGCCTATGCGGCTGCCCACGATCCGGCGATCAAGAAGGCGAAGGAGCTTGCCGCCGCGCAGGCAACCGCCGCGAAGGAGGTCGAACAGGCGGAGCGCGCCGCTCTGGCGAAGATGTCGGCCGATTGGGATGCCGCAGTGCGGGAGCGCGAGGCCGACGCCGCGATGATCATTGCGGCGGAGAAGGAAGCTGCCGCGGCGGTGAAGCAGGAAGAGGCTGCCCTCCGCTCGCTGGTCGGCACCCTGGATCGCACCTTCGGCGCCGAGGAGAAGCTGGCCGCTTCGCAGCGGCAACTGGACAAGGCGCTGACCGATGGCGTCGGCGGGATCAGGCTGACGACCGAACAGCACGCCGCGCTGTCGGCGAAGCTGAAGGAGCAGCACGAGCTTTCCACCCGCGCCGCTACCAGCACGAAGCTGGCCGCGCACGAGTCGCTGAACCTTGGTTACCAGATCCAGGACTTCGTGGTGCAGGTCGGCAGCGGGCAAAGCGCCCTCACCGCCATGCTCCAGCAAGGTCCGCAGGCCGTCGGCGCCGTCGGCGGCATGTCACGCGCCTGGGCGTTGCTGACCTCCACCACCGCACTGACCACGCTCGGGATCGGGGCCTTCGTGGGGGCTCTGGCGATGGTCGGCGCGCGCGCTGCGCAGATCGGTGCGCACACCCGCCAGATGACGGCCGATATCCAGGCGATGGGCAATGCGTCGGGCGTGACGGCGACGCAACTGCGTGGGATCGAGGCGCAGCTTCGCCAGCAGGGCGTCGGTGGTGCTGCGGCGTTCGCGTCGGCTCGCACCTTGGCCGGCGCCCGGAACCTGCCGTCGTCGGTGCTGGGCGATGTCGCCTCCATCGGCCGGGACATGGCGGCCAGCACCGGCGATGTCGCCGATGCGGTCAAGACGCTCTCCGACGCCTTGTCGGAAGGGTATCAGGGCATCAGGAAGCTGGACGATCAGTTCAACTTCCTCACCACCGACGAACGGCGCCAGATCGACACGATGGCCCGTCACGGCGATCAGGCCGGGGTGCTGAAGGTCGCCGTTGCCGCGCTGCATCGGCAGTTCGACGGGCTGCACGAAAAGAGCCTCAGCTCGGTGGACGCTGCCTTCGAGCGGGTGACGGCGGCCTACAACCGTCTGTTGGACGCAATCGCCAGCCGCCCGATTGTCATCAAGGGTTTGGAGGGTTTGGCGTGGCTGCTCGAAACCTCCACAAAGGGCATCGGCGCACCCACCCGCCTGGAACAGATCGGCTCCCTCCGCCGGGAACTGTCGGGCCTCGATGCGCAGTATGCGGCCCTGCCCGAGAAGACGACCGGCGTGCAGTCCGCCCACGAGGCGATCATCCTGCGCCGCATCGACCTGATGCAGCAGTTGGCAAAACTGGAACAGGAGGACGCGGCCCGCCAAGCCTCCCAGATCCGGACTGGCGCCCCGCGCACGGCCGGGACTTCCAATGCCCGCACCGGCATGCCCGATCCGGCTGCAGCCAAGTATGTGGACGAGCAGGCGGCGGCATTCGAGCGCCTGTCGGAAGCAATGCAGGGCAACGCGGTGCAGCGCGCCCTCGCCCAGGCCGACATGCGGGCGGATGAGGATATCCGTGACCGCCGGCTGCGTGGCGCTGCCGCCGACGAGGTCCGCACGATCCGGCAGAAGGAGGCGCTGCTCCAGCTTCAGGTCGCGGTGAACGACAACAACCGGGCGGCAGCGGCCGAAGCGGCCGGCGCCGATCTGGTGGCCCGCGCCTACGGCCAATCCACTGCGGCGGTGCGCGAGGCGGAGATCCAGGCCAAGGCCTTGGCCGAGGTGGCGCGCGGCTCCATTGAGCCGTATGACGCCATCGTTGGGCGGCTGCGGGCACTGGACGACGCGCAGCGCAAGGTTCAGGCGGCGCAGTTCGACGCCACGCTGAAGCAGCAGACCGAGGATGCCCAGCGACTGGCTGCTGCCTGGGGCCAAGGCGCCAATGCCGCCCGCGAGGCGGCGCTCGCCAACGAGGCCCTGGCGGAGGCCCGCAAGCGCGGCCTGGATCCGAACCGGGACGCCGGCCAAATCCGGGACATCAGCGCCGGCATCCTGGCCCGAGACGCGGCGCAACGCTCGCAGCAGTTCGCGCAGATGGCGGCCGAGCAGCACCGGGCGGTGGACCTCGCCAATGCCGAGTTCGGCATGCTGGGTGAGTCCAATGCCGAGCGGGCGCGGTCGGTCGCGATCATTCAGGCCACCAACGACCTGCGGGACAAGGGCGTCGACCTGACCGACGCCGGCACCCAAGCCTACATCCGACAGCAGGGCGAGTTGGCGCGGGTGAACAGCCAGTTGCAGGATGCCGCGCAGAACGCCGCCAACATGGCGCAGCCGATCACCTCGGCATTCGAGGATGTGATCGTCGGCGCGAAGAAGGCGGGCGATGCCGGCAAGGCGATGGCCGAGGACTTGAAGCGGGTGTTCGCCCGCGTGCTCATCACCAAGCCTGCCGAGACGTGGCTGACCGGCACGCTGACCAAGATGATGTCCGGCCCCATCAGCACGGCGAACGACAACACCCCGGCGCCGGCCAACGATCCGGGCAGCCTCAGCCGCATCGTGACCAGCGTGAACGGCGGTCTCGGCTCGTCTTCCTCCAACCCCATGTGGGTGCAGATGGCCGGCTCGGCCGCCGCGGTGGCGCTCGATCCGCAGGCGATGGCGGGCGGCGCGCCCCTGCCGGTAGCGATCAAGGACGGCGGGCAGGTTGCCGACCTGATCCGGTCGGAGGCGCGGGCGCAGGGCGTGCCGGAGGAAGTGGCGCTCGCCATCGGCAAGATCGAGAGCGGCTTCCGCCAGTATCGCGACGATGGGCGGGTGCTGACCTCCAGCGCCGGGGCGCAGGGCGTCATGCAGCTGATGCCCGGCACCGCGAAGTGGCTGGGCGTCGATGCGACCGACACCCGCGAGAACGTTCGCGGTGGCATCAAGTATCTGGCGATGCTCGGCAGGCAGTTCGGTGGCGACTGGACCATGGCGGCGGCGGCCTACAATGCGGGGCCGACGCGGGTACAGCAATATCTGACCCAGGGCCGCGCCCTGCCGGCCGAAACCGTTCCCTACATCGAGAAGTTCGGCAAATCGGTACAGACCGCCAATGCCGCCGTCGCGACCATGGGCACCCGCACCAGCGGCGTGACCCAGGCGCAGGAGGATGCGCTCCAGGCACAGCTTGACGCCGCCAACGCTTCGAAGGTGGCCGCCGGCAGCGCGCAGAGCCTGAACGCCTCGCAATCGGCCTTGGTGGCATCGGTGCTCGGCACCGCCTCGGCCAACGACAACGCGGCAGCCACCATCGAGGTGCAGAGCCGCGCCATCAGCCACATCGGTGAGAACGCCATCTCGGCGGCCGATCATCTGGACGATGCGGCCGACGGCGCCAAGGCCCTGGCGAAGGCGTCGGACTCGGCAGGCGATACGCTGCTGGCGGGCGCGCAATCCGTCTACAACGGCTTCTCCTCCGCCATCTCCGGCATCTGGAACTGGGTCGCCGGCCTGTTCAGCAGCGGCTCGGGCGGCGGCGCAACGTCCGTCGGCGCGGCAAGGGCGGCTGGATCGAGCGGCGTCAGCACCTCGGACCTGCTGAGCCTCGGCAAGTCCGGTTACCAGATCCTGCAGGGCGGTGCCGGGGCGAGTTGGGCAAATGCGGCCACCGGCTTCGCCCAATCGTCCTTCGGTGCGGCGCTCGGTCTATCCACCAGCGGGCAGGCCGCTGCCGTGGCGGCAGGAGCCCAATCCGCGACCGCCGCCGGGGTGATGGGCGTGCCGGGCGGCCTGACCGCCGGCACTCCGGTACTGACCAGCTCGGGTGCTGGGTTTGCCAGTGCTGCCGGCACCATCGGCGCGGCCATGCCCTACGGCATCCTGGGCGGGATCGGCGGGAGCTACATCGCCAACAAGTGGCTGGGTGGATCGAAGGCCGGTGGCGCCCTGGCGGGAGCCGCGCTCGGTGCCGGTTCGGCCGGGCTGGGCGCCAGCATCTTGGGCATGGGCGCGGTCGGCGGCCCCTGGGGCATCGTCGCGGCTGCGGCCATCTCGGCGATCATGGCGGCGCTGGGCACGCAAAAGCCCACGGTCGGGCCGACTGCCTCGGCCGACATCACCATCAACACCGGCGGGAAATCGGCGACTTCGGGCAACTACCTGACCGACAACGACGGAGACCCGGCGGCGGCGCAGCAGTTGGGGTCCGCCTTCTCGGCCATCTTCACTGCCGCCGCTTCCGGTGGCGGTACACTGGCGAAGAATTTCGGCATCGGCCAGACGGCGGCGAAGGGGCTCTATGTCGCCGGCTCTGTGCCCTACAAGGAATTCGGCAAGGGCGATGATGCGCTGGGCAACCTGCTGCGCTACACGCTGTTGGAGCAGGGCGGCCTCACCAATGCCGGCCCGAATGTCACCAAGGCGATCCAGAACACCAAAGCGACCTCCTACGAAGAGGCCGCCAAGGACATCGGCCTGGGCGCGTCGATCGACGGCGGTATCACCGCCTTGTCCGAACTGGACAAGTCCCTGGCCGGCATCACCCGTTCGGCCAAGGAGGCGACCACCGAGTCGCTGAAGCCGATGCTGGAGGAGTTCGAGCGGGCGAAGAAGCTCGGGATCGGCGATGCCTACAAGGCTCTCGCGAGCGGCCAGTTGAAGGAGCAACTGGAGCAGTTGAAGAACCCGGTGGACTGGACGCAGGGCGAGCAGGACATGGCCGCCTTGACCGGCCAGTTCCAGGCGCTTCGCGACGCCGCGATGCAGCTCGATCCGGCACTCGCCACCACCGTCGACCAGATCGAGACCGAGACGCGGGCGCGCGTCAAGCAGCGGGCCGAAACCGACGCCAAGCGGCTTCTGAACACCGCATCGGGCCATGATTTCCTGAACCAGATCACCGACCTGGAGAGCACGCGCGACATCAACGCCCGCAACCTTGCCGCCGCCGGTGCCGACATCTCGGTTGCCGGCGACATCTTCAACGCCGCCCTGACCAGCCTTCTGACGGACTTGGACGCCTCTGAACTGGACCTCGTCACCAAGACCTTCGGCGGCGACATCGGCGTCCTCGCCCAGACCCTGAAGACCACCGGCAAGGCCGCGGTCGAAGCGGCGGCCAATCTCCGCGCCTATAACGCGGACCTGCAGAGCCGGATGTATGGGGCGGTCGGCAATGCCCGCGGCTCGGGCTTGCTGGCCCTGGACCAGCAGCAGTCGGTGGAGATGACCCAGGCCAAGGCCGCCGGCTACGACACCTCTCTTCTGGCGCTGGTGCAGGGAGCGGAGCGCGGGCAGAAGGCGTTCGAACTGGCGCAGGCCGACGTGCTGGGTTGGTACGATCAGGAGATCACCGCCCGCCAAACCTTTATCAGCGACCTGCAGGAAGGCGCGATTAAGGTGTCGCAGGCTGCCAAACAGTTCGCCGCGGCGCGCGATGCCCTCGCGATCAGCCAGGACGCGCCGATCAGCCCACAGGAGCGGCTGACCGAGACCAAGCGGCAATGGGATGCAGCCCTCGCCACCGTCCGCTCGACCACCGCCAGCGACGAGGACAAGGACACCGCCCGCTCGAACCTGATCAGCCTCGGCCAGACGCTGACCAGCATCGAGAAGGAGAACAGCGGCGGCACCGCCCGGACGATCTACGACGAGGTGATGCAGGTGCTGGGCGAACTCGGCACCATCGCGCCGGATAGCGCCGCCGCAACCGCCGACGCCCAACTCAAGACGGCGCAGGACAGCCTGAAGGAGCTGCAGAAAGCGCGGGCGGAGGCTGCTGCGGTCGGTCAGCGGCAGCTTGGCTCGCTCGACACGCTGAAGGACACCATGGGGCAGAGCCTCGCCGTCTGGCAGGCGGCTCTCGGGCCGCTTCAGCAGATGACCGGCACCGCCAGCACCGCGCCGCATTACAGCGCCCCGGCGGTGGTGCAGTCGGCATGGAATGGCCTTTCGTCCGAACAGCAGTTCGGCATTGCCCGCGCCATGGGCTGGGGTGGGTCGGTGGACGAGGCGTTCAATCTTTGGCTGGCCGCCGACAAGAGCCGGGCGGCGACCTTCGAGGGCAACGTCACCGCCATCGGCGGCGGAGCGCGCTATGCTGCCCCGGACGATGTCGGTCGGGCCTGGGAGGCGCTGACCCAGGCGCAGCAGTCTGCGGCGGTGAAGGCGGCCGGCTACGACGGTGGGGTGGATGCCGGCCTCAATGCCTGGGTCCGCCTCGGCCATGCTGCGGCCTTCGAGGCGGCGGTCCGGTCGGCTGCCCACGGCGCCGGCATCCCCGGCTTCGCCACCGGGACGCTGTCCACGCCGCCCGGCGCGGTGTGGGTGGGCGAGCGTGGTCCCGAACTGCTCTGGCAGGGCGGCGGGGCGGCGGTCGCTTCTTCGGTCGACAGCATGCGGATCGCCGGCATGTACCAGACGGCAGCGAACGACCGCTACCCGGTCAACGTCGCCCCGATCCGGCCGCCGGCCGGACCGGTGGCGGCGGACAACCGGGAAGTCGTGGCCGTGCTGCGGGACATCGCCCGTCGGATCGAGCGGCTGGAGGCGGCCATCCACGAGGCGGAGGGCGAGGCGCAGACCCAGCGCAGCCGCATCGCTCGGGACAAGCTGAAGGTGATGCAGCAGCAACTCACCGCCCTGGTCGAACAGAAAGAAATGCGGTTCGCATAAGGGGAAAGACCCATGGACATCCACCTGTACGACCTCGTCGCCTATCACAAGGCGACGGGGCACCAACACCGCTGGCCGCTCTGTGCTGGCTCTGTGACCTACCAGTCACGCAGCGACGACGATCCCGCATCGGTGACCTGGCTGCCGCTCGTCGGGCAGTGGCCGTCCGTGGCGGTCACGGCGGCGGCCGATGCCGCAAAGGCGCAGATCGACGATCTGCGGCTGATCAACGTCCGGCAGACGGACGACCTGCCGCGCTTCGCCTCGGTCTACGACATCACAGTCGGAGCATGGCTCCGCGTCCCGCTCGGTGTCCGGCCGCTCAACCCGCTGCTGACCGACTACATCGTCCAGTCGGTCACCGAGCGGGTGGTGGCGGCTGGAGCGCCGCTCAGCACGGCGGTGACCGTCTGGCACGCCAAGGCCGGCAAGATCGCACCGGATGTGACCGAGTTGAAGCTGCCGGTCTATGACCGCCAGTTGGACTTCGACACGCCGATCCAGAAGGACGATGCGAAATACGCGGGAACCGGCGGCTATGAAGGGCCGGAGACCCTGAAGAACACGCTCAAGGAGCGCAGCTTCGGTCACTGCTTCATGGTGCAGCCGACATATCTCGGCATCGTGGACTTTGGTCCTGCCAACGGCGGATTGTTGCACGTCTGGTCCGTCAACGGCGGCCTGTCCATCGAGGATGTGCCTCGCGGCTGGTCGGGCGGCGTCGCCGTTGCCAAGACGGCCGGGGTTCCCGCCTCCTACCAGCTCCGCGTCGATGTATCGACCGGCTTCATCCACACCGCCGTCCATTACGAGGACTTCCGGGTGGAGGTGAAGGGCGACAAGACCGACGGTGTCTGGCGGCGCTACATCGGCGAGGTGATCGCCTTTCTGGCGGTCCAGTACGGCGGGATCGTCAACGCGGCCGACGTCAGCGGCATGGACGCGACGCCGCGCACCGTCGGACTGTATCTGCCGGCCGGCGACGGGCGGACCCACAGAGACGCCTACGGCAAACTGGCCGGATCTGTGCCGCGGGGCCGGTGGTTTGTGGACCTGCAGGATCGGCTGGTGGTGACCCGCCTTCCACGCGCCTCGGCTGTGACGCCGACGCGAACCTACAGCAAAGTCAGCGGGTCCACGGACGGACTGAAGCCGATGGCCGGCAGCGACGTGGTGCCTACGAAGAAGGTCACCGTCCTCTATGCCGAGAACCCGAGCGCCAACAACACTGCGGCGGCCGATGCCACAGCTGACGATGCCGCGCTCTGGACGCAGCAGTGGCGGGAGTCGGACAGCGCCACCGATCCAGTGATCGAGGCGGCCTATGGCGTCTCAGGCAAGACGGAGCGCATCGAGACGGCCCTGACCTTGAAGGCGGACGCCGATGCCGAGGCGCCGCTGTGGCTGGCCGAGAAGGCTTGGCCGCCGCAGGCGTACAGTCTGAAGGTCCGCGACGGCGCGCCGGGCCTGTGGATCGGCGGTGCTGTGACCGTGGTGGATGACATCGCCGGCTTCGAAACCGGCGGACCGCTGGTCATCACCGGCCGAACCAACCAGGATCGCGGTGGTGGTGCCACGCTGTACGGAGATCGCTGATCATGGCCGGCGTGACCTATGCCTATCTGGCCGACCGGAACGAAGTGCAGAACGGCCAACTCGACAACCCCTGCACCATTACCAGCCCGGCCGCCTGGTCGGAAACCTCCCCGCTGGAGTCGATGCTGACCACGCCGGTTTCAGACCGGGCGGTGTGCCTGACCAAGGGCGATGTGGACTATGCCACCGGGGCACCGATCAACCCGGTGGTCATCGAACTGACATGGCAGTTCCCGATCTTCCTGACGGTGGCGTCTCTGCTCGATACCAACCTCCGCCAGGATGCCTTCTATCGGATGGAGGCGTTCAGCGATGCTGAGATGACGGAGTTGGTGGCGACATCCGTGGTCAACGGGGTGGATGCCAACGTTGTCCCGCCGCTGACGGACCCGGAGACCATGCGGGCCGGCGCACCCAACCAGATGCGTGGTGATCTCGATCCACGCGACCTGCCGCTGCTCCCCATCAATATCCACGTCATCGTGCCGCAGGTCCCGGTGGTCGCGATTAGGTGGACCCTGTGGGGTAGTGCCTTCCGACCGGACGGCAGCGAGGACACTGGCTATCGCATCGGTCTCGCATGGGCTGGCGATGGGCTGATCTTTGCCCGGCATGTCGGAAAATCCGGGGAAGGCGTGAAGGACAACGACGAGGTAATCACCGGCGCTGGTGGATCGGCGTGGGTGGAGGAAGGTATTGCCAAGCGCACTGTCACAATCGGTCGCGAAGTGGCCGACCGGACCCTGCGGGATGAAATTTTCAAGATGGCGCTCCGGAGCGGCAAGCGGAAGCCGCTGCTCTACCTGCCCAGCGTCGGCGACCCGACCGACCCAGCGAGCACCGGCGATCCAGCCGCGAACTTCCTCTATGGCGGCCTCTTCCGGCGATCCGCCGATCACAGCCAGACCTACGTCAGCGCCCGCTACACATCGACCAGCGTCGAACTGGAGGAGTTCAAGGAATGAGTCTCTTCACCGAGGCGGTTGATCGCCTGAAACAGTACAATCTCGGCATTTACAACGCCGCCTCCAATCTGTTCGGTCTGTCGGGTGTGGGAGGCATGGCGGCCAACTGGTCCCGCCACAGCAAGGATGTCGCCACCGTCGGCGAAGGAGTGGCGTCCATGGCGGAAGCGGTCGCGGCCAGCGAAAGCAGTGCCGCAGGCTCCGCCACCGCTGCGGCTGGCAGCGCTACGTCAGCGCACGCCTCCGAAGTCGCCGCCGCAGGAAGTGCAACAGCGGCAGCCGGGAGCGCCTCGGCAGCGGCAAGCAGCGCCACGGCAGCCTCCGACAGTGCTGGTAACGCGGCCAGCAGTGCGTCATCCGCCTCCACCGGCGCCACCCTTTCCGGGCAATACGCGAACGCGGCTGGGGGTTCGATCCCCTCCGTGCGTCTCACCTGGGACACGGCCACGGCCGATGCCGACCCTGGCAACGGCAAGGTGCGGCTGAACAACGCCACAGCCACCGCGGCAACGGCCCTCTTTGTCGACAACCTGGACGCCACCGGCGCCAGCATCACCACGGTGCTGGATCGCTGGACCGCTAGCACCAACACTACCAAAGGCACCTTACGGATCGCCCATCGCACGGATTCCTCCAAATGGGTGGAATATCAGGTTACCGGCACGGTGGTTGACGGGACCGGTTACCGCAAAATCCCGGTGACGGGTGGTACAGGGCCGGGTGGATTTGCCGCTGGTGACCCGGTAGCTGTAGGCTTCAGCCGGGCCGGGGACATGCCAACCAGCTTCGCCGCCGGTACAACGGCGGCACCCGGTTGGGCTGTGACCGGCGATAGCAACACCGGCCTTGCCCAGATCGGCGGGCCGGACACTTTGAGCATGGTCCCCGGTGGCAGCGAAGTCATCCGGACCTCTCCGAATGCTGCTAAAGTCTACGGCGCTATGACCATTGGTGACCGTGGCGACGGCTTCGGCGCGGCCCTGACGCTTACCCCTGGGGCGGGCCCAGACTGGCACATCTATTCCAGGGTCAGTGATGGGGCCTTGGTATTTTATCACTTCAAGAACAAGGCGGGCACAACCGTCTCAATAGAAAGAATGGTGCTGCGCGAAAACGGGGCTGTTGATTTTAATCAGACCCCTACTGTCAATGGGACGGCGATGACGGGCGGCCTGTTCGCCGGGACGGCCGGGAAGTCGGCGAATTACACTGTCATCGCTTCCGACGCCCGATACCTGATCGAGGCCACCGCCGCGCTGACGCTGTTGCTGACCGCGGCGGCGACGCTGGGAAGCGGGTTTACCTTCGCTGCATGGAACCACAGTACCGGAACCGTCATCGTCGATCCAAATGGCTCGGAGCTGATCAACGGCGCCGCGACGCTGACCCTGTTGCCCGGACAGTGGGCTTTCATCACCTGTACCGGGACTGCTTGGAAAGCCCTGACGCAGACATCCCAATCGACTTGCGTCTGGTCATCGACTGACAAGGAAAGCAGTCTGATCGTTACGAATGGCGGTCTTACCGCCTCCGTTGCGAGCGGCGGTGCCATGCAGTCCGGCCGCGGGACTGTGGCGCTGTCTGGTCAGAAATATTTCGAGGCCGCCGTGGATGTGGTCGCGGCGTCCGGTCTCACCGCTATCGTCGGCATTGCGACTGCGGCGGCGGCATTTGGGTCCACATTTGGCCTCGCCACGTCCGCCAACGGCTATGGCTTTGCCAGCGACACCGGCAACAAACTCAACAACTCTTCGCAATCGGCTTACAGTTCCGCTTGGGGGACGGCTGGGTACATTGTCGGTATTGCTTATGATGACGTGAGTACGCCCGGCACGGTCAAGATTTGGCTATCAATAAATGGCGTGTGGCAGGCATCCGGCAATCCGGCAACCGGGGCTAACCCGGCATTCTCTGTGTCGTCTGCGGTCTTCTACCCGGCGGTCACCTGCAAGAATGGCGGTCAGGTCACCGCCCGCTTTACTGCGGCCTCTTGGTCCTATTCCGCCCCTGCGGGCTTCACTCAGGTTTCGTGAGGAACGATGATGATCAAGACCTGTCCGCCGTATGACCAAGCCACGCACCGCCCCATTGACGCTTTCGACGAAGAGTCCGATGGGGCTGGAGGCGTTCAACTCGTCCAGCGTACCGAGCCCATCCCGCCGGAGGAAATCGCCGCGACCATCAAGCGACAGGTCGCCGACGCTGTGCAGCGGCATCTCGACGCGGCTGTGTCTGAGCGTAACTATTCCTCTGCCGCAGCCGCTGTGAGCTACGTCGGCGACCCCAACCCGCAGTGGGACGCAGAGGGGCGAGCGGTGCTGGCGTGGCGGTCAGCAGTCTGGATGGCGTGCTTTGCCGCGCTGGACGCCGTGCTAGCTGGCGAGCGTCCGCCCCTGACGCCCGACGAAATGGTCGCCGAGCTGCCGCCGCTGGTGTGGCCTGAATAGCCCGCGACAAGACTCCACCGACCCGGCCGCCAGTGAGCGGCTTTTTTCATGCCCGGAGGCTCCCATGCCCGATGGCCCGTCCCCCGCAGAGCAGGCGGTGCAACAGGCGCTGGACGCCTGCGATGGCGACAAAGACGCCGCCCTCCTGCTTCTGGCCTGCACCCTCATCATTGCCCGCCGCGCGATGTGCGGCGGCTTTCTCCGGCTCGGCCAACCGACCGAGCCCACCACCGGAAGGACCTGAACCATGATGACGAACACCACCAAACCGGTCTGCCGCGCCGCGGTCGACCTCGTGAAGCATTTCGAGGGCCTGTACCTGGACGCCTATCTCTGCCCGGCCGGCGTCCCCACCATCGGCTACGGCCACACCGCCGGGGTGAAGATGGGCCAGACCATCACCGCCGGGCAAGCCGACGCTTTTCTCGCCTCCGACATGACCGAGGCGGCGGGCCGGGTCGATACCCTGGTGAAGGTGCCGCTGAACGACGACCAGCGCGGCGCCCTGTCCTCCTTCGTCTTCAACCTGGGGGCCGGCAGCCTGGGCAGCTCCACGCTGCTGAAACTGCTAAACGCCGGTGACTATGCGGGAGCCGCGGGCCAGTTTGGCCGCTGGGTCAACGCCACGGTGAACGGCAAGCCGACCAAGCTGGCCGGCCTCGTCGCCCGCCGCGCGGCGGAGGCAGATCTCTTCTCGGACGTCGCCGCCTCCCTACCAGCCGATCAGCCGCACCCCATGCCGCAGATGGGCAACACTCCCGCCGGAGCGGATGAGGATGAGATCCGGACCATCCAGCGGATCGTCGGCGCAACGGTGGACGGCATCTTCGGTCCGAAGACCGCCTTGGTGCTCAAGCGGTGGCAGTTCATGCACAATCTGGAGCCGACCGGCGTCGCTGACCCGCTCACTCGCGCCAAGATGGGGCTAAGCTGATGGCGGCCCTCTCCAGCATCCTCCGGAGCGTCGAGGGCAACCGCATAATGTTCTGGTGCCCCGGCTGCGACGGCGCCCATGCCGTCCGCGTTGGGGATGGATCGGGGCCGGGCTGGACCTACAACGGCAATCCCGACAAGCCGACGTTTTCTCCGTCGATCCTGGTCAACCCTGGTGGAAAGACGCCCGGAGTTCCGACCTGCCACAGCTATGTGACTGATGGCTGCATCCGGTTCCTGACCGACAGCACCCACCACCTTGCCGGCCAGACGGTCGACATTCCCGACTTCGATGCAGGCTGACCAACTTAATCGGCCAGCAGCGCCACCCGCGCGTCCCAGCCGTCCTGGCTGAGTTTCCATGTGCCGGGCTTCTCGCCCGGCGTCACCAGTCCCAAGTCTTGGCACTCCTCCAGCAGCCAGTCCGGCGGGATCTCGGCACCGGGCGCGCGGACCTCCCCCGTGTCTGGATCGGCCGTCAGCAGACACAGGACTTGATCCTGCGTCAGGTATCCCTGTGCGGCGGTCCGGCTGCTGTACTGCGGCTTTGGCATGCTGGCCTCCCTGCTGATGGCCAGCATGCTCCCGCTCCATCCACCTGACAATCCACTCGCCTGCGTCCCTTCCGGCCGCGGGCTTTTTCATGCCTGGAAGGAGGCATTATCCATGCCCGATTGGTTTCTGCAGATCCTGGGCTACGCGACCCTGTATGCGGTGATCGTCAAGGCCATCCTGGCGTCCACCCCGACCCCGCTGGCCGATCGCTGGTACGGCAAGGTCTACCGCGCCCTGGAATGGTCCGTCCTTGTGATCGGCCGGGTCAAGGAGGGTGCCGGCCGATGAACGCCATCCTGTCCATTCTCGGCACCCGGGCCGGAGGAATCGTCGCTCTGGCGCTGGCCGGATTGCTGACCGTTGCGGTTGCAGCACTGAGCCTATCCCTCTGGCTGACCCGCGCCGACCTCGCAAGCGCCGAGGCGAAGGCATCCCGGATGGAGGCGGCTGTCGCCGAACAGAACGCGGCCATCGACCGGATGAGGGCCGATGCTCAAGCCGCATCCCAGGCCGCATCCGCGCGGGCCTTGGCGGTCCTGAAACCGCGGTCGAAGCCCAACACCGCGACGATTGAGGAGCTGAACACATGGTTCGACTCACCCTGACCGCGGTCCTGCTTCTCGCTGCGTGCGCCTCCGAGCCCGTCCGGGTGGAGGTTCCGGTGATCCAGCGACCGACGCCGCCGGCCGAGCTGCGTGCACCCATTCAGCGGCCCGGCCGAATTTTTACCGCACCGGGAACGGCATCTGTCGCGTGCGTCGATCCGGCCGGCCGGGACGCCCTTGTCGGCTATGTCGACCTGCTGCGGCAGCGAGTGGGTGCCTGGGAGATATGGGCGGGTCCGTAACCCCTACTCAGCCTTTCCCGGCCAAGGCCACGGCCCCTCATACCTGACACCTTCACCGGCAGATGCGAGCCCGCCCCCGATGTCGACAGCCTCCAGGCGCAGGCCTTCGGCTATCGGGCGGGCGCCGGCCAGCTGGACAGCGCGCTCCGGCGAAAGCGCCCGGACCTGCAGCACGATAGTCGGGACATCGACATCTGCCGGAAAGCCCTTCACTCCATATAGACGCATCTCAGCCTCAGGCGGGGTTGATGGGCTCGATCAGGTCGGCCCGGTCATTTCGAACGTTGCCTACGTCCCGGTGGACCGGCCATAGCCGGGTCTGGTCCGCCGGGTATGGCTTCATCAGCGCCGCCAGCTCGTCAGCGCCCACCTCCTCCTCGCTCAGCCATGCGGCCCAGGTGGTCGGTGGCAGGATCACCGGCATGCGGTCATGAACCGCCGCGGTCACGTCGTTGGCAGTCGTTGTGATGATCGTGAAGGTGTGGAGCCACTCGTCGGTAGCCGGATCCTTCCACCCCTCCCATAGCCCCGCGAAGGCGTCCGGCTTCTCGTTGCTCGTGGTGCCGATGGCGTAGGGCTGCTTGACCTTCCCCTCGACCTTCCATTCATAGAAGTTGTCGAAGGGGATCAGGCAACGGCGCTTCTTGAAGGCGCTCCGGAAGGACGGCTTGTCCGGGACCGACTCAGCCCTGGCATTGATCATCCGAGCCGCGCCGGTGGAGTCCTTCGACCACACCGGCACTAGCCCCCAGCGGAGCAGGCTGAGTGTGCGCTCCTTCGTCTCCGGATGGGTCCGGATCACCGGCAGCATCTGAAGCGGCGCCGCGTTGTAGCGCGGACCGAACTCGGGGAGTTGGCCGACCACGCCGAATCGGCTGGCGATCTGGTTGGTCGGCGAATGGATGGCAAAGCGTCCGCACATGCGGCCAGGATGATCGTCCGGGTATGCCGCGTCAACCCGGCCGCCCGGCTTAACGATTGCCCACCCGCGGCGCTGACAGAAGGGGCAGGGCAGGACATCGCGCAGCTCGGCGAGCTGGACGTCTGGACCCAACCTCTGAATGGCGTCGACCACGTCGACCTCCCACCGCCGCCGGCAGGCCCCGCAGGTCGCCGCAAGTTGGCTGCGCACCGCCATCAAGTCGCCGACCCGGCCGCCATATCGTGAGATAGGAACGGACGATTTCCATGAGGCCTGCCCAGTGTGGGCGCAGCGGGCGCACCTCAATTCGTTGACGGCATCCTTCAGGAAGGCATGCGGCCCCAGGCGCCCCATCAGCTCCGCTCCGTCGATCTCCTGCTCATAGCCGCATCGATGGCACAGCCGCACGGCCTCCACCATCTGCCGGAGGAGGTCGCGGAGACGGAGAGTCGGCAGCAGCAGGACGGAGCCTTTGGGGCGCATTCGTTCTCCATACGTTCTATCGCATGGAAACCGAGCTTCGCGGTTCGGTCAATCCGCCATTTGTGGCGGACGCCAAGCTTAGGCTCCTATGACTGTTCTTTTGGAGCTATTGCTAATACGCTGAGTGCGAGAATGAAACGATGCGCCATTTCCGGCTTACTACCCGCGCAATAGGCTGGCGCCGAACAAATTCTCTTCGATATCTGTAATCATCCTCTCGTGTTGCACATTTGTCGTGCGACCGATACATGCCGCAAACGCCACGTTGGCCCCAGCATTTCTTAGCCGCGCCGCCGCCGACATGAAATGCGCACCTGTTGTGCAAACATCATCTATAAGAATATGAGGTCTATTATCGACAGACCCGATCAATGACAGATTACGGAAAAGCTGGAATTTATCTCGCGTTCCGCCCTTTCGAGATTTCTCCATTGCCTGCTTCCAGCAAAGCATATGCTTTACTTCCGCTCTCTCGCCAACAACCTCAGCAACCCTCCTAGCTATTCGCAATGTACCAAAATCAGGAACGGATCTGGTGACGTAGCTATTGGGCACCGGCACCAGAACTATATTTCCTTGGGTAAGGTCGCTCACCCGTTTGCCAAGTGTGTTGATGGCAATTCGCGCCGCGTCTGACGCGTTGCTTCTGTCAAAGCGACGAGCCTGTCCGCTGACGTTCAAAGTAAATGTACCATTTACTTGCTCGCCTTTTACTGCTTTGATCAAATGGAAGATATCCCAATCCTGCTGGCGCCTTTCAATCGTTCTTGTCTTATCGCTAAAGTAATAGCAAAGAGAATAAAATTTCACGGGCATCATATTCTCATATGCAAAGTTTTTCCAAAATGTCGCTTGTGCTTGAGAGCACCACGCAAGTCGGATGAGACAAGAATTTTTTGGGCCAATTAAGCTTAGGATCATCAACCACAGACTTCGCGATGAACAGCCATCTTCCAAGTCGCGCGCATTCCGCAGCCTGATGCAGAGTTCCTGAAGTATCAGACGCTTCAATGACGACACTTGCATCCGAAAGCGTTGCCATCAGCCTATTGCGGCGAGGAAAATTCGCTTTGAAAACACGTTCTCCAGATGAGAATTGCGATACAAGCAAATGGTCTCGCCAAATGCGCTCTTGGAGCCGCTTGTTTTGCGCGGGGTAAGCTTTGTCGAGTGGCGTACCAATCACGGCGACCGTGCGCCCGCCTTCATCAATGGCGGATTGAAGCGCCTCAGTGTCGACGCCTTCGGCAAGCCCGGAAACCACAACGACCCCAGCCTGTGTCAGCTCGCGCGCCAAACGGCGAGCGCGAGCCGCTCCCTCGCGGCTTACCTTGCGCGTGCCGATGATCGAAACACACGGGACCTTTAAGAGGGTGAGATCGCCAGCCCAATGGATATCGATGTCTCCATCGGAATCGAGCCCAGCCTTCCCTCCGGCGAGGAACGACATTTGCGTTTCGTCCGGCGCCTTGCGACCGCAGAAGCTCATCATCGATGACAGCTTCATGCTGTGCTGCTGGAAAGGAGGCTCGTACTGCGAACCGGATGCGACCATTCTCTTGGCTTCCGACTGTTGTCCGATCAGCATCGACGCCCCCATATCTGTCGCTCTACGGACCTACCGGTTAGCTTGGAAAGCCCTCTCGTCAGCCATCACCGCAACGCCGCTGAAGAGCTTGACACAATATATGTTGATGTGGTTGGGGACCGCAAATTCAAGATATAGCTAAAGGCAATTACAGCCATTGCCCCACCAGATCCCGAGATTGTGGGGTAAGGGAGCCGCATCTGTCCACATATCCAAGACTTATCCACAGAACTTTTGTCGCGCTTTGCGCCTCTCGGAAATGCGTTATGGAAAACGTTGGCGCCCCACGAAGCAATGCGGTGAATTTTGTGGATAAGATCGATATCTGTGGACGAATCAGCGAAGCGCCTCGTCTGCGGCGTCGCTGAAAAGGGGCGCGACGGTCGGTCGCGCCTACACCATCCCCGCGAGTGAAAAATTTCACAGATGCATCCCTCTAGCAGCCCTACGAAGGCACGCGTCAACTAAGGGAAACGTCGATGATCTGCCGAAATCTCGTCATCAATGGCCGCCGCACCAGCATCCGAATGGAAAGGGGCTTCTGGGAGGCGCTGGAGGAGGTGGCGCGGGACCGCAAACTCACCATCGCCGATCTGGTGTCGGAGGCCGACGAAGTGCGCAGTGGCGCGCCGCTCACCCGAACCTTGAGGGTGCTGGCGGTGTCACACTTCCGCGAGTTGCTCAACGGGGCAACGGAGGCGGTCGGCATCGGCTGAGAAGGTCGTGGCGCACAGCTGCATCGCGATCCGTCGTCCTCAGAACGACAATTTCTCTTGCTTTGTCGTTCTGTGTACGACAGAATGGCTTTGTGAACGGCGCTGGTGCCGGTCACGAAACCGAAAGGAGGTGACGCGCAGTGAACATTCTGGAGTGGCTGAAGGGCCTCTTCCCGAAATTCCGGTTCAAGATCAGGTTGACCGCCGAGATTGAACTGGACACCAGGGAAAAGGGCTAAGGCCAAGGGTGGGGTCGGGAAACCGGCTCCACCTCCCAGAAGGACGAATGCGCGTCACCTCCTGAAGCGAGAGGTTAGCATGACCGCCGACGAGTTCAAGGCCTGGAGGTCGCAGGTGGGCCTGTCCGTGCGAGAGGCCGCTGAAGCCCTTGGCGTCTCGCGCAGCACCATCGAGCTTTACGAGCTGGGACGCAGGAAGGACGACGGGCGACCCGTCGTGATCCCGAAGCACATCGGGCTGGCGTGCGCCGCCCTGGCACAGGGCCTGGACGAATGGCGTCCTTCGTCCCCGTGATCGCTTTGCCCAAGGCAGCAAGAAGCATGCACGAAACCATCTTTCTCAGCCCTTGGGGCGAGACGGGGCGCCAAGTCGAGATGCTGGTTCAGCGCCCGAAAACTGACGGGCCTCGGCCGGCAGTCATGCTGATGCATGGGCATCAGCCGCCACCAAATCAGCCGGGCGCCCGCTGGACGATCAGCCGGGGGCATTTCCAGTCCGTTCTCGCCATGGGATACGTCGCAGCCGCGGTATCCATGCCCGGCTATGGCCGGTCGGTCGGGCCTCCGGATTTCTGCGGCCCGCGCAGCCAGGAAGCCGTCCGTGCCGGGCTGGCGCATCTGCGAGCTATGCCGGACGTTGATCCGGATCGGATCGCCATATGCGGCTGGAGCCGAGGTGCCGTGGTGGCCGCCATGGTCGCCACACAAGAGCCAAGCCTTCGCGCGCTGGTGCTGGCCTCTGGCAACTACGATTTTCGTGACCGGCGGTCATTCGCCATCACGGGGATTGAGGAGTCCTATCTGGAGGAGGTTGCCGGCGAAGAGTATGACGCCGGTATCCGCGCCCGATCCGCCACCATGCATGCAGAGCGCATCCTGGCGCGAACCTTGATCATCCACGGCGATCAGGATGACCGCACCCACCCGGCGCAGGCAGTGGCGTTCCACGAGCGGCTCGCATCCCTGGGGAGGCCCGTCAGGATGGTCATGTTCTCTGGTGTTGGGCACGATCTACCGCCCTGGCTGGAAGGGGCGGAAATCGCCTCTCACCTCAGGGTCGCCCTGGAGCAAGAGGGCGCCGGGCGTGCGCGCACCCCCAAAGGGATCAGCGGGCCGCCGCTGGCCTCGTGAATGATCGAGAGGCTGCGGGTGCCGAGCCCGTCACCACCACGACAGCAGCCAACAGCACGATCACGCCGCCGACCGCCGTCAGCATGCTCGGCACTTCGCCGAACAGGAGCCAGCCGATTGCGGCGGCGGCCGGCACCGCCAGGAAATCCAGCGGCGCCAGAAAGCCTACGGTGGCCCGGCTGAATGCCTTGGCGGCGGTGTATTGCGCGGCAACGGCGAACAGCCCTAGGGCGGCCAGGACCGGCCAGTCAGCGGCTGGCGGCATCACCCAGCTCGGGATCGCCATCGGCAGAGTGCCCAGCACCGACACGGCCGAGTAGATCAGCACCACCATTCCAGGGGCGTTGCCCGCCTCTGTCAGCCGGCGGACGGCTGTCTGGGAGCCCGCCGTGGCTATCGCCGCGACCATGGCTGCCAGCACGCCCAAGGCCTGTTCCGGCTCCTGTAGGGCCGGCACCAGGGGCAACGCCGCGCCGACGAAGCCAATCACCACCGCAACCCACACGACCGGGTTCGCCCGCTCGTTCAGCATCAGCCGGGCGGCGACCGGCAGCATCAGCGCGCGGGTGAAGAAGATCAAGAACACCAAGGCGAGCGGCGCATTACCGAGCGCGTACATGAAGCAATAGAGGGCCAGTACACCTAGGCCGCACCGGAGCACATAGCCGACCGGGTCCTTCGTCTTGCCCAGATCGGCGATCAGTCGCCACGCTGCCACCAGCGCAACAGCACCGACCGCAGCTCGGAAGAATGCCAACTCGGCCGTAGGCAGTTTGGCGCTCAGGAGCTTTGCCGCCGCCGAGCTGGCGGAGAAGGTTGCGGCGGAGGCGAAAGCCCAGAGGGCGGCAACGGTAGTGGGTCGCATTTCGTCCTCCGAGAAAGTAACTCTGAAGCGGCTTAACGGGATGCTGATGGAATTGCAAGATCTGCTTAAGATTGTTATCGCTATAGAAACTTAAGCCTCTAAGTATCTCGTATGAAGATTTATTGCCATACTCGGTTATGTAAGCCCGAGCAGATAAATCCTTCCACGTGTTGAAAATCTATACGTATCGTGCGAATGTTGTGTTACGGCATCTACATCAATAATGACCATCACGCCCCATGCAACCGATCCAAAGCATGACAGAGCTTCCGTCAACCATGGCGGATGTCATTGAAAAGGCCGAAGAGGCGGGCGCCGCGGTCCTGGTCTTTGACCGCCAGGATCGCATCGTCAACGCCAACAAAGCGCAGCGAGCACTGATGCCGGTTTGCGGCTACGATGCCGGCGACACCTACGCGACGTTCTTTTGGGGAGCGTTTAGAAGCGGAGGCGCGGGCAATCGCTCGGCAAAAGCCGATCCCGAGACATGGCTTCGCATCGCCACCCTTTCCCGACAAGCCAGCCCATCGCTCGATTTTGTGAACGACTATAGCTGGGGCCGCGCCCACTGCTCGAACGTGCGCGCAGACAATGGGATGAGTGTACAGATACGGGTCAACATCTCGTCGTCGGAGATCGGGCGCTACTTGGAGGCTCAATCCTTCGGCGTAGGCGCTCTTTGGGCGCTCCAGAAGCAACAGGAGGTGTCGGCTCTGCGTGCGGCGCTTGATGCGCTTGGTCTGGCTGTCGCCATTGTCAGTAATGGCCGTATCGCGTTCCAGAACGCCAGCTTTCGCGAGATGACCGACGAAGATGATGGCTTGCTGATTACGGCTGACGGGGCGTTGGCGACCGAGTGTGAAGCCGATTGTTTGATCTTGCAGCAGGCACTGAGCGCAGCATCTTCTGCGGGCGCAACCACCCATATTCCTGTTCGCAGGATGCGCGGCAGCGCCCTGGTGGCCGCCGTCGCTCCCGGTGCCCGCCCTGGCGCCGCCATCATCACTGTGTCCCGTTTTGGTGAGGACGCGCCGGAAGTCGCAAGTGCGCTGAGGCAACTCTTCGGCATCACCCCTGCGGAGGCTGCGGTGATGGCGGGCCTTGGTGGGGGTGCGTCAGTGCCAGAGCTTGCGGATCGTCGGGGCACATCCGAAGGGACCATCTACAACCAAGTAGCCAGGATAAAGAGCGTTGCGAAGCGTTCAGAGTTCGCCGCTTCGTCTCTGGGCTGCATTGTTGGCCTAGTACAACGAATTGCGGCGATTACCCGCGCCAACCGGCGCATTCATTGAGGAGAGGCATAATCATGGGCATCAAAGTGGCAAATTTCGACTTTTCCCCTTTCAAGGAAGCCATGCTGAGTAAGGGGCATTCCGCCGCCGAGGTCTCGGCATGCTTTGAAGACCTGATGATCCTGCTGCACGATGCGGAGGACACCGGCCGCAGCCATGCAATGACCGAGGGGGCCGACCGCGCCTTCCACGTCATCGTCAACGATACCGCCGGCCTGCTGCGCCTCAGTGCCGCCGTTCATGGGGTCGGCATGGTCATGGCGCACAATCCGTACATCTATGGCACGCCTGAGTTCGATGCGGCCTGGGAAAACACCCGCGCCGCTTTCGCTAAGCGCGGCATCGAGCTGATGGCCGATTACCAGGCCAATCGTGGGGAATTCCGGTCGGCAGCCATCTGCGTGCGTGAAGCCCGCAGCATCACAGAGATTCAGGCCGCAGCCTAAGCCGGCCAGGACATGCGCCCGCCTGTTGGCCCAGGCGGGCGCCGCCGTCCGATCCGACAACCGGACCAAACCGATCACCATAAGCCGCGGAGCTACGATGATCGCCTCAAAGCATACCGCCGTATACGGCGGTGACAAGGATGCCTGTGTATCGGATTTCTACATCGATCATCTTCGGCCGGATCAACTCCGGCAACGAGCTGCCGACGAACGCGCCGATGCGCTGATGTTGGCAGGGAAGCTGTCGGCCGAGACGGTCAACATGCTGCTGACCAGCGCAGACCGCTGCGAGATGCGGGCGGCAGTGCTGGAGTATATGGCGGGAGGCTCATTGGTCCTGTTCCCGCATCAGGCGCCTCGCTCGTCGGTCGCCTGATATTCACCCTGGAAACGACGAACGCCCAGCTGCGGGAACAGCTGGGCGTTCTGTCGGATCAGGAAACCGAAACGAAACCAGATCGCGACGCGATCCCCACAAGGGCTAGGAAACCCATGAAGACCGGAACCGAGAATATCCCTGATCCGCCGGAGCGCAAGCTCACTCTGGCAGAAAACGAAAAACCGCCACCGATTCACGCCACCTCCAAACTCCCCCGAATCGGGCTGACCTTCGCGGAAGCCGAACGCGCCATAGAAGGCGCCGATCCAGATCGCGCGGCTGATTTAGCCCATGCAATCCACAGCGCCACACCAGCGACTTACGGAGACGCATTGATAAAGTTAAGGCTTCTTTCTGGGGAGCTTGGGCTGAGAGGAGGTTATGGATATTCGCTAATAGAAAGCCTTGATAAAATTGTCGATTTCATGGAGCGCAATGAGCGCTAGATCCAGCCGTACCAAGAACTACGGACGCCCATTTCTCAAGGGCGTCCCTTTTTTCTTCCATGTATGAATGCCGATCATAAACCCCGCGCACGCCCCCAATGACGTGCCCGATGACGCGTTCGGCAACATCGCTCCCGATGCGCAATTCGGAAAGCCCGGTGCGGAGCGTGCGGCGCAGATCGTGTAGCGTCCAGCGAGGGATTTTTCCCAACCCCGCTTCCTGACGACGTTCGTTGATCTTCCTATCCAACACCGCCTTTGCCCAGCTGTAGCCAGTGAACCCCGCATCGGGGACTGTTGTGAACACGAACCTGTCGGACGTGCGGGGTTGGCGCTTGATGATCTGGCACACGACCGGGACCAGCGGCACGACATGGACGATACCGGTCTTGTATCGGTCCGACGGGATCGTCCAGACGCCCTCCTCCAGGTCCAGTTCGCCGCGCTGCATCCCGCTCACCTCGTCCCGCCGCTGGCCGGTCAGGATGAGCACCTTGACCATGTCCGGGAAGGGGCCGGTCAACTCGTCACACGCAAGCCAGACATCCCGCAACTCGTCATTCGTGAGTACGCGATCCCGACTCTGGCGCTGGAGAGATCCGCCTTTCCGCCGGCCGCGACTTGGGCTCGCAAGGAGGTTTGCCTCCAGATCGCCGCGGTCGACCCCCCAGTTCACGATGCGCAGGGCGATCTCGCGGACTTTGTGCGCCTTTTGCACATGACCGACGGAGGTGATGGGGTCTAGCAGCGCAGCCAAATCGCGGCGCCGCAGATCGGCAAGCGGCCGGTCTTTCCAGGATGGGAACACCTCCCGCCTGACGGCAGCCTCAACCTCCTTCCCTCTACGCAGAGACGGGCATTCCTGCCGGAAGTAAAGGTCGGCCAAAGCGCCGAACGAGCCAGGGAAGTACCCTGTTGCCTCCTTCTGCGCCTCTGCCGCCTTCGCCTGCACCTTGGCGGCTATCTTCTCCGCCGCAGGATCGATTCCAGCTTCAACGGCTTCCAAGGCGGTAGCCGCCTTCTCCCGCGCCTTGCCCAGGTCAAGGGCCGGGTAGTGACCCAGAGTTAGGCGCTTCTGCTTCTCCCCATAACGATAGAACACGAACCACGACTTCTTCGTGTCGCCGACGCGGAGGCCAAACCCGGGCATGGACACATCGAAGAGCTCAAGCCGCTCGCCCGGCGCTGGCGGCTTGGCATTCTCCACCGCCTTTGCGGTCAGCTTCACCTTGGGCATGGTCGCGCTTCCTAGGGCCGGTGCGGGTAACAAATCGGGTAACAACCGCCGTGTTTGCGGGTGTGCCTCTATGTTACGCGATGCGCTTCAGAAAGTCGACAATCCAAGGAAAATCAACGGGTGCGGGTTATGCATTGTGTGCGCATGTTACGGCACGCACATCGTGGAGAACGAGATGCTGAACGGCGACGTCATCCGCCTGGACGGCGCCATCCGCATGGCGCCGCAGTAAGGACGTCGTTTCTTGCAGGGGCGGTTCCCAGGCCGGGGCCGCTCCCGCAGCTTTCAGGCTTCGGTCATGGCGGCTTCGTCCGCCCGTTCCGCCTCGCCCAGCAGGTCGATCAACAGAGTGGTGCAGTGCTGAAGCCGCTGATCGGCGGTGGCGGTCGCCATGTCGCGGCCGGTCTGCTCCTGCCATTCCTGCAGCATCAGCGCCAGATGTTTACGGACGTGGTCATCCCGATCCAGTCGCCGCGTCGCCATGTCGCCTCCCCTCTTTCCGATCCGCCCACACAAACGGTCAAAACCGATGGACACGCCCGGTTGCGCGCACCATCCTTTGTGTACCCTCTAATTAGGTAGTCGTCCCCGCCGTCAACAGTCGGATCCCAAGATGGTCACAGCCCGGCCGAACGCAACCGCCGGACGCCACCTTAAAACCGGCCATATCGACAATTCGGCCATGACTGGTTGGAAAGCTGCGCCTGGACCGACCATGTCAGCGCCATCGGATCCAGTGCCGGGACAAGGTGGGCAGCAGTCCGCAGGAATACCCGGCGAAAACAGAAGAAAGGCAAACGCTTCATGACCGACGCAACGGTGCGTGCCAAGCTGCTGGGCCTGCCCGGCAGCCTGCGCAGCAACTCCAACTCGCTGGCCGTTCTGCGCGGCTTGCAGGACGCTCTTCCGGCCGGTGTCAGCATGGACATCCGCAACCTGCGCCTGCCGCTCTACGACCAGGACATCGACAACCCCGACGCCCCGGCGGAGGTCCATGCCCTGCGTCAGGCCATCGCAGAGGCTGACGGCGTCGTCATCGTCACGCCGGAATACAATTACGGCATGCCGGGCGTGCTGAAGAACGCGCTCGACTGGGCCTCGCGCCCCTATGGCAAGTCGGCGCTGATCGGCAAGCCGGTGCTGGTCATTTCCAACTCCCCCGCCTTCACCGGCGGCGTGCGGGCGCATCAGCAGGTCAACGACACGCTGCTGGCGCTTCCGGCCAAGCTGGCGGCCGGCCCGCAGGTCGTCATCGGCGGCGTCGCCGACAAGATCAAGGACGGCAAGCTGGCCGACGAAGCGGTGCTGAAATTCTCGCTGGGCGCCATCGACAGGATGCTCGCCGCGAAGTAAGGCCCCGTAATGGAAAAGGGCCGGCACCCCATGGGATGCCGGCCCTACTTCTTACTCGGTAGCCGCGGCGATCAGCGCAGGTTGCCACAGGCGCGCTGGATGCGCTTGCACGCCTCTTCCAGCGCTTCCGTCGAGGTCGCGTAGGAGATGCGGAAGTGCGGGGCGAGGCCGAAGGCCGAACCCTGGACGACGGCGACGCCCTCCGACTCCAGCAGGTAGGTGACGAAATCCTCGTCGGTCTCGATCACCTTGCCCTCCGGAGTGATCTTGCCGATGGTGCCGGCGCAGGACGGATAGACGTAGAAGGCGCCTTCCGGCTTCGGGCAGCTGATGCCGTTGGCCTGGTTCAGCATCGACACCACCAGATCGCGGCGCTGGCGGAAGGCCTCGCCACGCTCCTTGATGAAGTCCTGCGGGCCGTTCAGCGCCTCGACGGCGGCGGCCTGGGCGATGGAGGTCGGGTTGGAGGTCGACTGGCTCTGGATGACGCCGATGGCCTTGATCAGCTCCTTCGGGCCGCCGGCATAGCCGATGCGCCAGCCGGTCATCGCGTAGGACTTCGACACGCCGTTGACGGTCAGGGTGCGGTCGTACAGCGCCGGCTCGACCTGGGCCGGGGTGACGAACTCCAGGCCGTCATACAGCAGGTGTTCGTACATGTCGTCGGTCATCACCCAGACATGCGGGTGCTTGACCAGCACGTCGGTCAACGCCTTCATCTCGGCGCGGGTGTAGGCGGCGCCCGACGGGTTCGACGGCGAGTTCAGGATCAGCCACTTGGTCTTCGGCGTGATCGCCTTTTCCAGGTCCGCCGGCTGCAGCTTGAAGCCCTGCTCGGCCGGGCAGGAGACGAAGACCGGCGTGCCTTCCGCCAGTTCCACCATGTCCGGATAGCTGACCCAGTAGGGAGCCGGGATGATGACCTCGTCGCCCTGGTTCAGCGTCGCCATCAGGGCGTTGTACAGCACCTGCTTGCCGCCGACGCCGACGGTGATCTGCTCGGGCGTGTACTTCAGGCCGTTCTCGCGCTCGAACTTGGCGCAGATCGCCTTCTTCAGGGCGGGGGTGCCGTCCACCGCGGTGTACTTGGTGTCACCGGACTCGATCGCCTTGATGGCGGCGGCCTTGATGTTGTCGGGGGTATCGAAATCCGGCTCGCCGGCACCCAGGCCGATGACGTCGCGACCGGCCGCTTTCAGCTCGCGGGCTTTGTTGGTCACGGCGATGGTCGGCGACGGCTTGATGCGGGACAGGCGGGACGCGATGATCGACATGGCGATGGGCCCCCTCAGGGCTATGGAGACGGTGTGGCGGAGACGTCGAGCGACGCCTGCCCCTCCGGGTGGAAGGAGCGAGGCGGGACCTTACTTCCGCTCCACCCCGGTTGCAAGGCTGCTTGGCCGCTGAAAACTGCGGGGATCGGCGGTTTTTCCACCCTGTGGCGGCGCCGTACCGGGCCGCAGTCGTGGGCGCTCCCAACCATTGACTGATCGAGATGTCGCATCCGGCAAATCCCGAATCCAACCCATCGCAGCATTATTTCTTACAACACAAATGAACGCCATGACGGCGCGGCATCGTCACGCCCGCTTCACTTGACAGCTTCAGCATGGCGGTGTGTAACGTCCGGCGTGGGGGACGAAATTCAAAGAAGGGATGAGAACCGTGTTTTCCCGTATCGTGCTTGCGGCGTCGGCCGCGCTGATGCTGACCGGCGGCGCTGCTCTGGCCCAGGACGTGATTCAGACCCGCAAGGCCGGGTTCGAGGACTACAAGAAGGCGATGGGCGAGATCAAGGACGCGCTGGGCAAGGGCGATCTCGCCGCCATCGGCCCGGTCACCGACCGCATCGACGCCTACGCCGCCAAGATCCCCAGCCTGTTCCCGCCGGGCTCCGACAAGGGCAAGACGGCGGCCAAGGAAGTGATCTGGGCCAACTTCCCGGATTTCACCGCCAAGGCGCATGATCTGCAGGCGTCCGCCAACGCCTTGAAGGTCGCCGCCGCTTCCGGCGACAAGGCCGCAACGGGCAAGGCGTTCGGCGCCATGGCCGACAGCTGCAAGGCCTGCCACCAGCGCTACCGTTCCGAATAAGCGGCCGGCGAATACGGCAGACCTGATGCGAAAAGCCCTTCCCCACGACCATGGAGAAGGGCTTTTTCTTTGGCAGCTCCTTACTTGAAGACGGGTTGCGGCGTGGCCGGGGTGCTGGCCGGCAGCAGCGGGTAATCGACACGGGGCTGCTGGCCGGTCAGCGCGGTCAGGAAGGCGGTGATCTTGTCGATCTCCTGGTCGGACAGGGTGGCGCCGAGCTGGCTCGACCCCATCACCGCAACCGCCTGCCGCAGGTCCCACACTTTGCCGGAATGGAAATAGGGGGCGGTCAGCGCGACGTTGCGCAGGGTGGGCGCGCGGAAGACATATTCGTCGTCGGCGGTCTTGGTGACGGCGAAGCGGCCCTTGTCGCCCGGCGGCAGGATCTCCGCCCCCGGCTTGGCCACGACGCCGAAGGGGAAGTAATCATGGCCGCCGATATTGACGCCGTTGTGGCAGCCGGCGCAGCCCTTGTCGATGAACAGCTCCAGACCGGCCTTCTGCGTGTCGGTCAGCGCATCGGCCTTGCCCTCCAGATACTGGTCGAAGGGAGCGGCGGGGGTGGTCAGCGTCGCCTCGAACGCCTCGATCGCCATGGCGACATTGTCGAAGCTGACCGGGGTCTTCTCGTTGGGGAAGGCGTCGGCGAACTTGGCCTTGTAGGCGGGGATGCTGTTCAGCACCGCCATCACGCGGTCGGGCGTGCTGTTCATCTCCACCCCGGCCTGGATCGGCCCCTTCGCCTGTGCCTTCAGGTCTTCCGCCCGGCCGTCCCAGAACTGGGCGACGTTCAGCACCGCGTTCAGCACGGTCGGCGCGTTGCGCGGCCCCTTCTGCCAGCCATGGCCGACCGAGGTCTCCAGCCCGTCGACACCGCCGAGCCCCAGATTGTGGCAGCTGTTGCACGAGAAGATGCCGCTGGCCGACAGGCGCGGATCGAAGAACAGCATCTTGCCCAATTCGATCTTCTCATGGGTGACCGCATTGTTGCGGACCACGGGCAAGGCGGCGGGCAGCGGCTTGAACAGCTCGCGCGCGCGGCCCATCAGGGCATCGCCGGCGGTCGGATCGGCGGCCGGTGCCGCGCCTGCGGTGGCGGCCAGGATGCCGAGAGCGGCGGCGGTGGCGACCAGCAGGCCCTTCAGCGCTGCGGTCGGGCGGGGTCCGGTTTGTGCGTGCATGACTGGCGGTCTCCCGGCCGGCCTACATTCTCACCGCAACCTGAAGCTTCATTCAGGCAAAGGTCGATCGATCCCGGAAGTCGGGCCGGCTTCATTGGTTTCGTGACGTTTGGTGCGGATCAATCTGGAGTCATTCTAGACTGGAAGACGTGAAGCCCCAGACGGCGCATTGTCGCACGATCCATCGGCATATGCCGCGGAGGGCCGGCTCCCCGCCGGCCGGCAGATCAACCAGCGGCCCGCAGCACCAGGAAGACCAGCCCGGCAGTCGCGGCCAGAACCGCCAGCGCCAGCGCCGCCGGAGCGCGCCGCGGCTCCGTCGCCGCCAGTTGCGCCGGCAGCGTTTTGCGGCCGGTGACCATCGGACGGATCAGATTGTCCCGCTTGACCAGCAGATAGAAGAACACCGCAACCACATGCAGACCGACCAGCGCGAAGATGCCGTTGGCGAGCAGCCGGTGCAGTGAACTGAGCAGCGCCACGATGGCGCCGGAAACCATCGGCACCAGCGGCCCGTCGACCAGGATGTCGTCGCTGGTGAACAGCCCGCTGGCAGCCTGAACCAGCAGGACCAGCAGCAGCGCCACCACCATCAGCGCGCCCAGCGGGTTGTGGCCCAAGGTGAAGGCGGCCTCCCCACCCGCCCGCGACCGCCTCAGATAGTCGCGGATGGCGCCCGGTCCCTTCACGAAATCGGCGAAGCGTGCGGTCTGGCTGCCCACCACGCCCCAAACCAGCCGGAACAGCACGAGAATCAGAACTGTTTCACCGGCCAACATATGAACATCAAGCACACCAAGCTCGGCAGACAGAATCGCGACCGCCACCGCAGCGACCAGTGCCCAATGAAACAGGCGGGTCGGCAGGTCCCAGACCCGCAGCTCGCGCCCGTGTTTCTCCCGAGTCGCGGTATGACCACTTGGCATCGCTCGATCCTCGCAGTGTTCGGCCGTGTTTTCGGCGTCCGTCATCTGCGGCAAATGGACGGATTCTTTATGCTGATCCTGAAAACGCCGCGGTTCCGTGGTGGCAAAGGTCGGTGGACCTGTCAACAGGCTTGAAGCGCCGCCCGGACGGCGGATATGAGAATGCGACGCATCAGCCGGCCCGCCGGCACAAAGACAGCCATAACTCCCCAATCACTCCCGGCTACAAGGACAAAGGTCATGCCCGACAAACAGCTCCTCCATCTCGTGTTCGGCGGCGAACTCGTGCGTCCGGACACGGACCAGTTCGTCGATCCGTCGAAGCTGCACATCGTCGGCATCTTCCCGAGCTATGAGGACGCCTACAAGGCATGGCGCGGCGCCACCGGCCAGACCATCGACGACGCCCACACCCGCTACTACATCGTCCACCTGCACCGCTTCCTCGACCCGGCGGCGGACGACCACAAGCACTGAGCACGGGACGGCCGGCGCGCCTGCCGCGGGATCCCGGCACGGGAACAGCCCACGGCGCGCCGGCGTTGACCGGTCGATGACCGTATACTTCACCTCCGACACCCATTTCGGCCATGGCGGCGCACGCGGCCGTTTCCGCCGCCCCTTCGAGTCCACCGCAGAGATGGACGCGGCGATGGAGGCGAACTGGAACGCCACCGTCGGCCCCGGCGACGAGGTCTGGCACCTCGGCGACTTCGCCCTGCACATGAAGCCCGACGCCATGGCCGCCCTGCTCGGCCGGCTGAACGGCACCAAGCATCTGATCGCCGGCAACAACGACGGCCCGGCGACACTGGCGCTCCCCGGCTGGGCCAGCGTCGGGCACTACGCCGAACTGACGCTGGACGGCATCGATCTGGTGATGTGCCATTACGCCTTCCGCACCTGGAACGGCATGCACCGCCGGGCTCTGAACCTGCACGGCCACAGCCACGGCCAGTTGAAGCCGCAGCCCCGGCAGATCGATGTCGGCGTCGATGTCTGGAATTTTCGTCCGGTCACACTGGCCGAACTGATGGTCCCCCGCCCACGGCGAAAGGCGATCCCGGCTTCTGGTCCGGCTTCAGGCGGCGCGTCAGGCAGCCCCTAGCGCCGCCTGCCGCAGCCGCTCCATCAACAGGCGGCAGGCGGCCTCGGCCGGCACCGGGCGGCCGGTCAGCCAGCCCTGGACCTGGGTGCAATTGTGGTGGCGCAGGAAATTGGCCTGCTCGGTCTTCTCCACCCCTTCGGCCACCACATGCAGGCCCAGCATGTCGGCCATGGCGATGATGGTGGAGACGATGCCGGCGTCCTCGCGCTCGTTCGGCACGCCGTTGATGAAAGAGCGGTCGATCTTCAGCGTGGTGATCGGCAGCCGCTTCAGATAGCTCAAGGACGAATGGCCGGTGCCGAAATCGTCCACCGCCACCCGGATGCCCATCGCCTTCAGCGACGCAAGAACGGCCAGCGCATGGTCGATGTCCTGCATCACCGCGCCCTCGGTGATCTCCAGCTCGATCAGGCCGGGGGGCAGGCCGTGGCGGTCGATGATGCGCTGGAAATCCTCGGCGGTGCGGTTGCGCAGATGCTTGGGCGAGATGTTGACGGCGACCGGCACCGGCTCCATCCCCGCATCCAGCCATTCGCGCATCTGGCGGCACGCCTCGTCCAGCACCCAGTCGCCCAACGGCACGATGAAGCCGGTTTCCTCCGCCACCGGGATGAACTCACCGGGCGGGATCATCATTCCCCGCTCTGCTCCCTCCCCCGGCTTCTCCCAGCGCAGCAAAGCCTCGAAACCCTCCAGCGAGTAGTCGATCAGCGACACCTTGGGCTGGTAATGCAGGCGGAACTGCTTCAGCGCCAGCGCCGCCCGCAGATCGCCGTCCAGCGCCAATTGGCGCCGCGCCTGTTCGGCCAGTTCGGGGCGGAAGAAGGCATGGCGCCTCCCGCCCATCCGCTTGGCGGCATAGAGCGCCGTTTCGGCCGAGCGCAGAAGCGCCTGCGGATCGTCGCCATCCCAACGCTCCCCGGCGGCCCCATCGCCGGCAAGGTCGGTCGGATAGACGGCGATGCCGACCGCCGGGCGGACATAATGCTCGCAGCCCGGCAGGGTGACCGGCGCGTCGAAGGCGTCCAGGATACGCCCGGCGATCGCCTCCGCCTCGTCGGCATCGCGGATCTCCTCCAGCACGACGGCGAAGTCGTCGGTGCCGATGCGGCCGACCGGATCTGCGCCGCGCACCGAGGCGACGATCCGCCGCGCCACCTCCTGCAGCAGCGCGTCGCCAGCCTGATGGCCCAGCGTGTCGGTGATCAGCTTGAAGCGCGACAGGTCCAGGCACAGAACGGCGAAGGGGCGCCGGTAACGGCGGCTGCGCTCCACCGCCGCTTCCAGCAGCGATTCGATCATCGCCCGGTTGGGCAGGCCGGTCAGCCGGTCGCGGGTGGCCAGACGCATCAGTTCGCGTTCATGGCGCAGCCGTTCGGTCACGTCGGCCAGCGCGCAGACGAAGCCGCGCCGCCCCTGAACCACCAGCGGCGAGACGCTGAGCGAGGCATCGATCCGCTCGCCGGTTCCCGCGCGCTCGATCCCCAGCGCCTCCTCCCGCACCGGTTCCGGAACATCCGCCTCCGCCGCCATGCCGGCCAGCAGCGCATCGATGCGCGCGCGGTCGGTGGCGACGAACAGCCCGGACAGCGGCCGGCCGCGCAGGTCCCCGGCGGGCGCGCCGAACAGCGCCACCGCGGCAGGGTTGTGCTCCTCGATCCGGCCGCGGGCGTCGACCAGCAGGATCGCGTCGCCGACATTGTTCATGATGCCAGCCAGCCGCTCGTCCCGTTCGATCAGGGCGATGGCGGCACGGCGGAAGAACTCGATGGCCCGAGCCATTGCGCCGAATTCGTCGCGGCGGTCGCAGCCGGGAATGTCGATGTCGGTCCGCCCCTCCGTCAGCAGACGCATGCGGTCGGACAGCGCCTCCAGGGGGCCGACGACATGCTGCGACAGAAAGCGCGACCCCGGCCAGCTCAGCACCAGCAACGCCGCCAGGAACAGCAGGAATCCCGACGCCTCGATCAGGAAATCGCGGTCGAGGTCGCCGATGTCGCCGGCGGTGGCGATGGCCCAGCCCCAGGGCTCGAACCGCCCCTCGGCCGTCACCGCGCGGTCGATGGCCGGCCAGCCCGGCGGAACGATGCCGTCCGTGAAAATCCTGACATGAAAGGGTTTGGCGGACAGCGCCTGCAAGGCCGTCCTCGCGCGGTCGCGCGCCTCGTCGCCGGAGATCGCGCCGGAGGACGCCGACCGTTCCAGATCGCGCAGCAGCAGGCCCGCCGAGTCCACCAGGGCGACAGCGACCTGCCCCCGCTCGGCGATCATGCCCTGCCGCAGCAGGTAGAGCGCGGGAATCGCCGCCATCAGGCAGCCGATCAGGCCGATCCAGGTCAGCCAGCGAATCTTGCGGCGCAGCGTCATCGGGCCCGGCGTCGCTCTCTTGTCCGTTCGGTAAACGGACGGTTAGTCATCAGAAAGGGAAAGTGACGGCTTCGTTTCAATCGTGCAATTCAATTTTTCTTCGCACGCGCAATAGACACCTGTCCAACCCATACGAAGGTTGCATGCTGCGGCTCTTTGTCCCTGCACCATCCTTCGCGTCGGCCGCCACTCGCCTTGCGCTGGCGGGGATGGCGGCCGACGACGTTTCAACTCACCGCTGGCCGGGATAGAGGCGCTGGAATCCTTCCGTGACGCGGGCGATCACCGCCGGATCGCGGTCCCGCCAATAGCGCGGGTCGCGCATCAGGGTGCGCAGTTCGGCCTCGCCCTCTCCACCGGCCGGGCGGTTGCCAGCCATAGACAGGGCGGCGGGCTCGCTGCCGGTCATCATCGCATAGAGCGCCATGACACCTTCGTAGGTGGTTGCCAGCCCTTCCACCGCCGCCGGCGGCAGGGTCTTGCCGGCCCAGGCTAGCAGTTGCCGCGACACCTCGCGCCAGCGCTCCTCGCCGCCGAACCGGGCGACCAGCCGCTCGACCTCGCGTTCCGCCTGGAACTCGGCGGCCATGGTCTGGATCAGCGGAATCATTCGCTCGGCGGCGAGATCGTAGAGAAGCTGCGCCTGATTCGGGGTATAGCCGGCCTCGTGCAGGCGGCCGTTGATCTCCGGATCGGGCTGGAACAGGCCGTGGTCGCAGGCGATGCTGTAGCCGTCCGGCGTCTCCGGCGCGCCCAGCAGCCGGCGGAGCTGCACCGGGTCGAGGCTGGCGGGATCGAAAGGACTGGGAGTGGATTCGGGGACCGACTCGGATGCTGCGTCCGGCGACGCCTGCCCGGACCGCCCCTGCGACGACAGACGGCGTTCCAGTTCCAGATAGGATTTCAGCAGAGCTTCGACGCGCAGGGCTCCGGTCTTGGGATCGCGGAACTTCTCCGGGATCGGCAGCGGCGGAACGCCATCGGTTGCGGCTGCGGATTCGGTCAGCAGAGTGTCGGCCATCATCAACTCCTGCAGGGAAAGGAAAGAGAAGAGCGGCAGCACCGCTGGTCAGCCCGCCCGCCCGCGCGCGACCAGCGCGAGGATGGTGGCGACCAGCTGGCGCTGTCCTTCGAGGTGGCGCAGCGCCGCCTCGGGCGCGTCGGGGCCCAGCGCGCGGTCGAGCGTCATCGCCCGCAGCACCGCCAGCACCCGCAAACCGTCACCCCCGGCGAAGCAGCGGGCGAAGCTGGGCGCCGGATCGGCGTCGGACGCCGCGGCAGGGTCCGGACCGGCGGAGGGCGAAGCCTCCAGCCAGTCCCAGCCGGCCTGTTCGCCGGTCGGACGCTCAGCCATTGGAGGTTCCGGCATCGGCCATCGCCACGGCGGGCACCGGCGAAGGCGGAGGGGCGACAACAGGGGGTGCCGCAGGAGCGGCGGCTGGAGCGGCGACCTCCGCCCGCATCAGCTTGGCCGGCACGCCGAAGGCCTCGCCAAGCCAGTGGGCGGTCGCCGCCGCGTCCACCGTGGCCTCCGCCTCGGGCCCCAGCGCCTTGACGCTGTCCAGCCAGCGCAGCGCCGCCTGCACGTCGCGCTGGGCCTGCGCCTGGGCAAGCGGGGAGCGGTGCTGCAGTTCCACCAGCCGGCCATCGACGGTGATGTCGGGGATCTCGCCGCGCCGACGCAGGATCGACACCGCCCGCAGCACCAGCGGCGTCATCAACTCCGCCTGCAGCCGGCCATAGGTGGCGCCGAGCAGCCGCGCCATCTCGACGGAGCGTTCCAGCACCTCGGTCGCGGTCATCCGCGCCGACTCCACCGGCCCCAGCCGGTCGACCAGCAGAGCGTGACGGATGCGGCCGCGCAGATCGTCCAGCACCAGCTGCGACACGTCGAACCGGCCGGGATTGGCCAGCGGCGTCAGCCCGGCCGATCCCACCGCCTTCGGGATGATGGTGCCGGGCACCAGCCGGATGGTGGTGGGGTTCAGCACCCCGTCATCGTCCGCCTGCCAGATGCCGGTGACGGCGATGGAGGCGTTCTTCAGCACCAGTTCCACCACCTTGTTGGCGGTCTTGATGTCGGGCAGCGCCTTCATCACCGGCGAGCGGCCATAGGTCTCGCCCGGCGCCTTCAGCCAGCGGAAATTGACGAAGGGCGACTGGGCGAAGCGCCCCTGCGCCAGCCAGGACGGTTCGGTCAGCCCGCTGTCCAGCACCACGCCCCAGCGATAGGCCGCACCGTCGGGCAGCACCGCCTCGACCAGGGGAAAGCGGCTGTCGGGATCCTCGGCGGCTTGCTTGCGCAACTCGTCGGGCAGGTCGGCGCCGGGGAAGCGCTGGAGAATTTGCGCCAGCGTCACCTCGCTGCGGCGGAAGGTGGCGTCGAGCCGGCCGTCCGGCCCCTCCTCCAGCACCGCCTCCGCCAGAGGCACGGCGGTGAAGCGCAGGCTGGACGGCGCACCGGGGGCGGCCTCCTCCATCAGCAGGCTGGCGGTGCCGACGGTGACGAGGTCGAGGAAGGCCTGATGGATCTCCACCGCGAAGTTGGAGCGGTCGAAATGGGCCTGGACGATCCCGGCGGCGCGGTCGAGCAGCGGCGCGACGCGATCGCGCTCCGCCCCGGTCAGGGTGGGGCCGGGCTGGAAGCCGAACCAGCGCGACCAGGGCGGCGTCAGTTCCGACAAAAGGCTGGCGGCCAGCTGCTCCACCGCATCGGGCGCGGTGCCGTCGAACAGGCGGTCGACCCGGCGTTCGCCCGGCGTGCCGCCGCCGCGGAAGGGCCGGCCGTTGGGCAGCGCATGGTCGTAGCAGTCCTGCCAATGGCTTTCCCACACGGTGCGCCGTTCGCGGGCGGCGCGATAGCGCTCTAGCAGGGCTTCCGGTTCCGATAGGTCGCCCATCCGGCGGACGGGCGGTTTCACGGCTGCGGATGCGGGCATGCGCGGTTTCCTCCGGTCAGGTGGCGGTGCAGTTGCCAGGGGGTCAGCACCCGGCGGGCGCGCAGGCCGATCAGGCGCTTGACCGCCTCGACACAGGTGAAGGGACCCCAGGGGGCGGGGCCGGCCGGGCGGCGTAGCGGGGCGGCGTCCACCGTCAGCCCCTGGGCGCGGTACCAGCCCGGCAGGTCGAACTCGGCCGGCAGGTCCAAAACGGCCACGTCGGTGAAGCCCGCCAGCGGATCGACCGCCACCCAGCGCCGCCCGTCGGTCAGCAGCGCCAGGCAATGGCGGAAGCCCGGCTTCAGCAGCCGCAGCCACCACAGCGGCGCCTCCCCGCGATAGACCACCCAGGCCGCCGTCCAGGGAGTGGCGGTCATCGCCCGATGTCCCGGACAATGCCCTTGTCGCGCAGGGTGGGGGCGATGGCGGCGAAGGCCTCGGTCCACAGGGAATGGGCGCGCTGCTCGCGGAAGCGATCCGGCTCCGGCGCGCTCTGGCGGCGGCCGTAATGGACCAGCACATGCAGATGGTCGCGCATCAGCTTGCGCATCCGGTACAGCCGGTCGACCACCCGCAGCACGTCCTGCGGTTCGCAGGGTCGCGCCACCTGCCCGCAGCCGGCGATGACCCGCGCGCCCGCCGCCTTGGCGTCATGCGCCTGCACCGCCCAGAACCACGCCTCTTCCGCGCCGGCAAAGGGTTCGCCGTCGACACTGTAAGGCTCCGCCTTCAAGGGCACGACCTGGGACAGGCGGGCGACGGGCAAAGCGGGGGCGGCCGGACTCAGCATGCTGGTCTCCTTGCGGCTTCGGATTTTTGAAAGAGCGGGCGCCGGGCCTGGGGTTGTGGCCGCGCCATCTGTTTGCGTTATGTTCCGCCCAACGCATGCGGTCAACAGGTTTATGAAAAAGTTCCTAGGGACGCTGTCGCCGCTTTATGAGATTATCGTCCCATGCTGAAACATACGGACATCTGGCGGGCCATCGACCGTCTTGCGGCGCAGCACGGGCTCTCCGCCTCCGGGCTGGCGCGGCGCGCCGGACTGGACCCGACCACCTTCAACAAGAGCAAGCGCACGACCAACGACGGCAAGCTGCGCTGGCCGTCGACGGAAAGCATCTCCAAGGTGCTGGACGCCACCGGCGCATCTCTGTCGGAGTTCGTGTCGCTGGTCGGCGACGGCGCCGGCACCACCCCGCTGCAGCGGGTTCCGGTGATCGGCTATGCCCAGGCCGGATCGGCCGGCTATTTCGACGACGCCGGCTTCCCCGCCGGCAGCGGCTGGGACGAGTTGCTGTTTCCCAGCCTGGGCGACCCGCACGCCTATGCGCTGGAGATCTCCGGCGACAGCATGGAACCGGTCTATCGCGACGGCGACACCATCATCGTCTCGCCCGCCGCACAGATCCGCCGCAACGACCGCGTCGTCGTCCGCACCAAGGGCGGCGAGGTGATGGCCAAGCAGCTGATCCGCGAGACGGCGACCAAGATCGAACTGCTGTCGATCAACCGCGCCCACCCCGACCGCAGCATCCCGCTGTCGGACGTCGCCTGGATGGCGCGGATCATCTGGGCAAGCCAGTAAGGTAAAGTTCGACTTAGGGTGCCCCTTTCCCATCCCTCCCCCGCCTTTGGCGAGAGAGGGGAGAGGACGCTTGGCAGCGTGACGCGAATGCCGAAGTGGCGGCAGTTCCCTCTCCCGCTGAGAGCGGGGGAGGGTTAGGGAGGGGGCAAATGCCTCTCCATACCCGATCCTTCCTAGGAAAATTTACCTTTACTGCCACCCTGGCAGGTGCTACCGTTCATCCCATGGACCGCGTCGCCCGCCTGGACAACCTTCACCGCACCCATGACGGCCAGACACCGAAGCCCGAGCTTCGCACCGTCCTGCTTGGCGGTTCGGCCCGCGCCAACGCCGTCAAACGCGCCGCAACGCTCCGCCTGCATTCAGACCTCGCGGCCGAAGCGCGCCTCGCCACCTGCCGGCGTCGCGGCGCACTGACGGCGACCGCCTGCCGGACCGATGCGTGGCTGGCCCGCTTGGCCGCCACGCTGGCCCATCACCGCCGGGCGGCGGTGGCGCTGCTCGATCAGCGGAAGGCGTATTCCCAATAGAGCGCCCGCGCCCGCTGGAAGATCGGACCCGCGGCGAGGCTGCGGTCCTCCACCTTGGTTACCGGCACGCATTTGGCGTGGTTGCCGGTGGAGAAGACCTCGTCGGCCTCCAGCACGTCCCGAGGGGTCAGGGTGCATTCCTCCACCGTCACGCCGTCGTTGCGCAGCAGGCCGATGATGCGTTGGCGGGTGATGCCGTTCAGGAAGCAGCCGTTCGGCACCGGAGTGCGCACGACGCCGTCCTTGGCGATGAAGATGTTGGAGGTGGCGAACTCCGCCACATTGCCGATGGCGTCCAGCATGATGGCGTTCTGGAAGCCGCGCTTGCGCGCCTCGGTCAGCGCCATGCCGGCGTTGGGATAGAGACAAGCGGCCTTGGCCTCGGTCGGGGCCATGGTCGGGATCGGGCGGCGGCGGGTGGAGATGCAGGCGGCGAAGCCGGTCGGCTGCGGCAGCGGGTCCTCGTAGATCGACAGGACGAAGCGCGTGCTCTCCGGCGCCGGGGCGACGAAGCCGTCATCGGCGTAGAACATCGGGCGGATGTACAGCTCCGCTTCCTTGGGGAAGCGGCGGATGCCGTCCCAGCACAGCTCCTCGATCTCGCCGGCGGTGACCATCGGCTCCAGCCCCATCACCTGGGCGGAGCGGATGGCGCGGGCGCAATGCAGGTCGAGGTCGGGGGCCACGCCCTGGAAGGCGCGCGCGCCGTCGAAGACCGTCGAAGAGAGCCACAGCGTGTGGGACAGCGGTCCGACGATGGGCGGATTGCCCTCCATCCATTCGCCCTGGATCCAGCTCCACGCCTGGCCTGCCATGCCGCCCATGATTGGTCCTTCCCTAGAAAGAAAATGTGTCCATTCGCTGGGCGCCGCCGGCCGGCACCGCCCATTCGTGGTTCGTCGTCGTTGGTGATCTCCCGAAGAGCATACCCCCTCGCCGCCGCCGGTCAACCGGTCCGCATGCAATCGTCCCGTGCCATGGAGCGGATTGCGGACTCGGCCGTTGATACAGGGGAGCGCACGACCGCAAACGATCAACAGAGGGGAAGCATTCCATGCCGACCACCGACCCCGGCCTCAGCGCCGCACCGCCCAACCCCTTCCCGGGACCGCACGAGGATGTCCCGGTCGTCGACCTGCCGGGCACCGACAATCCCGACCTGCCCGATCCCGGTAGCCCCGGCACCACAGACAGCCCGGTCCCCGGCAACGACCTGCCACCGTCGCGGCCGACCGATCCGGACTTCGTCTGACCCCGCACAAACGAAAAAGGCGCCCCCGGAGGGGCGCCTTTCTTCGTGTCGCAAACGCTCTTGGTCAGCGGCGCACGACCATCAGCTTCTTGATTTCGGCGATGGCCTTGGCGGGGTTCAGACCCTTCGGGCACGCCTTGGTGCAGTTCATGATGGTGTGGCAGCGGTAGAGACGGAACGGGTCCTCGAGGTTGTCGAGGCGCTCGCCCGTCATCTCGTCGCGGCTGTCGGCGATCCAGCGATAGGCCTGGAGCAGGATCGATGGGCCGAGGTAGCGGTCGCCGTTCCACCAGTAGCTGGGGCAGGAGGTCGAGCAGCAGAAGCACAGGATGCACTCGTAGAGGCCGTCCAGCTTGGCGCGGTCCTCCGGCGACTGCAGGCGCTCGCGGCTCGGGGCCGGCGACTGGGTCTGCAGCCACGGCTTGATCGAGGCGAGCTGGGCATAGATGTGCTTCAGGTCGGGGACCAGATCCTTCACCACCGGCATGTGCGGCAGCGGGTAGATCTTGACGTCGCCCGGAACCTCGTCGATCGCCTTCAAGCAGGCCAGCGTGTTCGTGCCGTCGATGTTCATCGCGCACGACCCGCAGATGCCCTCGCGGCAGGACCGGCGGAAGGTCAGCGTGCTGTCGACCTGGTTCTTGATGTAGATGATCGCGTCGAGGATCATCGGCCCGAACTTGTCGAGATCGACAACATAGCTGTCGACGCGCGGGTTCTGGCCGTCCTCCGGGTTCCAGCGGTAGATCTTGAAGGTCTTGGCTCGCTTGGCGCCGTTCGCGACGTTGACGGTCTTGCCGACGCCGACCTTGGAGTTGGCTGGCAGGTTGAATTCAACCATGGCTGATTTCCTTTATCCGGCGGGCCTTAGTACACGCGGGCCTTGGGCGGGAAGACCTCGACCTCGTCGGTCAGGGTGTACATGTGGACCGGGCGGTAGTCGATCTTCGTCTCGCCGTTGTCCGCGACCCAGATGACGGTGTGCTTCATCCAGCCTTCGTCGTCGCGGTTCGGATAGTCCTCGCGGGCATGCGCGCCGCGGCTTTCCGGACGGTTCTGGGCAGAGTGCAGGGTGGCGACCGCCTGACCCAGCAGGTTGTCCAGCTCCAGCGCCTCGACCAGATCGGAGTTCCAGACCAGCGTACGATCGGAAATCGCCATCTCGCCCTTCTTGGCATAGACGGCGTCGATCTTCTTCACGCCCTCGTCCAGGACCTCGCCGGTGCGGAAGACGGCGCAGTTGTTCTGCATCGTCCGCTGCATCTCCAGCCGCAGGTCGGCCGACTTGATCGAGCCCTTGGCGTTGCGGATGCAGTCGAACCGCTCCAGGGCCTTGTCGCAGCTGTCGGCCTTGACCGACGGGGCTTTGCCCGGCTTGACGACCTCGGCGGCGCGGATGGCGGCCGCGCGGCCGAACACCACCAGATCGAGCAGCGAGTTGGAGCCCAGGCGGTTGGCGCCGTGGACCGACACGCAGGCCGCCTCGCCGATCGCCATCAGGCCCGGCACCACCTGGTCCGGGTTCGAAGCGGTCGGCGACAGAACCTCGCAGTGAACGTTGGTCGGGATGCCGCCCATGTTGTAGTGGACGGTCGGCAGAACCGGGATCGGCTCCTTGGTCACGTCCACGCCGGCGAAGATCTTGGCCGTCTCGGCGATGCCGGGCAGGCGCTGGTGGATGATCTCCGGCGGCAGGTGCTCCAGGTGCAGGTGGATGTGGTCCTTGTGCTCACCCACGCCGCGGCCTTCGCGGATCTCGATGGTCATCGAGCGGGACACGACGTCGCGCGACGCCAGATCCTTGGCCGACGGGGCATAGCGCTCCATGAAGCGCTCGCCGTTGGAGTTGGTCAGGTACCCGCCCTCGCCGCGCACGCCCTCGGTGATGAGGCAGCCGGAGCCGTAGATGCCGGTCGGGTGGAACTGCACGAACTCCATGTCCTGCAGCGGCAGGCCTGCGCGCAGGATCATGCCGCCGCCGTCGCCGGTGCAGGTGTGGGCCGAGGTCGCCGAGAAGTAGGCGCGGCCGTAGCCGCCGGTCGCCAGCACGACCATCTGGCCGCGGAAGCGGTGCAGCGTGCCGTCGTCCAGGTTCCAGGCCAGCACGCCCTTGCAGACGCCGTCCTCCATGATGAGGTCGAGCGCGAAGTATTCGACGAAGAACTCCGCCTCATGCTTCAGCGACTGCTGATAGAGGGTGTGCAGGATGGCGTGGCCGGTGCGGTCGGCGGCGGCGCAGGTCCGGTAGGCCTGGGTCTTGCCGTACTGCGCGGTCATGCCGCCGAAGGCGCGCTGGTAGATCTTGCCTTCCGGCGTGCGCGAGAAGGGCACGCCGTAGTGCTCCAGCTCGATGATCGCCGGGATGGCCTCGCGGCACATGTACTCGATCGCGTCCTGGTCGCCCAGCCAGTCCGACCCCTTCACGGTGTCGTACATGTGGTAGCGCCAGTCGTCCTCGCCCATGTTGCCGAGAGCGGCCGAGATGCCGCCCTGCGCCGCCACGGTGTGGGAGCGGGTCGGGAACACCTTGGTGATGCAGGCGGTCTTCAGCCCCTTTTCGGCCATG